>CAZSXY010000259.1:0-1505 GCA_964611395.1 uncultured Anaerolineaceae bacterium | reverse complement strand
CTAAACACTCACCGGATGTCGTGGCTTCACTGCGCAAGACGCCATCACCCGGCCAGGGGGCGCTCGCGGGACAGGCGCGCGCGCCGCGTCCGCCGCACACCCCGCCGGAGACCCAGGCGCGTTTGCCGGATATTCCATAGCGCGAACGTGATAAACGAAACCGCATAGCCAGCCATATAGAGCGCCATGGCTGGCATGCGATCGAGCGCAATCACCAGCCCGGCAATGGCGTATATGCCCAGCGCGATCTCCCCGATCGTCACCTGGTCAACCGGCAACGCGTAACGGCTGTGCCGCCAATCCTGCGCCCCGCCCGCCACGCTGAACTTGGGCGTGCGCCGGAACTCGCGTGCGGCACGCGTGCGCGTGAACGCCGCCAGCACGCCAATCGAATTGTTCAGAACGACGGCAATGCCAATCATCCCCTGCACCGGCATGAACAACAGGCGGCGCGGCCAATCTTCGTAGAGCGTCATTTGCGCCAGCGCCATCATCAGCGGGGGAATGATCCCGACCCCGCCCAGCAGCCCCAAGTCGGGCAGGCGGGCCAGCATGCCCGACCAGATGAGCGGCGGCGTGAGCAGAAACATCAGCAAGATGAGCGGCTGCACGGCGTATTGCCCCAGGTGCATCAGGCCCATGAATTTCTGCCAGGGAGCATACCGGTTAGAGCGGCATAAGGGGAGCGCATGGTGGAGCAGGTTTTGCGTCATGCCGGTGGCCCAGCGCCGCTGCTGGCGCTTGTACGCCTGCACCTGCGGGACGAGTTCGCCCGGCACGGCCACGTCCACCATGTAATGAAAATGCCAGCCGCGTGCCAGCGCCCGGTACGACAGGTCGAGGTCTTCGGTCAGGGTGCGGGCAGACCAGCCCCCGGCATCGCGCAACGCGGCCACGCGCCAGATGCCGCCGGAACCGTTCATGGACATCGGCAGCCCGCCCCGGCTGCGTGCGCCCTGTTCGATCACAAAATGCCCATCCGTCGTCAGGGCCTGGGCGTGGGTGAGCCAGTTCGTCTCCGCATTGAGATGCGCCCAGCGCGTCTGCACCAGCGCCAGTGATTCGTCGGCGGTGAAATACGGCATCGTCCGGCGCAGGAAGTCGCGCGGGGGCACAAAATCGGCATCGAAGATCGCAACAAAGGGCGTCGTGACCCGCTCTAAACCGTACGCCAGCGCCCCGGCTTTGTAACCCTGACGAGACGGACGGCGCAGCAGCGTGATCGGCGGCGCTCCCCGTTCGCCCCACTGCGCGATGGCCCGTCGCACGATAGCGGTTGTCTCATCCGTCGAATCGTCGATGACCTGGATATGCAGCCGGTCGCGGGGGTAATCAAGCAGGGCGCAGGCCGCGATCAGCCGTTCGACGACGTGCGCCTCGTTGTATAGCGGTAATTGGATGGTGACCGGTGGCAGCGCATCATCATCCAGCACCGGCGGCACGAACTCGTGGCGGCGCGTCCGCCAGTAGATCAGGATCAGCACACCGAAACTGCCCACGAAGAC
>CAZSXY010000258.1:0-1519 GCA_964611395.1 uncultured Anaerolineaceae bacterium | reverse complement strand
CTCAACGCCGGATCACCTCGCGCAAAAGCACCCCCAACATGCACAACGGGCCTCCACCGATTAGTTTGGGCATAAAGTATTCGGTATAATCTGCACTGTAGAGAGTTGAGCATGCAGAAAGCACGCCACGGCACAAGGAAGGACACGGAATGACTGACAACAGGCTGCAGGATACATTTGGCGCTCGCACGGTGCTGGAGACCGACGACGGAACTGTTACCTATTATCGCCTGAGCGCACTTGAGGAACAAGGTATTGGACGAGTGTCCTCACTCCCTTTTTCCATAAGGATACTCCTCGAATCGGCGTTGCGATCGAATGATGGTTTTGAAGTGCGCGATGATGACGTTGTTACGCTGGCAAACTGGAATCCTGAGGGGCAGGAAGTGCCATTTAAGCCAGCGCGAGTCATCTTGCAGGATTTCACCGGGGTTCCATCACTGGTCGATCTTGCCGCGCTCCGTTCAGCGATGCAGCGTATGGGGGGCGACCCTGCTCGCATCCAGCCCGCAATTCCGGTTGACCTGGTCATTGACCATTCTGTCCAGGTGGATGTGTTTGGTTCACCGGACGCGCTGCGCCGCAATGCTGAAATTGAATTTGAGCGCAACCGCGAACGTTATGAGTTTATCCGCTGGGGGCAGGGGGCATTCGAAAATTTTCGGGCCGTACCGCCAGCCACAGGAATCGTTCATCAAGTAAATCTTGAATACTTGGCGCGCGGTGTGTTAACTCGTGAAATTGATGACACAACCGTCGTGTTCCCAGACAGCCTGGTCGGCACCGATTCGCATACAACCATGATTAACGGCTTGGGTGTCGTCGGCTGGGGGGTGGGGGGCATTGAGGCCGAAGCGGTCATTCTGGGCCAGCCGATTTTTATGGTCATGCCTGAAGTCGTCGGGTTCAAGCTGGTCGGCCAATTGCCAGAAGGCGCGACGGCGACAGACCTTGTCCTTGTTGTAACCCAGATGCTGCGTCAGAAGAGGGTTGTTGGAAAGTTCGTGGAATTCTTTGGCAGCGGACTTTCCCGTTTGAGTCTCCCTGATCGTGCGACACTCGCCAATATGGCTCCGGAATACGGGGCCACCATGGGTTTCTTCCCCGTAGACGCTGAAACGTTACGATATTTGGAGTACACCGGACGTCCCCGCAACCTCGTTGACCTGGTCGAGCGCTACACCAAGGCACAGGGTCTTTTCCGCACGGATGATACGCCAGACCCTGACTTTACCGATACTTTGGAGCTGGACATGAGTACTGTAGAGCCCGCACTGGCTGGCCCAAAGCGTCCTCAAGACCGCATCCCACTTCACCAGATGAAAGATCAATTTGCGAAATCTCTTGTAGCGCCAACTGGCGAGCGGGGGTTTGATCTGGAGGCAGATGAGATAGACCGGAGTGTAACAGTCCCCTTAAACGGAAATGGACGCGGAGTGGAACTCAAACACGGCGCGGTCGTGATTGCGGCCATCACGAGTTGCACAAACACATCTAACCCTTCGGTGATGGTGGGCGC
>CAZSXY010000257.1:0-1611 GCA_964611395.1 uncultured Anaerolineaceae bacterium | reverse complement strand
GTTCGTCGTCTTGCAGATCGTAGTCCGGCATCCGGATCATGTCGTTGAGCACGAATGCCCGGAGTGTATCGCGTACTTCGCTACGGTCCATAAAGTCACCTGAGAGAGTAGTCAGTTGTCGGTTGTCAGTTAGCGGCGGGGGCGCAGCCTGCACCGGATTCACTACCGCGCCGCCTGTCATTCTCTAAAAGCCCTGGTACACAAACGGAGCGCCGGTATCCGCCTGCGACACCAGAAACAGCGCCAGTATCGCCAGCGCCAGTAACGTAGCCTGGGCCACACGCGGCCAGCGTAAGAAATCCAGCGCGTCACCACGCCGGAACTGCATCCAATCTAACCACAACGCCGGAACCAGCGCAATAAATGCCCGGTAGGATGGCCGGTACAACTCGGTCCAGTCGAGCATCCCCACCCAGTAATCGACCGCGCCCTGGATAGTTGTCACGCGGAACGGAACCCACGCCAGCGTGACCAGCCCGAACACGACGATCATCGCCGTCGCCTGCCGCCAGCGCGGTTGCACCTGAGGGGGCCGGGCGGGACGCCTGAACGCCAGGATACGTTCGCCGGTGAGGTAGACACCATGCAACGCTCCCCAAAGCACCATCCCCCAGCCCGTGCCGTGCCACAAACCGCTCACCAGCATGGTCAGCAGCGGGGGAACGATCAGGTTGGGGATATTGTCCCGGCGCGGATTGCGGCGCAGCAAGGCGCGGCTGGTCGGGTAATAGATGTAGTCGCGCAGCCAGTGCGACAGGGTGATGTGCCAGCGATTCCAGAACTCGGTGAAGTTGCGGGCGAAGTACGGCAGATTGAAGTTTTCCGACAGTTCAATCCCAAACAGCCCGCTCACCCCGCGCGCTATGTGTGTATAACCGGCGAAGTCGTTGTACAGGGCGAACGCATAGATCAGCAGATAGCCGGTCAACTGCGGCCCGGCATATCGATCGGGATGCTGCCATAGCCCCGCCGGAAAGGTGTTGAACAACGTGTCCGCGATGATCACTTTGCGCACCAACCCCAGCATGATCAGCGCGAACGCCTGCGCCAGCCGGGTATCGTCCACGCTACGCGGGGCGGCTAGCTGCGGCAGGAACGTGCGTGCCCGCTCGATTGGCCCGGCCAGCAACTTCGGGAAATAGGCCATGTACACGGCGAAATCAACGAGATCATCCGGCGGCGCGACCTGCCCGCGATATACGTCCACCAGGGTCGCGATCACGGCCACGACGTAAAACGACATACCGGCGGGCAGCAGAATGCTGAGCGCATCCGCGCCAATCGCCTGGTTGGCGGTGTTCAGGGCCTCGCGCAGATCGGGCACGAAAAAGCTTTCGTACTTCAGAACGGCCAGCGCCGCGACGTTGACCCCGACAGCCAGCCACAGCATGGATCGGTGAGGCCGCCCACCCCGCCGCACGCGGTGAATCAGCCAGAAGTTCGCCAGCGTCAGAGACCACAGGAGCAGCAAATACCACCACGACCACGTCGCATAAAACACATATGACACGCCCAGCAGCAAGATATTCTGCGAGCGGCGCGGCAGGTTGTAGTAAAACAGCAGCGTCAGTAAGACAAAACCGGCGAAATGAAGGGATGTGATGCTCATGC
>CAZSXY010000256.1:0-1636 GCA_964611395.1 uncultured Anaerolineaceae bacterium | reverse complement strand
TGTTTACGCGTCCATCTTTGGCGGGGAGGTTGAGCACATCCCCGTCATGCGTATCGCGCACCAGATCGGCGTTACCGCTTTGCTCAGCGTGTGGTTACTGAATCTGTGGCGGGCCAGGCGACCTTTCCCGCAGACACCCCTTGATTGGCCGCTGTTGGGCCTGGGGATAGCCTGGACCGTGTCGGCGGCGTTCGCTCGCCACCCGCGCATTAGCCTGGAATACGCGTGGCTCATCTGGGTGGAGATTCTTCTGTTTTACATGCTGGTCGATTTGATGCGCCGGGGATCGCGCTGGCAACAGCGGATCATTGAGGGGCTTCTGTTCGCCGGGGTGTTCATCGTATTGTTTGCTGCCGCCGAGGTCGTGTATCGGGCTGGGCGCGAAGGGCAGCCGCTGCTCAGATTGGGATGGCCGCCCGTGCCCTTTACTGTCGCGATGCCGCTCGGCAACAGCAACCCCACGGCTGCTTATAGCATACTCGTGATACCGGTGGCGCTGGCCGGTTCGATGACAATGCCGCAGCGCGATCTTCGGTGGGGCTTGCGCGGTCTCGCCGTGGGCCTGATAGTCGTTGTGTTGCTGACTCAGTCGCGCGGCGCATATATGGGGCTGGCCGTGATGGCCGGGCTGACGACGCTGCTATGGTTGCTGCGCCCGGAAACACGCGCCGGGTTTCCATCCGCGCTGCGCCCGCTTCTGGCCCCTCGCTTGCTCATTTCAGCAGCAATTGTTATGGTCATGGTGATAGTAGCGTTGTTTCCTGTGGCTATGATATATGGTGATGCTTATGGCACTGTTGTGCGTCTCGATCTGTGGATGGCTGCTGCAGAAATGATACACGATTATCCGCTTATAGGCGTGGGTCCCCGGCATTACGGCGGCGAGCGATTGTGGTACCCTCATTGGCCAGATTCCTTCCGCTACCTGTCGTTTCAACACGCACACAGCCTACCGTTGCACTGGCTGGCAGAGGGCGGTGCGTTGGTGTGGGTGTTCACGCTATGGCTCCTCGTTAAGTTACGCCGGGCGTGGTGGCGCGGTTGGAGCACCGGCAA
The DNA here is from genome assembly GCA_964611395.1 of uncultured Anaerolineaceae bacterium. GTDB lineage: Bacteria > Chloroflexota > Anaerolineae > Aggregatilineales > Aggregatilineaceae > CAZSXY01. The sequence goes on along the minus strand of CAZSXY010000256.1, from coordinate 580 downwards.
TGCGATCCGGCGGCGGCGGTTGGAAGGGGCGCTCCTGGCGTTGCTGGCCTTTGCCACGCATAGCCTGGTCGACACGTTCCTACAGGCCCAACTGATGACCCCCCTCCTGATCATTAGCGCGTATATCGTTGCCAGCGACACGGCGTTCCACAGCGTGAATATCCCCCATAAGGCACACCGGCGGCGCAGGGCTTTAGTTGGAGCGGTTCTCGTGGGACTGGTGGCGGCTCAGATCGTCTTTATCCCGCTGCACCGGGGTCTCCTGGCACACCGGCGGGCGCTGGCGGCACTTGAAGACGACGATCCCTTAGCTGCGCTGAGCGCCGCTCGTGACGCTCAGGAGGCCGATCCCTGGAATGACCTCTATCGCCTGCAAGAGGCGATCATTCTGGGCGAGTTGGCCTACGATGACCCGGATATTTACCTGCAAGATGCCATTCGCGCCTTTGAAGACGGCCTGTCTAGTGACCCCAAGTGGGACTTGGGCTGGCACAACCTGGCCGCGCTTCATGCGCAGGCGGGACAGATCGATGAGGCGGTTGCTGCTGAGCGCGAGGCGGCGGAACTTTATAGCCTGGCC
>CAZSXY010000255.1:0-1682 GCA_964611395.1 uncultured Anaerolineaceae bacterium | reverse complement strand
GTTTACCGCTTTCTACGAAAGGTATCCCCCTCTTCTTATCCCGAACTCAGGTTAAGATAGGCGAGTTGCCTCCAGAGGAATGAAAACAGGGGCCTGAGCAGGCCCCTGCATTTTCCGTCTGCCGGACTATTATCAGTCCTCGATCTCTTCTTCGTCCTCGCGCCGGATGAGTTCCGGTTCTGCGCCCTCGTCGATCGCGACTTCCAGTTCTTCTTCTTCTTCCTCTTCCGTACGGGCGAGGTACTGGGTCGACACGACGGCCTCTGCCCCGTCAGCAAGATATGTTACGCCTTCGAACGCGGGAAGTTCCGCCACCACAATGGTGTCACCCACGTCCTTCAGGTGCGACACGTCCACTTCAATCTGCGCTGGCAGACTGCCGGGCAAGCACTCGACCGTTATGGCGTTCATTTCCTGGTTCACCACAGCGCCCGCTTCTTCAACCACGCTGGCGTCACCTATCAGTACCAGCGGCACGTCGGTGCGAATCGCCACATCCATGCGCACGCGGTAGAAATCAATGTGCAACACGTTGCCGCGAATGGGGTCACGCTGAACATCACGAACCAGGGCGCGGTGCTTTTCGCCGTCGACGTTCAACTCAATAAGCGCCGATCCACCGGCTTCGCGCAGCGCCGGACGCAGCGCCAACCACTCAATCTGTAACGGAAGCGCGTCAAACGCCGGGCCGTACAGCACACCGGGGATCACGCCCTGCGCGCGTATCTGCTTGACCTGTTTGCCGGTCAGCTCACGCTTGCTCGCTTCGAGCACGATTATGTCAGTCATCGAAATTCGTTCTCCTCGATCTACCAGGGTGGACCGGCGGCCATCACGACCCGCCACGCCTGTCACTATCCGCCACGATCAGTCAGGACGCGCCACGCGTCCATGCGCATGCCGGCACACGGGGCACAAGGCCCAAACCACCGGCCAGTAACATACACATCAAGCCCGCCGGGCCAATCTCAGCACGCGCGGGCACCATTCGCTATGTATTGCCGCGCCAGGCCCGGTGCGGGCCAGCGATGGAAGCTCACAGCGCAGCAATTGTAATAGACCGTCTGCTCAGCGTCAATGGTGGATAACAAGATTATTCTCGACGGCGGTCGTGCCACACGCTATCATTGCCTTCTTACCCGCTGGGTCTCGCATCGCCCCGGCGATCCGCGCAGCCGCGCACAGGATGCAGCTATGTCTCACTCATTGAATGCCTGGGAGCGCCTGGTTCTGCTCGCCATCCTCGCCGCCGGAGCCTGGCTACGCTTCCAGCACACCGGCGACATCGAATACAACATCGACCAGGTGTACCCCATCTGGCAGGCCATACAGACGCTTGACGAAGAGCAGTTCCCGCTCACCGGGCAGGGAACCTCCGTCCTGTTCGACAATCCGCCTCTCACCGGCTATCTCTACCTGCCCATTGTAGCACTGGCGCGGCAGCCAATCGCCGTCTATGTGGTGACGATCCTCCTGAACACCTTTGCCATCTGGCTGGCCTATCGCACCCTGACGCGCCTGTTGGGGCCGCGCCCCGCCCTGGCGGGAGCGGCCTTGTTCGCCGCCAACCCCTGGATCATCGAGGACAGCCGGCGCACATGGGTACAGGCGCTGGCCCCCTTCTTCGTGGCGTTGATCATCTGGGCGCTCGTTCCTGTGCTCACCGGGCAGACGCGCCGCCC
>CAZSXY010000254.1:0-1690 GCA_964611395.1 uncultured Anaerolineaceae bacterium | reverse complement strand
GCGTTCTTCGAACTCGCCCCGGAAGCGGCTACCGGCGATCATGCCGCCCAGGTCCAGGCTGATCACGCGCTTGCCGGTCAGGATTTCGGGCACGTCGCCGCTGGCGATCTTTTGCGCCAATCCCTCGACAATCGCCGTCTTCCCGACCCCCGCTTCGCCGATCAGCACCGGGTTGTTCTTGGTGCGCCGGCTGAGAATCTGGATCACGCGCAGGATTTCATCATCCCGCCCGATCACGGGGTCGAGCTTGCCCTCAAGCGCCATGCGCGTCAGGTCGCGGCTGTATTTCTCCAGCGTGCGGTAGCGGGTTTCGGCTTGTGGATCGGTCACGCGCTGGCCGCCGCGAATATCCTTGATCACGTCATAGACGCGGTCTTTTGTCACACCGGCGTCAGCCAGGATGCGTGCGACAGCGGTGCGCCGTTCGCTGAGGATTGCCAGAAACAGGTGCTCGGTGCTGATGTAATCATCTTTGAGGCGGTTGGCCTCTTCGTTGGCGATATCCACCACGCGTTTGACGCGCGGCGTGATGAAGACCTGGCCCGCGCCACCACCATAGATGGCGGCTTTGGGGCTGGCCCGCAGGACACGGTCCAGTTCTTCGCGGATCATGTTCTGATCCACGTTCATTTTGCTCAGCATTTGCGGGATCACGCCGTCAGGCTGTTCCAGCAGTGCCAGTAACATATGCTCGGTGTCGACCTGGTTATGCCCGTAGCGCTGCAAGATTTCATACGCCCGGACGGCGGCATCTTGAGCGCGTTCGGTGAAACGGTCAAAGCGCATCATACGGCTTGTTGTCCTTGTTCGCTTTAACTTCTTCTCATCATGGTTATACGGAAGCAGACGGGGCGTTCGTTATGGCCTGCGAAGCGCCGGACAGCGGGGTATGACCCTGGTGTGGGGCGCTCCGTCTGCCCTCTCCGCTGGGTTCAGAGGCGCTCCTGGCGGGGCGTCTCATCGTGTGCCTGAACGGAACTTGTCAACGTTCGTTTGAGACAGTACCGTCCCCTAGCAAAGTGTACACCGAAAGCCTGTTCGGGGCTATCAGAAACGCGTAGGAGTCTTTGCTGCCTGTTTGACACCCCACACGGGCAATGGAATAATCATGCGGGTTTATCGCGAGGTGGCGGGGTATGGTTCGAGGGCGAATCGTCAATCTCAGGGTGAGGAGCAAGGCAACGATCCCAGGGCGGGAGTCATCGCTTTGGTTTTGGGGTGTCCTGCTGCTGTTAATCGCCGTGGTGACGATTCCTCGCCTGCTGATCTTTGATTTCAGCCTGCCTTACATCGATTATCCCGATGAGCCGACGTTTTACACGATTGTAAAGGCGTGGCGGGGTGAGGGGGTGATGCCGCAAAATGGCTACGGCTACCCGCCAGGGTACACCGCCCTTGTTTTCTTGACGACAGAAGGTCTCGACGTGTTCGGCCAGGCGGATGTATCTTCCGTCGTGTGGGTGTTGCGGCTGGCGTCGGTGGGATTTGACATCGGCACAGTGGTTCTGGTCGCGTTGGCAGCTCGCTTACTGGCCGGTGATCTGGCCGGACTCATTGCTGCCGCGTGGTGGGCTTTCGCACAGCGATTGCTTGTCATGACGGTGCTGGCCCTTGCCGATCCATTGGTGACCTTGTTGAGCACGCTGGCATTGGTTCTGGCGCTTGCTGCCCTGTATTTTCCCGAACGGCG
>CAZSXY010000253.1:0-1758 GCA_964611395.1 uncultured Anaerolineaceae bacterium | reverse complement strand
ATACCTTAAGCTTGACCGATTGCCATCCTTTTTTCCAAAATAGCCAAAGTCCAGATATGCCCCATAGGGGCTTTCACGCCACATCCGTATTTGAGCAATTGGCGTATGCCGCGCGCCGCATGATCCTTGAAACGTATGTTGGGATCCCTCTCCCTCAACGACCAGTAACCCGTAACACGCCGACCCAGTGTGAACGGAATGAGGAAATCCGCCTTCGCCACCACCACGGTGAGACGCTTGCCAGCCTCGCGGAAGTGTTTGGTATCTCCAAACAGCGCGTACATCAAATTCTGCAAGGGAAACGGAAATAGCCGATCTCAACGGAAATATCAGTCATCGAAGAGCCTGATCTTTTGAGATCGAGCTCTTGGATTTCCAGACACTCTTTGAATTGTGTGGACTCGGGCAAATACGTGCGCGGGAGCGATGGGGCTCGACCGACTGCGTGTATACGGCCACTTATCTTCGTTGCCAAGCATGTGGTTGATGATTATTGGCGTGATATAGCCAGAGCAGCGTAGTTCATTTTCTGTCGACACCGTTTGCTTTGATCTCGGATATCTGACAGGTCTATGCGGTTATTTCCCACAGCCGATAATCGATAGAAGGGCATGGCGCTGGGTGACTCATTGGATAGCAAAGACTGCTTCCTTTGAATCCCCAGCGCATTTGACTTTACCGACCGTTTCGCACATTCAGGCCATCGTCGTGATTATTAACGGTGCATTGAGTGGTGATTATGGCCTACTTTGCTCGGAAGACATCAACTTGGTCGGCTGTAACCACCATTACACCTGTATCGACAATGTTGGGTAGCACACCGATGCCGGCGTTCTGCCAATTTGCCAAGTACTCCGTCGGGTGGTTGTAACGGTACAGCAGGTGAACACCTACATATGTCATCATATAGGTACGCTGGACAATGGTCGAGTCAAGCACATCATCTGCAACGCCATCCAGAATCGGGTCGGTGATGTCAAAAACAACCGCTTTTAGTTTGCCGACCTGCCCAGTCTGACGTAGTGCCGCTGCTACCCCAGCTCCGACGGCATTCATACTCGTGACCAAATCGATATCGGGATGTGCTTGCAGCATGGCCACTACAGCATCGGCAGTGGCGCTATCGTCGTTCTTGTCATCCACCACAGCGACGATTTCCAGATCGGGGTACTTCTCGGCAAATACATCCTCAATGCCACGGATGCGTTCTTCAAGGTTGAATTGACCCGGTACAGTCGCGATGCCGACTTTCCCTTTGCCTCCCAGGACCTCAGCAATGCGCTCACCCATCACTCGACCGGCCTGATAGTTATCCGTGCCAAGATAGGTCATGCGCTTGCTGTTAGGGGCATCGGTGTCAACAGTGACTACTGGTATTCCTGCTTCAATGGCACGATCAATAGCGGGGGTTAGAGCATCTGGTTCTAAGGCAGCCACGATGATGCCAGCTGGTTTGCGAGCGATAACCTGTTCCAGTGTGGTTACTTGTTCAGGCGTGTTGAAGTCTGCCGGCCCAACGTAGGTCCATTTCACGCCCAACTCCGCAGCAGCATCTTCGCCACCCCACTGTGCATCTAGCCAGTAAGGATGCGCGGCCACGTTTGAGACCATGATATACTCTTCTTCTTCCTGAGCTTGCACAGCCGGCGCGCTTGGTGTTGAGTAGGGTAGCATTAAAGCAAGCGTGACCATCAATGTTACAGCTAGTGCTCAACCACAAAGGTAATCAAGGATACAGGCGAGCGAGTTTGGTGCGGG
>CAZSXY010000252.1:0-1760 GCA_964611395.1 uncultured Anaerolineaceae bacterium | reverse complement strand
TGCTCCAGGTTCGCCTCTTCGGCGTACTCGATGGCTGCCTCACGCCCGCCTGGGCGCACCTCTGCCGTAATCTCATCCAGGCCAGCCCTTTCCGCCGCCGCCACCCGGTGGAAGCCATCGGCCAGGTAGAGCTCGTCGGTGTCCTTCTCACGGAACACCACCACCGGCGGGAACTCGCCCCCCTCCTCGAACACGACGGCATACTGCGCTACCTTGTCCGCGTCCAGCCCCGCCACCCGCACCTGGACATCCCCGTCTATCGTGATCTGCCCTAGCGGCACCAGCACCACCGCGTCCCCGTGGCCACCTTCGTTCGCGGCCACGCGCTGCACCAGGCGATTCAACCCGCGTTGTCCCACCTGTCGCCCCCGTTGCCGCATCAGGTCCTTGACGTTGTTCCCATTCATGCTCCTACCTCCGCGAAGATCATACGCTCGACCGCTTTCAGGAAGCGCTCCGCCTGTAACTTCGTCTTGCCTTTCACGTGGGGCGACGTGAGCAGATACTCGTTGGCCCAGCGCACCACGCGCCAATCTTCATCGAACGGCATCTCGACCACCCCCGCGTCATCCCGCAGCAGCAGCTCGCCGTAGTGTTCTTGCAGCACTTCTCGCGCAATCTGCACGCTCTTGGACGCCCGCAGCCCGCCGAAATAGCGCTGCACCATCACCGGCACGATGCCCGCCACCGCCAGCCCGGGGTTGGCCGTCCGCACATCCTCCACTTCGCCCAGCACGTGCGCCACCCGCTCCACCGACTCATAGCTGCTGTCGGTCGGGATCAGCAGCAAGTCGGTCGCCAGCAGCCCCGCCACGCTCAGCACCGGGTCGCTCGGCCCCATGTCCAGGATCACCACATCCACATGCCCCGCCAGCCCCTGAATCGGCGCGCGCAGCACGTCCAGCGTGTTCAGGATTTTGAAGCGCAGCGGGTTGTTCTTGATCGTCTCGATGGCCAGCGACGTCGACGGCCCGCCTTCCAGCACGCCCAACGCGCCGGGTTCGACGCCGTCCGCACGCGGCAGGTCGATCACTTCGTCCGATAACCAGCGGATGGCCGCCAGCACGTCCACCTCGCGCTTCAGCACGCGGTGCAGCACCTCGCCGGAGTGCCCTTCTTCATCCACCAGGTTGAAAATCGCCGACTGCGTCCCCTGGCGATCCAGGTCGATGATCACCACGTTGTACCCGCGCCCCGCCAGCCAGGGGCCGATCAGCGCCGCCAGCGTGCTCTTGGCCACGCCGCCCTTGCTCAGGTATACCGTCAATACAGTTGGCTTCTCGCTCATGTTATGCTATCCTTTCTTTGACTTCTGGGGCCGGATGGCTCGCTTCGCGCGGGCGTCCGGTCCGGCCATTTAGACCTTGTCTACGCATTCACGAACTCGCTGTATTCCCCCGACAAATAGCGGTAGCGTGCCGCCTTGCTGGCAACGCTTCTCGGCTGGCTGTCCTGTTTCCGGCGTTTCAAGATCGCCTCGATGTATTTCCACTTCCGCACGTTGTGCACCACCGCCTCGGAGATCGCGTCCTTGACCCACGCCGCGCCGTACTCGTCTATCGCCTCACCCAACACTTGCGCCACGAACGGCGTCAACGCCCCGATGTTGTCCTCGTATGCTTTGAATACCTGCCCGGCTTCTTGCCCGGTGTTCCCTTCCATCGTTTTCCCAGTTTCTTGAGCTTCAGGAAGATTTTTCTGCTCAGCAGCAGCGGCAGCAGCTTCCGGCGCACCGGTGCTGGCTATGCCCTGATCCCTGC
>CAZSXY010000251.1:0-1800 GCA_964611395.1 uncultured Anaerolineaceae bacterium | reverse complement strand
CCAGGTCGCGCAAGGCCTCTCCGGCCTGCCAGTCCGCTTCCCGCACTTCGCGCCGACGCGCTTCCCACAGCGCCTGGTCGTAGCGCTCTCGCTCCTCGCGGTACGCCGCCAGCCGCGCCTGCCACGCGTATTTGACCGACCAGTTTTCGAGGGTGCGCAGGCGCTTCGTGGGCGGTTTTTCCGCCGTCACTTTGCCGTCACTTTGCCGACAGTACTGGGCCAGCAACTTGCGCAAACTGCGCCCCGGCCCCATGCGCACGTAATCTAGGAACGCTGCGTGCGCCTTGTCCGTCTCGCCCTGCCGCTGCGCCAGTGACTCCCACCCCGCTTCATCGAACGCGGCCTCCCGGTCGAGCAACTCCTGAGCACCGGCCACATCATGCGCTCTCATCCGCCAGGTACGGCTCCAGGCCCATCCCCGCCAGGCGCTCCAGGATCACGGCCACGAACTCCGGCTGCAGTTCCAGCCCGTACACCAGCCGCCCCAATTGCTCGCCCGCCACGAATTGGCTGCCGCTGCCCGCGAACGGCTCGTAGCACACCTCGCCCGGCCGGGTGTGCTGCTGCATGGGAATGGTGAAGACCTCGACCGGCTTCGCGGTGGGATGCTCCGTCTCGCCAATGGGCGTGGAGTCCAGCGCCCACACCGTCGTCAGGAAGTCATCCGCGCGGCGTGGGGGCTTGTGCCCCTTCACCCACCCGAAGAAGCATGGCTCGTGCTGCCACAGGTACCATGAGCGCGTCAGCACCGGCCGGCTCTTGGCCCAGATGATGACCTGGTGCACGAAGGCCCCGTAGCGTTCCCACACGCCTTCCAACATCGCCTGGTTCCGGCTGGCGTGCCAGCAGTACCACGCCGCATCCTCTGCAATGGCAATCTCCACCGCGCGGGCGATGAAGCCGTCATACAGGTCCTCGCCCTGCGCCGCGCTGTCCCAGTCGTGGTAAGTATCCGACCAGTCCTTGTTCGCGTCTGGCTTGTTCCACTTGTGCGGGTGGTTTGTGCCATCGTAGTCCACCAGGTACGGCGGGTCGGTGGCGAACAGCACCGCGCGCGCGCCGGCCATGAGCCGCGTGACATCCTTAGCGTCTGTGCTGTCGCCGCACAGCAGGCGGTGCGCCTGGCCGGGCACCGTCTGCGAGGGCACGAGCCACAACTGCCCGCGCGCCGTGCCCCACTGCTCGCGCAACTCCGCCGCCCGGTCGATCTGCGGGCCGGGGTCAGGGGCCGGGTCGGTGGGCGTGAGCAGGTCCAGCCCGTGCTGCGCGGCCAGCAGCTGCAGCACCTCGCCCAGCTCCTCGTCCTCCTGCACGATGTCTGTCTCCTGCACTCGCCGCAAGAGGGCTTCCAGCGCCGCCTGGTCTGCCGTCGCCAGCTGGGTAATGTGGTCGAACGTCGCCAGCGCGACCCGTTCCTCGTCCTCGTCCAGGTCGGTCACCAGCACCAGCACCGGCGTGGCCGGATCGTCGAGCAGCCCCTTGCGCGCGTGGCCGTCGAAGATGCGCCCCGTCGGCTCGTTGTAGCGAATCACATCGATGAAGCCGATCTGCCGCAGCGAGGCCTCCAGCGCCTCGAGCTGCGCCTGCGGGTGCCGGCGCCAGTTTTCGGGATGGTCCAGCAACTCGCCCACGGGCATCACCCGCAGCCCGATGATGCGGTTGCGGTACGGGCCGATGGTTTCGGGCAAGGTCACACTGCTGGCGGTCATCACTTCTCCACGAATCAAAACGACACAACGTCGCCTACACGACGCCGTGCCGTCGTTGCTCCTGCCGCCGCACGGGGCGGCCAGCTTGTCT
>CAZSXY010000250.1:0-1856 GCA_964611395.1 uncultured Anaerolineaceae bacterium | reverse complement strand
GCTGCGCCATCTGGTGGCACAACATCGAATAGAAAGTGTATATCGCGTTGCCCCCACCAGACCAACCGAGTTTCATCAGCACCGGAGCGATGAACGGGAGCGCATTGAACGCGCCGTAAAGTATGATGAAGAACAACAACCAATGCCGCATGACCATGCGGGTTATGGTCAGTGGACGCATATCGGGCGGTGTGATCGTGGACATCGTGTTTCCCTATCTTCCAAACGGCAGCGTCATGAGAAAGGCGCGCTGATGCGGCGGCAAGGCGTGACAACGTGTCACATCGTCCCCCCGAATCAACGCGCGACATGGCTTATAACACGCGGGGCGCTAAGGTGCCGGCTTCTCCAGGGAATCCGCAGGCAGTTCGAACGCCAACGCCCAGAGGTATTCAACCAATCCCCAGGTTTCTTCCGGGGTGAACAGCGTCCCGAAATTGGGCATATCGGTGCCCATTCCCCCGCGCCGAATCTTTGCGTACAATACATCGCTGCGCATCCCGGCCATATAGCCTGCATCGCCAAATGCTATCGGGTCTTCGGCGGTGGTGCTGGCTGCCGGGCCATCAGCGCCGCCGTACTGCCCATGACAGGCTGCGCAGTTCTTATTGTAAAGCTGTTGGGAGGCACTCAGAACAGCGGGCGATGCCTCACGCATCCACAGGTAAGCGATAACATCGAGCAAGTCACTGCGCGACGCTGCCGGATTGTGTCCGGCCAGCAAATCGACTGCTTCCAGTGGCGTATGCGAGCGTCGCCAGTCGCGGGCGGCAAGCCCGGCGGGAACAGTCAGGTTGTCAATGATCTGCTCGCCACGTTGGGGCGAAGGTCGAATGGTAAGGGTGTGGTCATCATCATGAGCTTCATCGCCCGTGTGTACCGCGTCAATGTCTATTCCTTCGGCGATCAGCGCCTCGATCACCGGATCGGGCTGGACGGGAACGACTATGCCCGGATTGTCCGGATCGACGACCTGGATCGTTCCGCGCATCCGCCAATGATCAGGACTGCACCAGGCGTTGCAGTAATAGGTATAGGTTCCCGGCTGGTCGAACGTGAGCGTGATTTCTTTGACCTTGCCGGGATCGACGTGGCCCAGGTCCATGTCCAACCCCGGGCCGATGGCAATCCCGTGTGTTACATCGGCGGACGAGAAGCGCAACGTCACCGTCTCACCGACTGCCACCCGTATCGCGTCCGGCGCAAAACCCCCGTCTTCGGGAATGCGTGCATCGATATCGATCACGCGGGTTGACGCCGCCACCGGGCGCAACCAGTGCTGGTAGCCCAGCGTGATAGCGGGCACCCCGATCAGAATGAATCCCAGGACAACAAGCGCAACCCACTCACGACGTTCCATCATCAACCTATGTACAATCTCAAGAAACCCAAAGTCACAATCACGGCAAATCCGGCAATCGGCAGGGTTGCCAGGAATGCCGGGCGGTGGTGGGCACTGTGCTGGCGAGCGATCTTATAGGCTGTGTTCAGCGCGAACAGAAGACCGGCGACAAGCGCCCCTACTTGAAGAAAAGGGATGATGTCTGTACCCAGCGGTGTCCAGGGCGTGTCTGCTGTGCCGAACAAATTCCAGCCCCAACCGAACGGGTCAGAGAGCACAGCTAACGCGTAGCTGCCGTTGACCAGCACAAAGCCAAAGCTGAACGCAATCCATGCCGCAAGTCCCAGTGGAACCAACGCGTAGGCATAGTCCACGAACAACTGGCGGAGAGACTGCCGTTGACTCGCGAGTCGACGAGCAACCCATACCGCCAGGACGAACAGCCCCGGCAGCAGCAGTAGATTGAAGGTCACGAAGCCAAGCGCATACAGTGCCCAATGCGCCAGCGTTTCCA
>CAZSXY010000249.1:0-1857 GCA_964611395.1 uncultured Anaerolineaceae bacterium | reverse complement strand
CCGAGTGGAAGGGCCGTGGCTTACCGGATAAAAGCTACCCCGGGGATAACAGGCTGGTCTGGTCCAAGAGTTCACATCGACGACCAGGCTCGGCACCTCGATGTCGGCTCATCGCATCCTGGGGCTGGATCAGGTCCCAAGGGTTGGGCTGTTCGCCCATTAAAGCGGTACGTGAGCTGGGTTCAGACCGTCGTGAGACAGGTCGGTCTCTATCCGCTGTGGGCGCAAGGAGGTTGAGAGGGGCTGCCCCTAGTACGAGAGGACCGGGGTGGACGCAGCGCTCGTGTGCCGGTTGTCACGCCCGTGGCATCGCCGGGTAGCGACCTGCGGTGGAGATAACCGCTGAAAGCATCTAAGCGGGAAACTCGCCTCAAGATGAGCCTCCTCACTGGATAACCAGGTAAGACCGCTGGAAGACGACCAGCTTGATAGGCCGGCGGTGTACGTGCCGCAAGGCATTCAGCCAACCGGTACTAATGGTCGAGGGCTTATCCCTCCGTGGTACGGAGAAGTTGGTGTTCTGGCGCAATGACTTACGCATATGCTGTCCAAGACACGTGTGAAATAGGTCAGCGTGTGTTGGTGACACTGGCGGTGGGGGTCCACCCGGTCCCATCTCGAACCCGGTCGTTAAGCCCACCCGCGCCGATGGTACTTGGGGGGTAGCCCCCTGGGAGAGTAGGGCGTCGCCAACGCATCCTGACCTCTTTTTTTGTGGTGTGTCTCTGGCGGCTCAAACTGCCCGCCCGAGTTGCCACTTCCTGGTTGCCCAAAAATTACAAAAACTTGCACATGTGACAAAATTCACGATAATATGTTTCAAATTTTGTCAGGCTGTGTTATCTTCGTTTAGAAACATCTGAATGATGTGATGGGATGGTTTGACACCCTTCAATCTTTGTGCTAATCTCTGAGCGTTTGTGCTAATCAGAACAATTAGCGTTGAACAAACTGTATCATACGGAGATTCTTACTGTGCCATCAGACTTTGCCCCAATCGTTTCATTGTTGGTCTTATCCATTGGAGTAAGTGCTCTGGTTGTTGTCATGTCGCGGCTGTTTGGGCCATTTCGCCCGACGGCGCGCAAACTGGCCCCCTATGAAAGTGGCATGCAGCCATACGGAGAAGCTATCCGACGGATCCCCGTCAAATTTTACCGTGTGGCTGTATTGTTTATTTTGTTCGACATTGAAGTCATCTTCTTTCTTCCCTGGGCAGTTGTATTTCGAGATATGGGTATCTACGGCCTGGTTGTGATGGCCGCGTTCTTTTTCGTGCTGACGGTTGGTTTTGTGTATGAGTGGAAAGTTGGAGGCTTGGAATGGGATTAACATCTAAGCTCGGTAACCTTGGGATTGTAACCGTCAAGCTCGAAGATGCTGTCAACTGGGCGCGCACGCGAGCGATGTGGCCCATGTTGTTTGGCCTGGCATGTTGTGCGATCGAAATGATGAGTACCCAGGCTGCCGAATATGACATGTCGCGGTTTGGAATGGAATTAATGCGCCCCAGCCCGCGGCAAAGCGATCTCATGATCGTTGCCGGGCGGGTCTCGCGTAAGATGGCTCCGGTACTACGCCAGCTTTATGATCAGATGCCTGATCCTAAGTGGGTGGTCAGTATGGGAGATTGCGCGTCGTGCGGTGGGATTTTCAATAACTATGCCATAGTCCAGGGAGTTGATGAAATCGTTCCGGTGGATATCTATGTGGCAGGATGCCCGCCACGCCCTGAGCAGCTCATTCATGGCATCATGACGCTTCATGAGCGTGTCAAGCAGGAACGTATTTCCGATTGGGCATAGTATCTATCCGTAAATTGCCATATTCATCAGAATGTGAGCGCAAGCAAATTGA
>CAZSXY010000248.1:0-1907 GCA_964611395.1 uncultured Anaerolineaceae bacterium | reverse complement strand
GTTTGCACTCACAACTTTATCACGGAGTCGCATTTCTATTGAGAATACTACGCTGAGCGATGGTTCACCAAACCGGAAGGAGTCTTTTTTCATGTCTCGCAAGAAACAGAGGGCAAGTGAGCGCACGGTGGCGCTGTGCTACGTGCGCCAGTCGTATACCCGTGACGAGAACGACAAGGACAGCCCCGAACGACAGCGGGCGAATATCGAGCGCGTGTGTCGGGAGAATGGCTGGTCGCCAGAATGGTATGAAGATGTCGATGGGCACAAGTCGGCGCGACAGGTGAAGAACCGTCCGGCCTGGCTGCGGCTCGAAAAGCGGCTGGGGGATGCCGACGTGGTGGCGCTGGTGGCCAATGACCTGGCGCGGCTGCACCGCAAAGGCTGGCGTGTGGGCGACCTGATCGAGAAACTGGAGCGGTACGGGATCGCACTGGTGCTGGCCGCACCCAACCGGGAAGTGGACACCTCAACGCCAATGGGCAAGATTTTCATCCAGTTTGCGGCGATCTTCGATGAATACTACGCCGAAGACATTTCGCAGCGGGCCAAAGACAGCGTGCATTACCGCAAACAGCGGGGGATTACGATTGGCAAGCCGCCGTTTGGGACGGTGCGGGGCAAAGATGGCTACCTGCGTCCGTCGCCACAGGGGGCATGGCTGCTGCCGAACGGCAAGTTCGTGGCGGGGGAAGCTGACCAACCGCCGGAAGCGGGGGCGATCTGGCGCGGATACCATGACACGGCGCGTTACCTGCTCACGCTCTATGCCCAGAACAGCATGGGGCTGGAAAAGATCGCGTACACGCTCAATGATGAGGGGTGGCCGTTCTGTGATCGCTACGGCCAACCGCGAGCGGTGACGCGGGATGACGTGCGGCGCGTGGTCGCTAACTGGCCCGAATACGGGGGACTGGTCTTCGATGCAAAGGCCAAAGACCGGCCCGCGTATGCGGATTATGATGTCGATGACATGCCCTGGCGCGAAGAGCGGGCGGTGTTTCCGCTGGAGTTGTTGCGGCAGGTAGGACGGGTGCGGCAAGCGCGTACCCTGCGGCCCAATGACAAGGGCGTGAAGCGGGAAGCGAGCGCCTATGCCTTGAGCGGCATCACCTTCTGCGCCCACTGTGATGACCTGGCGATGGCGGAGCACAATCCCAAGCTGCGGACGCGACTCACGGGGCGCACCGATGCCAATGGTATCCGGCGCTACAAGCACAAGACCGGGGTGACGTGCGGGGTGCAGAGTCGCTCCATCCCGTGTGATGATCTCGAAGCGGCGTTTGGACGGCTGATCCGATTGCTGACCATCCGCCAGGAGGCGCTGAACTTGCTGACCGAACTGGCGATCCAGGCGGAGCAAGGCGGGGGCATTACCGAGGACGAGGCCGAATTCGAGCGCCAGCGACAGGAAGCGATTGCGCTGTGCAACCGGCGCATTGACGCCGCCAAAATGCTCTATTTGGACGGTGAAATCGACCGCGAGGACTATCTGGTACGCAAGGAGCAAAACGAGCGGGAAATCGCGCACTGGCAAGCCAGAACGACCGAAACGCAGCAGATCGCGTTGGAGTTGGGCATGTGCATCGAAGCGCTGGACAAGCTGGCGCGGTTGTGGGACACGGCCAATGAAGAAGACCGCAAGGGGCTGGCCCACAACCTCTTTGAGGAGGTCGTGGTCGACCTGGACACGCGGCGCATTGTGAGCTTCAAGCTCAAGCCCTGGGCGGATCGGTTTCTGGTGCTCAGAATGGCGCTGTATGAAGAGGAGTACCCGGAGTTAGCCGCAGAAGTGCGGCAAGCGCTGGAAGAAAATGAAAAACCCCTGACTGAGAATAATCAGGGGAATCATATGCCCCATAGGGGCCTTCTCGACACCTCCGTATTTGAGCAGTTGGCGTATGCGG
>CAZSXY010000247.1:0-1959 GCA_964611395.1 uncultured Anaerolineaceae bacterium | reverse complement strand
TGGTAGCGCACCGACCGCCAGAGACTCTAGCGTGTTTGGTGGCGGCTCGCTACTGAGCGATGGTTCACCGAACCGGAAGGAGTCTTTTTCATGTCTTCGTCAATTCCCCGCAAGGTGGCGCTGTGCTACGTGCGCCAATCGTACACGACCGACACCAACGACAAGGACAGCCCGGAACGACAGCGGGCCAACATCCAGCGCGTGTGTGACCGCGAAGGCTGGATTCCCGAATGGTACGTCGATGCCGAAGGGCACAAGTCCGGGCGGATGGTCAAGAAACAGCCCGGCTGGCAAGCCCTGGAGAAACGCCTGAAAGACCCCGACGTGGTGGCGCTCATCGCCAACGATTCGGGACGGATGCACCGCAAGTTCTGGCGCGTGGGCTACCTGGTGGAAATCCTGGATGAATACGGCGTGCGGCTGATCTTCGCCGCGCCGGGCAAGGAAATCGACACTTCGGACCCGATGGACCGCATGATGCTCAACTTCATGGCGATGCAGGATGAAGCCTACGCCAATGACATCGCGGCCAAGGCGAAAGACAGCATCCGCTACCGCAAGTCGTTGGGCAAGACGGTGGGCATGCCGCCTTTCGGCACGGTGCGCGATGAGGACGGCTACCTCATCCCCTCACCCTATGGGGCGTGGTTGCTGCCGGACGGCACCTGGCAAGGGGGTGAAGTGGGGCACGAGCCGCCGCTGGCGGGGGCATTGTGGCGCGGGTATTACGACTGCGCGCGGCGCATCCTGGAGTTGTATGCCGAAAACAAGCATGGCAAGGAGCGGATCGCTTACCAGGTGATTGATGAGGGGTGGGCCTTCCGCGACCGCAAGGGGCGACCCCGCGCGCTGAACAAGGATGACGTGCGGCGGGTGATCGCCAACTGGCCGCAGTATGCCGGGCTGAGTCCAGAGGGCAAGGCCAAGGACTTCAACGCCAGCCTGGTCGATGACCCGCTGGCGCTGCTCTACGACACGGGGCGGCAGGTGTTCCCGCTGGATTTGCTGCGGCGGGTGGCCGAAGTGCAGAAGGCGCGCAGCGTCACCACCCGCCCGCCGGGGTCGGTGCGGCGGGCGCATCCCTATCCGCTCACGCGGCTGCTGTACTGCGCGCAATGCGAACGGCGCGCGCATGACCAGAACAACCCGGCCTTGCGCTCGCGCATCAGCGGGGTCAACCAGAATGGCAAGCTGCGCTACCGCCATGCCGAAGGGGTGAAGTGCGGCTGTAAGCGGCGCTCGGTGTTCACGCATGTGATTGAGGACGACTTCGAGCGACTGATTCAGTTATTGACGGTCAAGGAAGAAGCGCTGCCGTTGATGATCGAGTTGGCGGTGCAGTCGGAGCATGGGGGCCGGGTGAAAGATGAGGACTTCGAAGCGCAGAAGGCGGCGGCGATGGCCAAGTGCAGGCGGCGGATTGAGAATGCCCGGTTCCTGTTCCTGGAAGGCGATCTCACCCGCGAAGAGTACCTCAAGCGCAAGGAACACAACGAGCGGCAGATCGCCCATTGGGAAGCGCGCACGACCGAGACCGAGAAGGCGGCCATTGAACTGGCGATGTGCATGGAAGCGCTCGACAACCTGGCGCGCTTGTGGGCGGCGGCCAGCGCTGAGGACAAGCAACAGATGGCGCGGGTGCTGTTTGAGTACATCGTCTATGACTTCGACCGCCAGCAGATTGTGGACTTCCGGCTCAAGCCCTGGGCGGACCGCTATCTGGTGCTGCGGGCGGCGCTGTACGATGACGATGGGGGCGGAGTACCTGCGGATGGTAGCGATGGCGACAGGGGCGATTCTGGCGGCTCAGACGGCGTGTCTGGCGGCGGTGCTCTACGCGGAGTCAGTGGCTCGCAAAGGGGGGAGAAAGACAATCGCTCGCGTCTCAAGTCCACGAGCGATTTATGCCCCATAGGGGAATCGAACCCCTGTTTCCGCCTTGAGAGGGCGGCGTCCTGG
>CAZSXY010000246.1:0-2010 GCA_964611395.1 uncultured Anaerolineaceae bacterium | reverse complement strand
GATACGCATGACGGGGATGTGCTCAACCTCCCCGCCAAAGATGGACGCGTAAACAATGCCCAGAATCACAAGGAAACGAAACACGCGTTGGGACATGATCACTGTCCGGGATACGCCAGCGAAGGAAAACCAGTGCGGTTACACCATGAGCCGCTGGCCGGTGCCAACGGGCAAGACCCATCCCTGCATCTCGGGCTAGAGGTCATCACTGCTACCCGCCGGGCTTGCGTCCATTCCAAGACCGTCATCCATGCCCAGGTCGGGCAAACTGGCTTCGATATCTTCCGGGCTTTCGCCGCGTTCCAGCCGCCCGACAACCTCTTCGAACTCCGGCCCCATGTCTTCGCCGACTTCCTCGCTCATTTCGCGCAGCAAGCGCCCCATTGTTCGCGGATCGGCATCATCCAGATCGTCAAAGAGGCTGGTATCATCGACATCACTCGACATGATACGCGCCAACGACGAACGCCGGAACGCCACGCGCGAAATCAGGCGCGTCAGGTTGGTGCTTTGGCAGTGCGGGCATGTGTGAGTCGCGTCGTCGTATTCAGCGTAAGTCTTGTATTTGAGCGTGACCTTGCGCCCGCAATCGTTGCAGCGAAATTCGTAGATTGGCATAAACACATACCTCCATCGCGAGATCACCAGGCGAGCTTATCGCGCCCTAGCGTGATGTCAAACAACAAGCCACCCGTATTCTAATACAAATCTCATATGGCGCACCCCGTTCATCGTTGAGATTACGGTACAATCTACCGTATCTGAATTGAGTCGCCTGGAGATGTATAGGGACAAGGATCGTTCAATGAACCAGCCGTACCAGTTGCCGCCGGAGGACGAGTCCCGTCCTTCTCAGTCACCGCAGCCTCCCGCCACACGCCGCATCGCCGTGCGCATGCCCGTATCGGAGCCACGCCTGACCTATGCGTTGTTGGGGGCCATCGTGCTGATCTTTCTGTACTATTTCCGCATGCCAGCACGCGAACAGGTGCTCTTTCTGGGCGACTGGGCCAAGATCAACGCGCTGATTCGTGACGGGGAATATTACCGGCTGGTCAGTTCGATGTTCCTCCATCTCAACCTGATGCACATTATCTTCAACGGCTACGCGCTGTACGTGTTGGGCCGGGATGTCGAGGCGCTATTTGGCACATCACGCTTTGCGATCATGTACCTGCTAGGTGGGTTATCAGGCTCCCTGGCAAGTTTCATCTTTACGGATGCGCCATCGGTCGGCGCGTCTGGTGCGATTTTCGCGATTTTTGGGGCGGACATGGTCTACTTCTACCACCACCGCCACCTTCACGGCGCTGCCGGGCGGAAGCACCTCAGCCAGTTAGTGGTTCTGATGGTCATTAACCTCGCGCTCGGATTCTTCGCCTCCACGGGCGCAACCAATTTCAGGATCGACAACGCGGGGCATATCGGCGGGCTGGTGGGGGGTGTTGTTCTGGCCTGGTTTATCGGGCCAGATTACCAGGTCAAACAAGACTCCACCGCAGCAAGCGGATTCACCGTCGTAGACGAGAACCCCCTCAAGCGGTGGGCGTTACCTTCGTTCTTATATGCGGTTGGACTGGCGGCATTGACGGTCTACGCGGTGACGGCGTAGCGGGCAGCCCGCTACCCGGCCAGGAATTTCACGGCCTTCTTGACGCTATCGGTGGGGCTGATCTTAATCTGGGCGTCCACCACAGTGCCTTCTTCGTCGATGATCCAGTGTGAGCGTATCACGCCCATGTACTTCTTGCCGTACATGGACTTTTCACCCCATGCGCCCCACGCTTCGAGAACCTCATGGTGGGGATCCGAAAGCAGGTCGTAGGGCAGATTTTCTCGTTCCTTCCATCGTTGCAAGCGATCGGGCGGGTCCGGGCTAAGCCCCAGAACAACCGCATTGACTCCCACGATTCTGGGAAACTCGTCGCGGAAACCACACGCCTGTTTCGTACAACCGGGCGTCGCAGCTTTCGGGTAGGCAAACAGCACCACTTTCTTGCCCCGAAAGTC
>CAZSXY010000245.1:0-2045 GCA_964611395.1 uncultured Anaerolineaceae bacterium | reverse complement strand
ATCGCTGGTACGAACGGGCGCTGACCTGACAATTCTCTGCAGGCCCCAAGGAGGACACCATGACCGATCACGACCTGCTGCGACGGTATAATTACGACGCCTTCACGCCGGAGAAATTCGAACCCTGGATGCGCTGGGACGAAAGCCCGCCCCTGGGCAACCCGGCTCCCGACTTCACGCTGTGGCGGCTGGACGACCGCGCCGCGACATCGCTCAGCGCGATCTGGTCACAGCACCGCTACACCATCGTCGAGTTCGGCAGCTTCACCTGACCGTATTGCGGGATGGCGGCGCCATCCATGAACGCGCTGGCCGGGCGCGTGGCCGGTCACAACGTCGGTTCGATCTTTCTGTACACGCACGAGGCGCACCCCGGCGAGCATTACCCGCACCTGACATCTATGGAGCAGAAATTACGGCATGCGCAAGCCCTGCGCGACATCCTGGGCGTGACGCGCCCGATCCTGGTCGATGCGCTGGACGGCGCGTGCCACCGGGCCTATGGATCGATGCCGAACATGACGTGGATTTTCAACCGGTCTGGCGTGCCGGTCTACAAGGCCGCCTGGACGGATGCCAACAGCGTCGCCAACGCCATCGAGTATTTCATCGACGTGGCGGAACGACGCAAAGCACGCGAGCGGTTAGTTCCCTTTCGCGTCGAGCGCCTGGACTACCGCACCAGCGACCGCGCCGAGTTCTTCAAGGGGCTGGAACGCAACGGGCCGAAGGCGGTGCACGAATTTGCTGCTGCCTTTGGGCCACCGCCAGAGGACTAGGCACGGCCAAATGCCACGGCTCAGGCTCCACCAGAAATCCAAAACAGTCCAATCCATCGTATAGAAAGAATATAGCAACCAGAAGATTCGAAAGGAGTCTGTGAGATGGGTTTCGCGAGCTTTATGGCCAGTCCTGTAGGGCGGTTTGTCCGCGTTGTAGCGGGGATCGCGTTGATCGCTGTGGGTCTGCTCGTCGTGAAGGACACCGCCGGGATCATCATGGCGGTCATCGGGCTGGTGCCGCTGGCGGCGGGCCTGTTCGACTTTTGCGTGTTCGCCCCCCTGTTTGGTGCGCCGTTCTCCGGCCCGGCGATCCGCGACCGGAACTGATCCGTTCCGCCACAGCAAGCCAACGGGCCGCCCGACAACGAGCGGCCTGTTTTGATTCTGGTCCATTTGCCGCCCGCGCCACTGGCCATTTCCCACGTCCATAACGACGATCGCATCTTCTCAAAGAAAGTGTCTTGCTAACAAAAAATGTGATTAAATGGGAATCAGACTCGCCCTTCTCGATACTTTTCTCCCGTCCATCCCCTAATCGCGGCGACCTCCCGACCGGGAGGGCTACGCCAATCTTGAGGAGGAAATCATGCGTACCAAACTACTGGTACTTGGGTTGCTGGTCGTCTTGGGAGCCGTCAGTCTGTTCGCCTTCAGCCAGCGATCTCCAGCTACCGAAGCCGCTCCGGCCCCAGATATTGTGGCCGACGAAGGGAACGTAGAGTGGGTCCGGGTTCACGACGTGCGCACCGGTTACGGACCATCGAACGACTTCATCGATGTGGAAGTGGTATTCAAGTTGAACACGTCTGACCGACGTTACGGCTTCACCCTGCGGCCCGGCGACGCCAACGAACTCACCCACGCGGGGATGCTCGACCTGCTGCGTGACGCGATGGATCACGACTGGCGTGTGCGTGTCGAATACGACAATAGCAAGGGCGGCAACAACTACGTCGCCTTCCGCCTGCTCCTGTTCCGGTAATCTGCTAAAGATTTCACACCGTCAAGAGGTTTTTTGAGTAAAGGGTGCGTCCGGCTCCTGACGCGCCCGACCTCACTCCGGCATGGTGACGGGCCGCTCGCAGTGAACGGCCCGTTTTTTTTGTGACTGCGCAAATCGTAACCTGAGTTCGCCAACACTATCGAACCGAGGCTACAGCGGTGTTAGGTCGCATGGCAATGGTAGAACTCGTTTGCCAAGCGAGCAGGCATTTTTGTATATTCTTAGGTATCGCCACTACGTCACTTCATTAACCCTGTGGG
>CAZSXY010000244.1:0-2126 GCA_964611395.1 uncultured Anaerolineaceae bacterium | reverse complement strand
GACTACCCGCCGCAAGCCTACCACGCGCTGATGAACTTGCTGGGCAGCCACGACACGTCGCGCCTGTTCTTCGTGGTCGAAAACGATCCCCAGGCGCACAAGCTGGCCGCGCTGTTGCAGTTCACGCTGCCCGGCGCACCGACGATCTACTACGGCGATGAGATCGCGCTTGACGCGCCCAGCATCCCCGATAGCGGCGGCAACTTGCAAGACGATCCCTACAACCGCGCCCCGTATCCCTGGCCGGACACCACAGGGGATTACTATCCCCCGCCGGACGAAGCGATGCTGGCGTACTACCGGCAGATCGCCGCGCTACGTCACGCCAACCCCGCGCTGCGCGAAGGTGACATGCACACCCTGCTGGCCGACGACGCGGCGGGAGTATACGCTTTCTTACGGCTGGATGCAGAAGCCGGAAATGCCGCGCTGGTGGTGCTAAACAAAAGCGACGACGCCCAAACCGTTACGCTCTCGCTGGCCGGACTGCTGCCACGCGATCTGAGCATGAAGCCCCTCTTCGAGGCGGAAGCGGTGACAACCGGAAACGACGTGACGGTTACCGTCGGCCCGAAAAGCGGCAATGTATGGACGGTGATGGCAGGCGAGCCGTTTGCCGCTCCCTCGCCACCGGTCAACGTGGTCGCCCAGGGCGAACGCGACGGGGTGATCCTGACGTGGGATGCCGTCGAGGGTGCGAGCGGCTATGTGGTCTATCGCAGCCCGGTTTCCGAGGGCGGCTTCGAGGCGATCACCGATGAACCGGTCACCGAGGCAGGCTATATTGACGAGACGACGACCAACGGTTTCCGCTACTTCTACGCGGTGGCGACGATTGGGGCCGACGGGCTGATCGGCCTGATAGGCGAGAGCTATCAGGCGATCCCCAGCGCTCCGGTGGACGCCACATTTTATATCGGTGATGACGAAGACGATCCCCAGATGGACTATTCACCGCGCACCCTGCCGCTGACCGTCGGCGTGACCGCCGAGCTAACGGCCGGTGTGCGCATCAATGGCGCTACCGGTGCGGATACGCCCACACCGGGCATTCGCGCGGAAGCGGCGATGTTGCCAGCAGACAGCGATCTGTCCGAAGCGACATGGGAGCCGATGCAGTACGCTTACCCGCTCAACGGGGCTGACATCTATACACACGCGTTCGCGCCGGATGCGCCCGGTGAATACACGCTGCTGGCGCGGTTCAGCACTAACGCGGGCGAAAGCTGGACGGTGGTCACATACCGCGACGGTACTTTCCCCACGCTGATCGTCGAGGCATCGAACGACACAACGCCACCTGCTCCGCCTGTCTCCACACACATCCGGCGTGCGTCTCTTTCGGGAGTGATCGTGCTGTGGGAAGGCTCCCCGGCGGAAGACGTATATGCCTATCGCATCTACCGTACCGGCGCGGACGGCGAAACCAGCCTGCTCGGTGAAGTCCCGGCGGATGCAGATCACAAGTTTGTGGATCGGAACGTGGTCGAGGGCGATACCTTCATCTACGCCGTCTCCGCCGTGGATGGCTCGCTCAACGAGTCTGACGCTACGCCCACCGGAGAAGCGGAGGTCGTGCGCTTCATGGTTCCGGTGACGTTCAACGTCACGGTTCCAGACTACACGCCACCGGAGGACGAGTTATTCCTGGCCGGGGCGTTGAGCAAAGATTACCCGCAGTGGGACCCGGCGGGTCTCCTCATGGAGCAAGTTGACGACACGCACTGGACGATCACGCTCGAACTGCCCGAAGGGGCAAACATCGAGTACAAGTTCGTGCGGAACGGAACCTGGGACGCGGTCGAAAAAGGGCCAGAATGCGAGGAAATCGCCAACCGCAAGTTGACGATCACGATTGGCGAAGACGAGGACGCGCTGATCGCTGATCACAAAGTCGCAAAGTGGCGCGATATTGATGCTTGTGGGTAAGTGAGGCTAAAAACAATTCGGGACAAGCACGCTTGTGGAATTCCGGCGTGTTGGACGCTAAACCTCACCCCCGTTTCGGCCCTCTGCGAGTGCCTCAACACCCCCTCTCCAACGCGGTTGGAGAGGGGGAAGGGCCGAACAACGTGAGGCCGGGGGGTGAGGTAAGCCATTAAGCCGAACTCAGGTTCCATAGAATA
>CAZSXY010000243.1:0-2187 GCA_964611395.1 uncultured Anaerolineaceae bacterium | reverse complement strand
CTTACCTATTGATCGGTGAGGTTACTCTATTTGCCGAGAATAGGAAAACCCTGACCCGCCGTTGACACCGCTCAAAAACGCGCTACAATAAGCGCTGTTCCGGCAAGGAACGGATGCCGAGGTAGCTCAGTTGGTAGAGCACTGGACTGAAAATCCGGGGGTCACCAGTTCAAGTCTGGTCCTCGGCACAACAAATCGCCCGAAGTTGACCCAAAATGGTGATCAGCTGAGGGTACAAGCCTGATTGAGTAGCACCCTGCCGTGGAGATTGGTATTCAGTTGGTAAGGTGCTTGTATCGCCCGGAGGTCGCTCTTCCGGGCGATACGCTTTTTTACGTTCCCATTTTAGCACGTATGTTCATACTGCGCATCACACCTAGCTATCATTTTTAAGTGTGATTTGTGTGATATGCACGACGCTTATTTGTTTTGACATCACGCGGAACCTGTGCGACAATGGGGGGTGTGATGCAGTGTGTCGCGGAACCGCGACCCGGACGGCGCTTCCCCCAGCGCCGTCTTTTTCGTCATACAAAGGCTAGCAATCTTCAATTGGCTCAAATCCCTCTGAAGGGTTTGTAAACTGAATGTAATCTCGCCCCAACCAGCCCATTAGCCCGCCTTCTGTTTTGATTTTGTAATACACACGGTCATCGGTCATGCTTTTATCTTGGCGCGCTTCCAGTATTTGTACTGGTTGACCGTGTGAAACTTGCCCGATTATCTGATTTCGGTTGTCTCCCCAGCCACTCCAAACGTTTATGTTGTCAGGAAGTACAATCTGTCCATACGCACTTGAATGAATGCATCGATCAACCCCTGTAACCCAGGCATTTTGAGCTTCTGGTGACACCGAGGTATTGGACGGATCAACAATACTGAGAATAACTCCAATAGCTAGAGATACTGCGATAATGCCCAAACATCCAATTGTAAGCCGTCTGAAGCATCCCTTTACACGCTTCATCAAATCTCCTTAACTCTGCATAATAGATGAGGATGGCCTCGAATCGCCTCCAGCTCATCGCTCGCGCCCATCGCCCCGTTGCGCATTCCCCGCACAACGCTACAATGGAACATGGCGCTCCGTGAGCGACCACGGACCCGCCAGGCCGTCGTCGTGCCTAGTTCGCGGCGACGGCCACTGACTGCCCCTGTTCGTCGTCCGGCGTATCGATCTCACAAAGTGAAAACAACTCGCTCAGGTCGCGCCCATAGAATAGCGCGACTTTGATCATGATTATTTCGTCGTAAACCGAAACCTCTCCTTTTAGCCAAGAGGCAAGGGTACGCTCGTCTAATTCCATCGAGCGAGCTGCACTACGAACCGAAATGCGACGACCGACCTTCTTTTCAAGATCGGTGTGCCAATCCCACAAGGAGTTTTTGACACGATACCTTCGGGCCTGTTCGGCAATGGATTGCTCATTATGACTCATGTCGCCTCCCATTTCTCCCATTAGCTTACAGTAACACCCCATGCGTGTCAAGTTTTATTGCAAGCGCTTGACAGCACCACATGCGTATGCTATAGTATACACAAGAGCTTGCAATAAAACTTCATCCCAGGAGGTGCCCACCTCAAAAAATCGCCGTATACTGTAATAGGAGCCAAACCAGGTTTCCCAGTGAGACCACTCTCTAGAACATCGTAGAACAGTTTAATATCTGAGTCGCATGAAATTTGTACCACACAAGGCAACGCTATGACCACAGCAACCATCCCCCAAACGACAAGCACCACCAGGCAAAGCGCCATCGACATCTTGCGCGAGCTGGCTCCGCGCGGCGAGCACGGCACGATCATGCCCGATCAGCCCCTCACCCGCCGTTTGTGGCGCGAAGGCCTGGTCGAGCGCCACAGGTCACTTGGCAATGGGTTGTCGATGTACTCTATCACCCCCGCCGGTCAGCGCCGCCTGGCGCGCCTCACCCGCCCGAATGACGCGGAGCTGCGTGCGGCGCTGGACGTCCTGGTGGCCGGGGCGCGCGCAAACGCCGCGCACGACTACGCCGGTCGCGGTGTGCCACGCCTGCGGCGGGCGCTCCAACGCTGCGCTTGGCATCACCCCGATTTCCGCGGCAAACCGTTTCCCTACCCTGCCGTGCTGGAGTGGCTGGAACTGGCCGGTCACGTCGAGCCGGTCACGACCTGGCTCTCCGGCAGCAAGTGGGTGATCGGCTGGG
>CAZSXY010000242.1:0-2232 GCA_964611395.1 uncultured Anaerolineaceae bacterium | reverse complement strand
CGGTGGGGTTCCTGCGCGTTTATGACCAGGCGTTTGACGAGATTGCTCAGGGTGGGTGTTTGTTGCCGGAGACGCTTGTATTCACGGCGCAAGGGTTGCTGCGGTTGGATGAAATCGTGAGCCATAACGCGCTTGGCTGGCACGCGCACCAACTGCAAGTCGCCACCGACGAGGGCGATCGGCGTTCGGTCCAGGGCTATAACAACGGCGTCGGACCTGTCTTACGGGTAGTGACGACGGAAGGGCTGGAGCTAACCGGCACGCCTAATCACAAGGTCAAAGTGATGACGGGAATCGGCCCTGTGTGGCGGCGCTTGGATGCTTTACAGCCCGGCGATGCGGTGCTGGTCAAGCTGGGGCAACACAAGGGCCACATTCGTGCGCTGCGGCAGCCTGTGCGCCAGCATGGTAACCAGGTCATGCCGCAATTCCCGCCTGTTCTGGACGAGGAGTTGGCTTTCTTCCTGGGCTACCTGACTGGTGATGGGTTTGTCGCTGGTGGGGAAATGGATCACCGTGTAGGGGTGTCGGTGGCGCTGGATAGCTACCTGATCGACGAGATGCCCGCGCTGCTCCAACGCCTCTTTGGGGAAAACGTGACCGTCCGCCGGCAGCAAAAGCACAACGACGCATCTGTGACTTTTGTCGTGGACAACCGCGCGATCAAGGATTTTCTCCGCTTGAACGGCCTGGGCAAAACCCGCAGCACAGAGGCACGCGTGCCGCGTTTGATTCGTCAGAGTCCGCCGGAGGTGGTGGGCGCTTTCCTGCGCGGTTTGTTCGAGGCCGACGGCGCGCTGACACACGGCTATCCCACCCTGCTGAGCAGTTCCCAAGCCCTGATTCGCGAGGTGGCCGTGCTGCTCATTGGGTTGGGGTGTCCTGTGCGCATAGCCGAGCAGTCGCCTGCAGAAGGGCATTATGGGCAAGCGCGCATGTGGCGGCTGCGGATTGCTTCGCACGTCGGGTTGGAAGCCTGGAAAGCGCGCATCGGGTGTGATCCGCGCTCGCGCTTCAACGTCTGCTATGACTTCCAGCCTGACCGGCAGCGGGAGCAAAATTACGTTTTGCCGAATCCGGAGCATTGGCTGACGCCTGTTTTAGAGGCTATCACGCTCCCGCAAACGGACAGGCGGGGGCGCGGAAACGGCTTGCATTTCAGATCGACTTCTCCGGCGCTGCGTAAAAAGCTCCTGCGTTACACGAGCCACAAGCGCCGGTTTACGCTTTCTGCCTATACCCAGTTGGCGGCACAGCACACCGTCTTTGCCGAGTACGCACTCCCTGTCGATGATTTGTGGTTTGTGACGGTGCAAGCGGTCGAGCCTGCCGGGGAAGCGCTCACGCTTGATCTTGAGGTCGAGGGCAATCACACGTATTTGGCTGGCGGGTGGGTGACGCACAACAGCCGTCGGGGCGCGAACATGGCCGTGTTGCGTGTGGATCACCCGGACATCCGCGAATTCATTACCTGCAAGACGGACGAGAACGCGATCACCAATTTCAATATATCGGTCGGCATCACCGACGCGTTCATGCGGGCGGTGGAGGATGACGCGGACTTCGACCTGGTCAACCCGCAAGACGGCGCGGTCTGGGAGACGGTGCGCGCCCGCGATTTGTTTGATCTCATCGTGCGCCAGGCGCACCACAATGGCGAGCCGGGGGTGTTGTTCCTGGACACCGCCAACCGCGAAAACCCCGTGCCACATCTCTACGAACTGGAGGCGACCAACCCGTGTGTCACGGGCGATACGCTGGTCGCCACGCCGCAAGGTTGGCGGCGGGCGGACGAAATCCGCCCCGGGGATGAAATTTGTACGGTGTTAGGTCCGGGGCGCGTCGCGGAAGTGGAGATCAACGAGGCCATGCCAGTTTACGCGGTGCATTTTTCCGATGGTGGCGTTGTGCGGGCCACCGCGTCCCACCAATTCCACGTCTATAACAAGACGACCGGTGCATTTGAGCCGCGACGGCTTGACCACATGCGGATCGGGGACGCGGTGCGCGTTTATCAGCCTGTCTTGGCGGGCGTGGGTGGCCCTCTGCTTGCCGAAGCCGCCACTGAAGACATGGCCCGGGTTGTGGCCATTGAACCGGCAGGGATCGAGACGGTCTATGACCTTTATGAGCCGGAAAGTGACACGTGGATCACGGCGGGATATGTGTCGCGCGGCTGCGGTGAGCAGTTTTTGGGTCCCTTCGAGAATTGCTGCCTGGGGTCGATCAATC
>CAZSXY010000241.1:0-2298 GCA_964611395.1 uncultured Anaerolineaceae bacterium | reverse complement strand
GTTGCGCGTGCCCGTTGCTTGGCGAACCAGGATGATCAGGCCGGAAATACTTCGGGCGTGCTTTCTTGCACTCCGAAACAATCTCCTTGACGACATCCGTATTGATCGCACTCTGGTTCAGCGTCCCATCATCCTTGAACAATGGCTGCTCCGGATCGAGGATGCTATTCACCTGCTCGGCCTGGTGCTGCATGGCCCAGGTGAACACGTCTTCAGGATAATCAGCGTTCGCGGCTTCACCGATGATCATCGAGCGGATCACAAAGGTGCGCAGCATGTTCTTCGCCTGATCGCGCTCCTGCTCGATCTGGCTGATACGCTGTTCCGCAGTCTTTGCGCGGCGCTCAACCGTGCTTAGCTGCTCCTGCATCCGTTCTTCGGCGCTCATCTGAGCAAGACGCTGCTCACGCGCAAACTTGAGCAGTTCGCCCAAGTCCTTCTGCGCCTGTTCCAGGGCTTCGGGCGTGTCCACGTCTTCGAAGCCCATTGCGCTGAGCAGTTCGCGCTGCCCTGCCCGGCGCTCCTTTTCCAGCCGTTCGTTGAACGTCTGGCGCGGCATCGAGACGGATCCGTTATTCTGACTGTTGCTGTTCTGGTTGTCGCCATCGTTGCCAGCGTTGCCAGAACCACCATCGTTACCAGCCGTGCCGTTACCGTCCTGATTGCCGCCATCACCATCATTGCCGTTGGCGTTGCTTCCATTGTCGTCACCGCCATTTTGACCGGCTGCGGCGTTGCCGGAGTCGGAAGCATTACCACCTGAGCCTGCACCATTGTCAGGGGCAAGCAACAGGTTGATGAAGGGGTACACTAGTGCCAAAAACATGCTAACCTCCGCTTTGTGTTCATCATGCGGTGCTTCATCCCCGCATGTGGATGACGATTTAAGCGCCCTAACCCACCCACAAATCTTCAGGCGGTGGGCCATCAACCGATCCCTTGAGCAGCTTCCACGTGTGGTCGCAACCAATGTGGATCGGTGTCGGGTTTCGATCTACGAACAACTGATCAACTACACCCCGCGCAAAGTGATCGACGCAGACCGGGCACACGGGCGGCGGGCCAATGAAGACATAACGCGCACCCCTGAGCCCGTTCTCCTGCCAGAAGCGGCGCTGCGCGTAGCCCATCGTGCTGTACTCCGTCTGGGTGGAAATCTGGCGCGACTTCCACACCGCACGTTTTGCCGCCCACGCTTCCATGTGTTTGGCGTAGTAATGCCGGTTGCCGCGATAATTCTGCCGGTACAGCCGCTTCAGTTGGTTTTCTACGTCTCGATTCCATGTCCGTACGATGCTTTCTGCATCCAGCCGCGACTCGCGCCTGATCCACTCCAAATCCTGAAAGCGCGGCGGGTTCACCGGCCCGCTGTAGCCGAACCGGCGCGCTTCGTTGCGAATGGCCTCCATCCAGGCGCGTTTCCGGGCCGCCACCAGCTCGGCTTCTATCGCCTGCACTTCGGCCTCGCCCTGCCGGTACAGCAAGCGCATAATCCGCAGCAGCCGCGTGAGTTCCATGCCTCATTACGCTTCCTCATCCAGCTCGTCAGCGAACAACTGCTCGATGCGGTCCAGCCATGCCTCATCATCGAGGTCGGTGGCATTGACCGCGGCGTTGACACGCGCGATGTGCTGCAGATCGCGCAGCATCAGCCGCTGTGCTGTGGCCCGAATCTGCCGGCCGTGCTTCCCCGGATGCCGCGTGTCGGATTCGTCCGGCGACGCGGCCTCGAGCAGCATGTCTTGTAACACCTTCTTGCTCCGTTTGTTGACCGGAAGCCGGTCAATCGCCCTGAGTGCAATCCGTAGATTACGGCTGCTTAAGGCCGGGACGTAATCCCGTTTCCTTTTCTTGCTCATGGCGCGTCCTCGCCTTCACTGTCGGCGTCGGCTATCCCGGTTGCCAGCGCCCGCGCCACATCGGCAGCGACCGCCCGTTCGCGCTCGTAAGCGTCCAGCTCAGCAAGATCGATTTCTTCGGCATCCTTGCCGGTTTCTTCCCAAATCCAGCGCGGCGGCGCATCCGTGTCGCGCCAAAACTCCAACCGCTCGCGCTTGCTCAGTTCGTCGAGCACAATGTCGCGCGGCTTAATCTCGAAATCGAGATTGCCTTTGTCGTAATCCTCGATGCCAAACGGCTCGAAGTTGGCATAGCTCCCGATACCGCCGATGGTGATCGCCATCTGCATCGCCCGCAGCAGGGCGGCATCGGCGTTGCCGTTGAACTCCGACAGGCGATCGATCGCATCGCCCAACACGGTGCGGACCGCCGGGGCGCTGTGCTGCTGGTAGTCGCGCA
>CAZSXY010000240.1:0-2344 GCA_964611395.1 uncultured Anaerolineaceae bacterium | reverse complement strand
GACCTGGACGCAGCACGGCGTGCGCATCACCCGCAGCGACGCCGAGACGGTGATCGCCTTCCCGGGCGAGCGCACCGTCACCCTGCCGCCCGATGCTGAACCGCAGATCGTGCGAAAACCGGACATTCTGTCTTCGACCTGAGCGACGTTTTGGCATGACCACCATATTTTATCAGCCGTTAACTACCAGACGGATGCAATGCTTCTTCGTACAGTTGAGCGTAGTCAGGCAAGGGATCCGAGTGGCGTAGGCGTTCCTTGCGCACCTCATTCACAAAACTGGCAAAGTGTTGCAACGCATTTAAGACTCTGTCGGTTTTACCATCGAACAACCCTGTCTGCAGAAGCTGCCAATCTTTACCTTGTTTCCCACCTTGTACCCAAAAACCCTTCAGGATTTCCCAGGACCTATTCTCATACACAAGGGAGAAACTCAGTGTCCAGTTCTTCCTAGTTTCTGAACTCTGATCCAGGTACAAAAGCCCCAAGAGCATGTCAAATGCATCAAAGGTGTACTCATATTTTCGGTCAGAAGGTATCAGTTCTTGGAAAACGCGTCTCAGCATCTTGCATAATAGACTTGCAAAACGGTTTAGCTTCTGCGTTCCTATGAATTCCTCAACCATTTCACCGATAACTTCTAGAAGGCCCACTTCCTGGTTACTGTGCCACGGTGAAACAGCATGCTGTCGTAGAAGTGGCGGCAGATGTATCCACTTCGCATTACCTACTGAAGCTATACCGACGACATAGATCAATGAGAGAGCCGGAAGAAGCCTCCACATTCCGAGTTTTTCAGTCCCGCCCCAATCCCACTCTGCGGGAAGTTCTAACCAGCGCGCCACCGCCTCTACAAAATACCTGGAGTGATTTTCGTCGCCATGCCACGCAATCACTGCTGCCATGTTCAGTGGAATCTCTATTGCCTCATAGTAGAGTTCCCATATCGCCTCGAAACGCTCCTGGGCATTGCCACCCGAATCGATTATTTCCTTCCGCCGCTTGATGAAATCCTCACTCATGAATGCTTCAAAAGCGCGTTCCACTTCCGCACGTAGGAGTTCTTCCAACTCAATTTGAGCACCAGGATTTGGAATAAGCTTCTTCGTAAGCTGAATTGCCACAGCCACTGAAAGTGGCTCACGCCGATTTGCCCCTTCGAGCGCTTGAATCATCCGTTGCAAACCCTGAAAGAAGTCATCCGCGGAAGTATTGTCTATGACTTCAGCCCCGCGATGATTGATCAGTTTCTGCGCCATACCCTCAGGATGTCTGTACGCAACCCAAAACGTCGAATAACGACGTTGGACTGTTCGCTCGATAGCTTGTCGCAATGCTGTATCCCATTCCCCTGACCAACCACAAACGATCAACCCATGTTCATCAAAGATGCGGTCCAACAGCGCATTCATTTCATCAGTATATTCGGCCAATTCATCGGCAGTGTTCTTGAAATCCCCATCCAGGTAATCACCATGCAACTTGATGATAGAAATATCTGAATGTTGAAGCGGCTTCATCCCAAGAAGTTGTGCCTGAGTGCTCACGACATTTGGTGTGACGCCTATTTCTGCCAAAGCTGTTTCGAGTAAACGATCGAAATTCGTGGTCAGAACAACACGGATGTACCCCTGCTTGATCAACCAGGCAATTGCATGATGCGCAGGTGTTGGAACTTTGATACCATCTTTGCGTTCATCGTCAGTGGGTTCAAAATAGTCGCGAAGGATAGCATTTCTATCGAGGGGACTTTTACCTAGCCGCTGTAACAACGCATCGTATCGTGGCTCTTTCCCGAATCTCTCTTCAAACCAAATCTCAGGTTCCGCAGATACTTCTTCATCCAGGGCCGCCGCGATCTGTTTAATCAGATCGTTTACGACTTCCCAACCCGTAGGTATCCCCGCAGATCGTGAAACGCCAGAACCCAGGAGCAACGCATACACGCCAGGATTCTTATACATCGAAAACGCCAGTGGAAGGATTCTATCGTCTAACATATCACTTCAATCTCCACTCCAACCCAATTCGAGCGCTTTTCCTGCTTTCTTGAAGCAATTCTTCAGCAAGGTGACAAATACCTACCCCAACGGTTCCAACGGCTCAGGGCGATGGCCGAACTGCATGGGTTCGACGGCGTCCGGCGCGGCCCACTGCACCCCGTTAGCGATGATCTGCTGCACTTCCGGCTGGTAATAGATCGGGTACGTCTCGTGGCCGGGACGGAAGTAGAAAATCTTGCCGCGCCCGCGGCGGAAGGTGCACCCGCTGCGGAAGACCTCCCCACCGGCAAACCAGCTCACGAAGACCAGCGTTTCGGGGGCGGGAATGTCGAACCGCTCGC
>CAZSXY010000239.1:0-2356 GCA_964611395.1 uncultured Anaerolineaceae bacterium | reverse complement strand
AAATGCCCGCTAGAAACGCGGGCATTTTTCACAGATGTATCCTGCGCCCCTGGAGGGACTCGAACCCCCGGCCGTCTGCTTAGAAGGCAGCTGCTCTGTCCACTGAGCTACAGGGGCATGGATGTCATTGTAAAAGCCCGTTGATGGCGTGTCAAACTGATTACCTCGTTGGCCCATCACTTTTTGATATAAGGGCGGATCCCTTTGTAGACGGTTTTTCCTGCGAGCGTACGAAGGATTGTCATAGGTGGGCGGCCAATACGCTCGGAAAGTTCAACAGGTGTCAACGGGGTGTTATCGTTTGCCAGGAAAACACGAAAAACAGCGTCGACCAGGGAAGTATGCGCGGTAATAAAATCGGGCCGCTGGCTGGCTTCGCGCAACGCACGCTGAAGCGCGTCGACCTTCCGAACCTCCGCTGTGACCGGGTCAACCCAATCAACCTCCTCGGTGTCGCGATGTTCAGTGAATCGCTCGCGCTGCTCAGCCGACAGGTGGCTCAGCAGATAAACGCGCAAATCCCGGCCTTCCCGCTTCCACCAATCGTAATCAATGTGAAACTTGGTGTCGAGCGTGGGCTTTATTCGTTTACTGGCAACGCTGGTGGAGGAGTTCACGATTTTACCTTACAAGTGTACGATCGCGACGCTCTGGAACAACACCTCGCTATGCGAGACGCCAATAGGGTCCCCCGACATGCTCGAATTCGGGTCGGGATACAAGGGTGGCAAAGATTGGCCCTGGAGGACACCGTCTCAAAACATTGACCGCACTGTATAGCGTCTTGGCGTGCACTGTACGTTGGGGCGTCAACCGGGCAAGCTCAGACATGAGTTCTCGTATGGTTTCTGTCAGGGATCGACGAGGATTATCGGTTGAAATCCACAAATCGTCAATACCCTCGAGGTCATCTGCTCCCAAAATCATCAACTCGTCGTATTCGGCCCCTATCGCACGCTTGTGATTTTCAATCTGCAAGCGGCCATTCCCACTTGGAACGACCAGCCGGATCCACTCTGTACGAGGGCGGTGTGCCAGAAAATCGACGACTACTCGCGAAGGATCGTCGGTGGCCTTGACCGTTATATACGCGCCAACCGGAAGGTGGTGACGATGGTAGAATTCTGCCAGCCCATACACGTACTGGTGTTCGCGCACAACCCAACCGGACATTTCTTCGCCAGTTTGCCCATCAACCAGCGTCATTAGAATGCGGGGCGCTTCGTACGCAGTCGGAAACAGGTGACGTAGCCGGGAGGTGAGGGGCAGGGTGCCTGTGCGGCGGTGTGGGAAATTCAGGCTGAAGGTTACTGAATCAGCAGGCTTGGATGGTGAACGCAGATTGGACAGTTCGTCATCAATTTCGGCTTCCAGTTGGGCCAGTTCGTCGCTGAGCAGCCGCCAGTCATACTCAATCGGATTATAACGTAACCGCTCTGGCACGTTGATGACTTCCGGGGGTTCTAGCTCGCGCAGACACCAAAGCACTTTACCTGCCGGGCCAACTTCATCAAAGCGATCATCATGGAAAAGTGCGTAATCAAACGCAAACGTTTGGAGCCTTGTATTTCCCTCTGCTGGCAGATCGATTTCCTTGATAATGCTTTGGGTATCTAGGGGGCCGCCTTGGTGCATGACAAGCACCGCTTCGGCCAGATGCAGGTGAGCTAGTGTAACATCAACGAGAAGCGACTTGAGAAACCACCGCCCCGCAAAATAGACTGCGTCCTCTTCGCTATTTAGACGTTCTTCGAGCAAATACACAATGTCGTCGCCATATTCCTCGAAGATGGCGTCTACATCGCTGGGGCTGAAGCCAGGGTACTGGGTATCGTTGCTAAAATCTACGTTCAACTGGTGAGGTGTCTTGAGATTGCTGGCAAATTCCCGCTGTTCCCCGCTTTCAAATTGAACGTTTATGACCGTGAACTCCCCATGTTCGGGGTTGTCTCCCGCCCTCTCAGACGTAACCGTACCGACGGCAAAATTAAGGGCTGGAAAGACCAGCTTTTGGCCAACTTGGTATACTTCTCGCGGCAGGAAGATTTCACCACGTTTGATGAGTTTGCGGAGAGTGTTCGCTTCTTTGTGGATGCGGCGCTGAATGAGACGTACCGCGAGATCTCGGCTGGTCAGCGGAGTTTCTTCTTCCAGAAATACGTTGAAGAGGAAGTCGATATCTTCATCCGTGACTTCGAAATGGTCTGTCCAATAGTGTTCGGAGGCTGTGTGGCGTTGCAGCAAGGTCTTACCTGTGGATAGCTGACTATTCCTGAATGGAGAGTTTATGAATGAACTATGCGAGTGCGTATTATAAGTGAAGAATGTCCATGTGGC
This sequence comes from uncultured Anaerolineaceae bacterium, assembly GCA_964611395.1. Classification (GTDB taxonomy): domain Bacteria; phylum Chloroflexota; class Anaerolineae; order Aggregatilineales; family Aggregatilineaceae; genus CAZSXY01. Next base: position 19 of record CAZSXY010000239.1, on the reverse strand, counting down.
AAGGCATTCTCAACGCCGG
>CAZSXY010000238.1:0-2397 GCA_964611395.1 uncultured Anaerolineaceae bacterium | reverse complement strand
GGCCGTTGTCGGACAGCAGACGCGGGCGATGAGCAACCTTCACCTGGGTGACACTGGTTTTCTCTAGCGCGAGGTTGAGTGTGGTTTCGACATCGGTCGCAGCCATTGTTGGAGCCAGCCGCCAGGCGAGGATGTAGCGTGAGAAGTCATCCAAGACGGTACACAAGTAGTACCAGCCCCAGCCAATGACCTTGAACTGGGTGAAGTCCGTCTGCCACATCTCGTTGACGCGTGTGGTCGGATGCTCAAACTTGTCAGCAGCTTGGACCAGGTCAAATGCCGGGCTGGTGATCAGGTCGTAGCGTTTGAGAATGCGGTACACACTTGACTCGGAGATGAAGTACGCCTCCGTATCCGTAATATGCCACGCCAGTTCACGCGACGATTTCTCCGGCTGCTGGAGTGCCACATTAACCACATGGGATTGCACCGCTGCGGGAATGCGATTCCACACCTGGTGCGGCTGCGAACTGTGGTTGGCCAGTCCCTCATATCCGTTTTCACTGTAGCGCTGATACCAGTCATAGAATGTGCTGCGCGCGATGCCTAGCTCGGCCAGCGTCTGTTTCACTGGTTGGTCCGATGTTTCAACCAACCGGATGATTTCCAGCTTCTCGGCTTGTGTGTAGCGCATCAGTCGTCCCACCCGCTCTCCGAGCCAAGTACACTTTTTTCAGCACGCGGTTCTGCAGCAACAACTCCGCTACCGCTTGCTTCAGCTGCTCGTTCTCCTGGCGCAGGTCCTTCACGTCGCTGCTCGTGGCTTGACGTTTCGTGTCACCCGCCAGCCGCGCCTTGCCTGCCTCCAGAAATTCTTTGCTCCACTTGTAGTACAGGCTTTCCGCGATCCCTTCACGCCGGCATAACTCGGCGATCGTGTCCTCACCTCGCAAGCCTTCCATCACAATCCGGATCTTTTCTTCTGCTGAATACCGACGACGTGTCTTGCGGCGAATGTTACGGATAGTTTGTTCTGCCGAGTCTCGTTCCTTGCCCATTGCGCTCTCCTTTGCGGTCTTGTGGGCCGGTCGAGTCTCTCTTATTCTAGCCTACCTTTTTGTCCATCAGGTCCTGACGTCTAACATATTCCATCTTGCGGCAGTTAGCCGCTGAGGGGGTAGGAATTCTGATGATTTCATCCGAAATGCCCGAAGTCATCGGCATGTGTGACCGGGTCTACGTCATGCACGAAGGAACGCTACAAGGGGAACTAACGGCAAGCAACATCTCAGAACACAATATCATGACCCTGGCCAGCGGTCACCCACTGGAAACGAGCGCAGCGCACTGATTTCTACGCTGAGGAGTCACTCGAAATGACACAAAGCAATCTGAACATGCCGGGACAAGCACAGGAACGCGTTGCCCTGCTAACCGAATTTGACAATGGTAACCGCCTGAAAACTTTTGCGCGCGATCTGCTCCAGGCACGAGAACTGCGCCTTCTCATTGTTATTGTGGCAGCAGTAATCTTCCTGCATCTCCAGACACCAGCCTTCTCAACCGAAATCAATCTTCGCGCCGTCGGTATTGGTTTAGCCACTGATGCGATCATTGCGATTGGCATGACAGTTCTCCTCGTCAGTGGCGCATTTGACCTCTCAGTGGGTTCAATGGTGGCGTTTTCAGGCATGATCATCGCCATGCTTTTGAACCGGGGAAATCCTATTCTACTCAGCATGATTTTGACTTTGCTGGCAGGCGCTGGAGTTGGTTTGATTAACGGAATACTCGTGGCTTTCGTCCGAATCAACCCTCTGATTACTACGCTCGGTATGATGACTATCCTATCCAGTGCAACGCTTGTATTGTCGGGTGGTTACGCGCAGACCGGTTTGCCGGACACATTCCTAGTCTTGGGGCAAGGGGAAAAGTTCGGAGTCCCTGTACCCATTCTGTTCGTACTGGTGTCTGTCATTATCTTTGATTTCCTGCTGCGTCGATCCCGGTGGATGCGGCTGGTCTATTACATCGGCGACAACCCAGAAGCTGCAGCACTGACAGGGATCAAAGTAAGACGTGTGCAAATCCTATCGTTCATGCTTGTGGCAGCTACTGCCGCCTTTGCGGGGATGATTGCCACGTCGCGTTTGAGTTCAGCTTTTCCACTGGCGGGTAAAGGCACAGAACTGCGGGTGATTGCCGCATGCGTTATCGGTGGGTGCAGTTTGAGTGGCGGTGAGGGAAGCATCTTTGGTTCATTCTTGGGTGTTGTGCTAATGGCCTTGATCAACAATGCCCTGGTTCTGCTCAATGTCTCAGTCTACTGGCAAGGTATTGTGAGCGGCTTGGTCTTGCTTGGCGCAGTCGTTTTCGATATTTGGAGCAAGCGTCAAAAACCCGCTTAGTATCTATCCGTAAATTGCCATATTCATCAGAATGTGAGCGCAAGCAAAT
>CAZSXY010000237.1:0-2442 GCA_964611395.1 uncultured Anaerolineaceae bacterium | reverse complement strand
CCGCCTGTTCATCACATAACCCGCCAGCACGACGCCCCCCACCACCAACCAGATCACGCCCAGCACCCCGATGCTGAGCATCACCACGGAGTCCATGCCGCTGTCGTCGCCCGTGTCCGCGTTAATGGGCGCGGGCGGGGGTGACGTTGTGGCCGACGTAGCGTAGAAAGCCGGTGTTTCAGACGGGATCATGACCGTTGGCGGCAGCGTGGCCGTCGGTGAGGGCGTTATGGTCGGCGTGGGAGTTGCCGTGATTGCCTGTTCAAGCGTGACACTCGGCACGGGCGTGATCGTCGGCATGAGTTGCATCGTCGGCGTGGGCGTGGGCGGGATGCCGGTGGGCGTTGCGTTTACTATCGGCGTTGGCGGTTCGTCTGGCGGGATCGCGGCGCTGTCTTCCGGAACGGGTGTGGCGTCAGTGGCATCTTCCACACCTTCGGGCGGGATCAGGCGCAGCACCATGCCCGGCACGATCACATCGTCGCGCGTCAGCCCGTTGAAGCCGAGCAATTGATCCACCGTCAGCCCGTTGAGTACGGCCACTTCCCAGACGGTTTCGCCTTCCTGGATCGTATGCTCGGTGGGCGGAGTGGGGGTGGGCGGCGGAAGTTGGCCTTCGCCCAGCCGGACGATGACTTCATCGCCGGGCAGGAGCACCACCGGGCGCTTCAGATTGTTGATCCGCAGCATTTCTTCGAGGTCTACGCTGTAGCGCGCCGCAATCGCCCACGCGGTCTGCCCCTGTTGCACGACATGGACGATCGAGCCGTCCGGGTTAGGCGTCGCCAGCGTAATCGGCACGACGACGGGGCCGGGTGGTTCGTCCTCAGCGTCTCCACCAGATGGGCGCGGGCGCGATGACGGGCGACCGGCGACCAGCACGTAGAGGTTGTTGCGCCCGATACGCGCGTAGCCGATGCCGACATGCTGCGCCGACGAGGTGAGCGTCTGGTAGTGGATCGGGCTGCTTTCCCACCATTGCACGGCTCCAGCCGGTGATAACTCGTAGCCATAGACGTAATTCTCGGCGACGGTTCCGATGTATCCGGCAGCGGTGGCGCGATCTTGTGGCCGGGAGCCGTCTTCGCCCGCGTGGCCGAACTGGCCGGTTGCGGCGACCCAGTTGGCGTGGCTCTGGGCGGCGAAAGTTAATGACGGGTCAACGGTCCAGGGGGGCAGGCCGCGGGCCGCGCGAAATGCCTGAACCTGGGCCAGCAGTTGGCTGGCGGGATCGCTCTGGGCCGACGAGCGAGCGGGGCCGTTCGCCCCCCACCCGATCGCGCTGGCAAGCATAATGATGACCGCGCAGAGCATCCTGCCCGGCCACGTGTTGCGAGCAAGCATCTGTTGCAACGGTGTTCCCTCGAATTGCCGACGATGGGCCCCATCCTACCGCAATCTACGGGTTCGTTCCACCCTTCGCCGGGAAGTCGCAGGGGGATCAATTCGTAATACGTTGCTCGAAGTCATCGAGTAGTTCGAGAATGCGCGGCGACGCATCGCCTCCGGCCAGCCCGGCATAGGTGCGCCAGTCGGCCATGGCCGCGTCGGTGTTGTCCAGCACCAGATACGCCAGTCCGCGATTCTTGTAAGCGATGTCGAAGGCCGGGTCAAGCGCGATGGCCTGGCCGAAATCATCGATGGCCAGCGCGTAGTTTTCCAGTTCGAAGTGATTGAGTCCGCGTGCGAAGAAGACGGTCGCATCGTCGGTTCCCTGCCCGATCACGATGTCCAGGTCGCTCACGGCGGCGGCATAATCGCCTGCCAGCGTGTAGGTGATGGCGCGGTTGGTATACGCCTCGGCGTAGCTGGCGTCCATCGCTATGGCGCGGTCATAGTTCGCCCGTGCATAGGCGAGTGCGCCCAGCCGCATGTACAGGTTGCCCCAGCAGTGATACCCTTCGGCGAGGCCGTCATCAAGCGTGGTGGCCTGGTTGCAGTCTTCCAGCGCGGCTTCCAGGTTGCCCAGTTGGATATGCGAGCGTCCCCGCCTGCTGTAGACTAATGCCTGATCGGGCATGAGTGCAAGGGCGCTATCGTAATCGGTCACGGCGGAATCATACTCGGTGAGGTCGAAATTGACATCGCCGCGCGCCACGTATGCGGGGACGTAGGTGGTATCGGCGGCAATCGCTTCGTCGAAGAGATCGAGCGCCTGGGCCGGGTCACCGGCTTCAACGGCGGCGATGCCCTGGGCCGTCAGTGCGGCGGCGCTCCCGTCCTGTGCCCCGGCGTAGCCCGCGAGGGACAGCACTGCCATGACCAGCGCCAGCACCGCTACCAGACGGCTTGTTCGTGCCTGCATCGGATGTGCTCCCTTGTCTGCGCCAATGGTGTTTCGATTGTAGGGCAATCACCGGCCAACGCACAGCGAAGGAACGCCGAAAATCTGCCGAAGAATGCGCCCAGGCGCGCATTAGCTGTACCGGGCGAGCAGCGCCA
>CAZSXY010000236.1:0-2449 GCA_964611395.1 uncultured Anaerolineaceae bacterium | reverse complement strand
TGGTCGCCGAGCTGCCTGAAGCAGACACCGGCCCTGCGCTCGACGCAGCCGGCGATCCCATTGCCGAAGCCTTCTATTCGGGTGTGCGCGAAACCGGTGAGCTTGACGCCCTGGTGGACGAGGAGGCCTGGATCGACGCGGAACCGGAACCAGCCGAAATGCCCGCAGCCCCCGAATTTGAGTTCCCAGAGGAGCCGGAATCCGCCCCCGAATATCCGCAAGAGGACGAACGTGAGGATTTCCCCGAACCGGCAGCCGAACCGGAGCCAGAGTTCGCGCAGGAAGCGCCTGACGAACCGGCTTACGACTTGGGCGAATACGAACCCGACGAGGTGACCGACGCGCAAGCGCCGCCACCAGACGACGACCACCTGATCCCGGTGCCGGTTACAGAAGCGGCCCGTATGCTGGCGGGCGAAGAACCTGCCGACGACGAATCCGACATCGCGCAAATCGCCGTCACGCTGACGCAGTATTCGCTCGAAAGCTCGGCGCAGGCCACGCTGCTCAGCCGCTCCAACAAACTGTTAGCCAGCGCGGGGAATATGCCCGACGAAGCCATCGACCAGGTGTTCGAGATAGTGAAGCAGGGGTGGCGCACCAGCCCGGCCGCGTCCGACGCGCTGCTTCGCTACGTAGTGCTGCCTGAGGTGGGCGAAATCTTGCTGTACAGCACGCTGGTTGAGCAAGATTTGACGCTCAGCATGGTCTTCAGCAGGAACACTCGCGTGCGCACCGTCCGGCAACAGGCCCGCCGCTTGAGCGAATCGCTCAACCTTGTCGAAGAACGCGATATACCGTTCGAACGCGCTGTCGAGCGCACCCAGCCGAGCCGCCCCACCGATCTGCACCCGCCGCGGGGCTGGCGCGAGACCGCGCACGCGACCGGCGCGGCGACACAGGCTCCGGAAGAAACGGCTCCACGCGAAGACCCCGGCCCTACCACCAGTTACACCTGCCTGTGGGTTCCGTATGACCCCCGCCTGGAACTTCGTGGCGACTTCGCCGACGAAATCTATCACTGGATCGGCGACATCGCCGAGGCGGAACAATGGCACGTTCATGACCTGGACGTGCAGCCGGATTACGTGGTGCTTTCGCTGGAAATTCCACAAGAGACGCGCCCGGATAGCGCTATCATGCGGCTGATGGAAGAAACGGCCCGGCGTACCGCCGACTATTATCCGGACATGGTGAACGGCACGCCCCTGTGGGCCAACGGGTACTACTTTGTCGCGCCGCCGCGCGAGTTGAGCGACCGCGAAATTGCGCGGTTCATCACCTTCCAGCAGCAGAGTTAGCCTCTTATGGAACGCGCAAACAGACAAATACAAACGCCCCGGAAGCATTCCAGGGCGTCTGCAATAACTACGGTGTCAAAAGGCTATTGCACGGTAGATGTGGGCAACGGCGTGCCGTTCCACACGTCGTCGTAGTTCGGCCCCATGGTTTCGACCGGCACCCACAGCAGGTCGCAGACCCAGATGATCTTGTAATACTCCCCGGACTCATCCACGCCGAGCACCCAGGCCGTGTTCCCCGCCGGAATGGTGACCAGCGGGCTGGTCAGGTCGCCGGGCTGCCAGTACAGCGGCGCGTCGGCCACGAACGCCCCCACGACAGCATTGGACGGAATCGGGATGTTGGCGTCACACCCCGGCACGCCGCTGGTGTTGACGTTGTCCACTGCCAGACAATCTGTAGGTGTCGAGATGTCGATGCGATCCACTGTCTTCTGAATATTTGCCCAGCCTTCCGGAAATGTTCCACCCGACGGGACGGTTCCGACAAACGACGTATTCACGACCTGACTCCCGCCAAGGTATCCGGCGACGTTCAACACGCCAGAAAACGACGCGGTAGCGAAATTGAAGGAAACCCCGGACTGCGGCGCATCGAAGGTGACTCGCAGCACGTTGCCGTCGCAGCCCAAGCCGTCCTGCAGCAACAAAGCAATCTCACCGGGTCCATCAATCCCTCCGGCCCCGTTAAGCAACACATGCCCCGTCAGGGTCACGAAAAAACTATCCCCCACGACGAAATTACCTGGCACACCGGCGAAGCTCATGCCTGGCACGGTCAGGCTTTCGGCGGGCGTGCCCTCGGCGAATTCCTCGAAGCCTGTCGAATAGGCCAGCGCCGTTCCGGACAGGATGACAGCGCCGATGACCAGCGCCAGCAGTCCAACGAACCCAACTTTCTTCACCTTTGACATGTTTCCCCCTCTCCTTCGTGATTTTTGCCTGACGTGATCTCCCATGAACTGATTATGATCGAATCATACCATAACATTGACGGTCGCACTCCCTAGCCGTAGCAGGCGCGACCGTCAGTCGAGACGCCACACCGGAGCGATCTGGGCGCGGCGTTAAAGGGAGCGTTCGTTCCTACTGGGCGTTGGTCGTGGGCAGTGGACGACCGTTCCAAACCGCGTCGAAGTTCGGCCCCA
>CAZSXY010000235.1:0-2537 GCA_964611395.1 uncultured Anaerolineaceae bacterium | reverse complement strand
CTATTCTGATTATACTTTTTTCGAGCTTAGCTTGTGGTCCATTTTTCGGGGGTAACTATAGTTGCCGCCCCGACACTACAGCCGCACGATATCGCCCCGGGCAAAGATAGCTCCTACAGCCAGCCCCAACGGGAGCGAGGCATACAGTTCCGGCGGCACGCTGATATCGGCCAGGTAAAGTTCGCCGACCACGTCCGTCACGCCGGGCGCGCGCAACCCCTCTTTGGGCAGGGCCAGTGTCATGGTCGCGGTGGCCTGGATCGCCGGTGTGAAGACCGTCCCCGTTGTTGTATCCACGCCTGATGGCGCGTCCAGCGCCAACACCGGCGCGCCCTGCTCGTTCGCCCAACGGATCAGGTCTGCTGCCGCGCCGCGTGGTGCGCCTTTCAGGCTATAGCCGATCACGCCATCGATCACCAGGTCGGGCGACTGGTCACCCCCCACAGCATTCGCCAGCGCCACCGGAACACCCATACGCCGCAAAATACCCAGTTGGTGCGCGGGAACGGCGGTAAAACTGTCGTCGGGGCGGGTGATAACCACCCGCACTTGCGCGCCGTAATTGTGCAATCGCCGCGCACAGACCAGCGCCCCGCCACCATTGCCACCGGTCCCGGCCAACACCACCACACGCTTGCCACGCGGATCGCCGCTGAGGAACCGCTCGCGGGCTAGGTGCGCTAGGCAACGCCCGGCGTTCTCCATCATCTGCACCAACGTGATCCCATAATCCTCGATCATGGCGCGGTCGACTTCGATCATCTGCTCAGTCGTCAGGTACGGTATATGGCCGGTAGCCCGTGGTAGTGCCATCGTGTCCTCACAGTCCTGGCGTGCCAGGTGAGAAAATGCCAATGTTCTGTTTGATTGTCACCAAAGATGAGGCTATTGACAACCGCGCCCCGGCTATGCTAAAGTGCTTCCATTGTTTGAGTTCGTCGAAGGGAGGCGACCACCGTATGGCAAAGAAACAGAATACCTCGGTCCGTGCGGGTCTGCGTACGCCTGCCGACGCCGCCGTGTAAGGCGGGGCGATTCTTCGCGATTTTCGTTCTCCGAATCCCCTGACACATACCCCTTTACACGCAAGCTGATCCCAGGCGTGCGCCGATCCCACTTATAGAGCGTGGGGCGAGCCTGCTTGCCCGGTGATCGCGCGTGTGGCATGTATTTTGTATTCTCCTGAAGCGTCTATCCGGTTCATGCCGCAGACTCCCCCGAAGTGTTGCCGCTAAACGCGGCCCGTACATCCACCATATCATGTGAATCCAACAAGGAGAATCGCGTTGATTGGTACCATCCATCACCGCTACCATGCATCGACGAAGACGCATTATCGTAAGGGGTCCGAATCGTGAATTCAAACGATCTGTATGTTGACGACTACGAAGAGTACGCCGAGCAGTTCAACCCACTACGCACCGACCGCCAGGCGCGGCGCAAACGCAAACCACGCATTCAACCCAGACGCCGCGAACGCGCCGAGGTTGTGACCGAAATTGTCGACGCCAGCGGCCTGGAAAGTGGCTTTAACCCCACGTACCAACCTTCGAAATATGAAGCGGGTTGGTTGATCGAATCGCTCGCATCGTTGTACGACCAGCAGTTCATCACCGATGTGTTGGCGCAGGTCAAAGGAGGGAAGGAAGCCAGCGTCTATCGCTGCGCAGCCCACGAATCGACCGGGGTTGATTTGCTGGCGGCCAAAGTCTACCGCCCACGCATGTTCCGGCAGCTCCGCAACGACAAAATGTACCGGCAGGGGCGCGACGTGATCGCGGGGGACGGCACGCGGCTGAACGAAAGCGACTTCCGCGAGTGGCGGGCCATCGCCAAAGGTACGCGCTTCGGGAAGCAACTTCAGCATGAATCATGGCTCATGCACGAGTACAAAACGCTGGAACAACTCTACCAGGCCGGGGCAGCCGTGCCGCGCCCCTGGGCCATCGGCGACAATGTTGTGCTGATGGATTACATCGGCGATGCGGCTATGGCCGCGCCCACGCTCAACACGATCCGCCTGGATCGGGATGAAGCACACAGGCTGTTCGGCGAAGTGCTGCGCAACATCGAACTCATGCTCCAACACAGCCTGATTCACGGCGATCTGTCGGCCTATAATATCCTTTACTGGGATGGAGTGATCACGTTGATCGACTTCCCGCAGGTGACCGATTTGCACGCCAACCCAGACGCAGTATTCATCTTGCGTCGCGACGTGACGCGCATCTGCGAGTATTTCGCTAGCCAGGGCGTTCGCTGTGTGGCGCAAGACCTCGCCGACGACCTGTGGTATCGCTACGGGCCAAACCCGATCGATTTCTGATACCGGTACAGGCAAGCCCGGCGGATGCACAATCCGTCGGGCATTTTTCTTGCAGGTGACTTTGACAGAACCGAGAGATAAATGAGCACGCCCCATATTACGTATGGGGCAAATACGCTTACTTCACATCATGCCACGTGGTGTGAATTTCCTGCACCCCGGTCTTGATCGCGCGTAGCAGTGCGTCCTGGTCAACCGGGATGCTGAACAC
>CAZSXY010000234.1:0-2603 GCA_964611395.1 uncultured Anaerolineaceae bacterium | reverse complement strand
GCCAGCGGGGCGTTGGGGCTGGTGCGCCAGTCGGCGATCAACGCCGCGTTTGGGGCCGGGGCCAAGCTCGACGCCTTCATGGCCGCGCAGCGCGTGCCGGAGACGCTGTTTGTGCTGGTCGCGGGCGGGGCGTTGGGATCGGCGTTTATCCCGGTCTTCACCCGTTTTCTGGCTGCTGACGACGAAGACGGGGCGCAACGGCTGGCGAGCGGCGTGATCACGCTGTTGATTACGGCGGCGACGGCGCTGGCGGCGGTGGCGTTCGCCCTGGCCATGCCGATTGTCGAGTACCTGCTCATGCCCGACGCGCCGCCAGGCACGCAGGCGCTCAGCGCGGAACTGATGCGCATCATGTTGCTGACGGTGATCATCTTCGGCATCAGCGGGCTGATGATGGGCATCCTCAACGCACGCCAGCACTTTCTCGCCCCGGCGCTGGCCCCGAGCATGTACAACCTGGGCCTGATCTTCGGGGCGCTGGTGCTGGCACGCGGCGGCAATGCGCACGGGCTGGCCTGGGGAGCCGTGATCGGGTCGGTGCTGCATCTCGGCGTGCAGCTTCCGGTCATCTTGCGGCTGAAATTCCGTTACCGACCGGCACTGAGCCTCAAGGTTCCCGGCGTGAGCGAAGTCCTGTTGCTGATGGGGCCGCGCGTGTTGGGGCTGGGGATCGTCCAGGTGAACTTCTGGGTTAATACGGCGCTGGCGTCGGGCATGATGGAGGGCAGCGTCGCGGCGTTGGGCGTGGCGTTTACGCTGATGTTCACGGTGATCGGCATTCTGGGGCAGAGTGTGGGCACGGCGGTGTTCCCGACGCTTTCCACCCTGAGCGCCCAGCAGGACTCTGCCGATTTCCGCCGGACGCTTTCCGGTGCGCTCAGCGGCGTGCTGTTTCTGTCGATACCGGCGGGGATTGGGCTGGCGGTGGTGGGCGAACCGGTGATCGCGTTGCTGTTCGAGCGGGGCGAATGGACGAGCACCGACACCGCCGGGACGGCGTGGGCGCTGGCCCTGTTCAGTATCGGCATGGCCGGGCACACGGTGCTGGAAGTGCTGGTGCGCGCCTTCTACGCGCTGCACGACACCTGGACGCCGGTCAAGATCGGCACGGCGACGATGTTGTTCAACATCGCGCTGTCGCTGGTGTTGATCCGCGCCTTCGGCTATCCGGACAGCACCGACTTTGCACACGGGCCGTTCGGCGGGCTGGCGCTGGCGATGTCCATCGCGACGGCGCTCGAAAGCGTGACCTTGTGGGTCATCTTGCGGCGGCGTATCGGCTCGCTGGGCGAAATGCGCGTGCTCGGTGGGGCGGCCCGCACGCTGGTGGCGTCGCTCGTGATGGCGGCGGCGGCGGGCGGGTTCTTGTGGGCGTTACCCGATCTGCGCGTGGTGTTCCGTGTGGGGGGCGCGATGGCGCTCGGCGCAGTTGTCTTCTGGGGCGTTGCGCTCGCCCTGCGCGTTGACGAAGCGACGCTTTTCCCGCGCATGGTGCTACGCCGCGTGCGCAGGTGAAGCCAGGTCTTTGCTTTCGCTGTGCCTGCCTCAATCGACTGGCTGCGGGTCTGGGTTCAAATCCATCTCCGCACTTTGCGCTTGTATTGAAGCCATGATTCCCCGAATGCTTTCTCAAGCATGCGCTCCTCTACCCTGATGAAAGTGACATCCATCAGAATCGCGAAGACGGCGATCACGGCATAGGGTGTCAGTGACCCCATGAGCACGGCAATTCCGATCAAAACCAAAACGAATCCCAGATACATGGGGTTTCTGCTGAACCGGAACATGCCGGTAGTGACTAAGTGGGTTGATTCGGCAAAGGGTTTGACAGTCGTCCCATGTTTCTTGAAAGCCCTATCTGCCAGCACGTTGATCACCAACCCTAGCACGAATGGGACGCTTCCCAGGAAGTTCCAGGGGGTGGGAATGATATGTGCGCCTGGGTACAGCAAATGAAGCGCTACCATCACCACGATCGAGGCGTAGAGATAGGTTGGGGGGAGCGCCTTCTTACTCCGCATATCGACCTCCTTTGGATATGACACCACATGACCAACCATCCATTGATACGTGCGAAGAGGGTTTATTGTTTCAGGGAGTCAGGTTGGGCCGTAAGTGTCACTGCCAACTTGTCTGGTCATGTGTGGGGTAGAAGGGAGCCTGAAGATCGGCGGGTGGGGAGTATGTGGGAGCCTAAAGACAACGCCCCGCGTCACTGACACGGGGCGTGTGGTTTGCTAGCAAATCAGGCGTTTAGTTGCCCTGGCGCGTGACTTCGCTGGCCTGCAGACCCTTTGGGCCTTGGGTAATGGTGAATTCAACCTGCTCACCCTCGAGCAGTTCGCGGTAGCCCGCACCAACAATGCTGCTGTGATGGACGAAGACGTCAGGGCCGCCCTCGCGCTCGATGAACCCAAACCCTTTTTGGGCGTTGAACCACTTGACCGTGCCGGTTACTCGTTCTGTCATTTTGAAGGACTCCTTCACTCGTGAAACTAATGGGTGTTGTAGAGAGAAGTTACCCTTCGTACAAAGAAACGAGCGCAACTGAATCCAGTTGCGCTACGGTATTGTGCCGATTATTGAACAACCTCTTCACTACG
>CAZSXY010000233.1:0-2609 GCA_964611395.1 uncultured Anaerolineaceae bacterium | reverse complement strand
ATGCCTGAATCACTTTCGCCGCTGGCCCGCCAGCGCCTGGCCAGCCGTCGCCTGGGCGTCATGGCCCCGCGTGGCGACGGCACATTTCACAAGGTTGGCTTGCACATGCACTACTGCCAGAAGTGCCGCAAGCTTTTTCTGGCCGTCCGCAGCGACGCCCGCTACTGTTCCAACGCCTGCCGTCAAGCCGCCTACCGCGCCCGTCGCCGGAAGGGTAGGGGGGTGATCACGTTCGTATAGAACAAATGTGCGACCGAGAAGGGCGCGCCCCGCCGTCGCTCACAAACCATAGAACGCCCGTTCTATCGCATGTCTTTTTGCTATGAACTATAATGCGTGCTGGGAATCATTCGTACTTATTGGGCATCGCCGCTAATTTGAGGCGCTCAATTTGAAATGCAACACTGCGGAGAAAACGATGGATCATAAGGAAATTGATGCTCAAATTGGTGAGGCCTGGCGCTCTCACTATACCGGTCAAAACGAAGTTGCGATCGAGAAATTCTCACAAATCCTTTCCGAAACCCCCGACCACATCGACGCGAACTGGGGTATCGGGCTGGCGTATCGCAAATCTGGGGAAAAAGAGAAAGCGCTACAAGCGTTTCAGAAGGTCATTGATCTCATTTCAGAGGTGCTGGATGCCAGCCCAGAAGATCGCGAACGCTTTTTCATGCTCCGACGCATGGCCCAGCAGCAAATCGATTATATTGGAAAGTTTATCTGATACCGGAAATGCTCAGCCTGTACGGGGAATCGTATGTCATTATCTAAACGTGAGCGTCTTGAGAAAGCGATTCAGGGGGAAGCGGTCGACCGCGTACCGGTGGCTCTGTGGCGGCATTGGCCGGGCGATGATCAACGTGCGGCGGATTTGGCAGATGCCACCATCGCATTTCAGCGACGATGGGATTTTGATTTCGTCAAGGTGACTCCGGCAAGCAGTTTTTGTATCATCGACTATGGCGTTCAAGACCGGTGGGTGGGTAGTCTTGAAGGAACTCGCGAGTATGTCCGCAGGGCCGTTCATCGAACGCTGGATTGGACTGAGTTGCGTGTGCTGGCTCCCGACAAAGGGGCTTTGGGCCGGCAACTTGAGGTGCTTCGGCTGCTCAATGATGCATTTCATGATGACGTGCCATTTATCCAGACCATCTTTAGCCCGCTGGCCCAGGCCAAGAATATTGCAGGGAAAGAGCGTCTCATTGAGCATATGCGGACAGCCCCGGATCGTCTGAAAACGGGGTTGAATACGATCACTGAAAGCACGCTGCGGTTTATCGACGCGATGCGAAAAAGCGGCGTGTCAGGCATTTTCTATGCCATCCAGCATGCTTCCTATGGTGTGATGAGTGAAGCGGAATATCAGGAATTTGGGCGGCCATATGATTTGAAGATACTGGAAGCATTGCCTGACTCCTGGTGGTTCAACATGGTGCATCTTCACGGGACTGCGCCGATGTTTGATCTCGTTGCCGACTATCCGGTTCAGGCCATCAACTGGCATGATCGTGAATCGGAATTCAGTCTGGCAGACGGCAAACTCAAGTTTAGCGGAGCAGTAAGTGGTGGCATAGGGCGGTGGGATCCGATGCATCATGGGACGCCTGTTGAGGTGCGCACTCAGGCTCGGAACGCTATCGAACAGACGCATGGCCGTCGCCTGATTTTATCCACGGGATGTGTAATTATGACCACCACGCCAATGTCTAACATCCGCGCCGCTCGTGAAGTCGTAGAGTCCAACGCGTAGATATGGCGGAGAGGATTCTGTGCCCATCCGAGTGATTTCTGGTACCGCAAAAGGGCGAAAGCTCAAAATGGTTCCAGGGAACTCCACACGCCCCATCATGGACAGGGCCAAGGAAGCGTTATTCAATATCCTGGGCCAGGGCATCCCCGGTAGCACGTTTCTTGATCTGTTTGCCGGAACAGGCAGCGTGGGAATCGAAGCGTTGAGTCGCGGGGCTGAGCGCGTGTTGTTCATTGACAGCGACCGCCTGGCGATTCGAACCATTCAGGAAAATCTTGAACACACCGGGCTTATGGAGCGAGCTGAAGTCCTGCGGACTGACGCGCTTGGCTATCTTGGACGCAGCCCTTCGGAAGCGTTTGAGTATTTGTACGTTGCTCCCCCCCAGTATCACGGAGTCTGGAAGAACACGCTTCTGGCGTTGGATGAAAACCCTGAACATTTGGTGCCCGACGGGATCGTCATTGTGCAGATCGATCCCCGTGAGCGTGAGGACATAGTCTTACAGGCTTTCCAGCCGTATGATGAGCGAGTATACGGAAAGACCTTGTTGTGGTTTTTCGAGCGCGTTACCTGAAACCATGTGAGCGCCATAACGAACCGGGCGAGCGCTCAGGGTTCAGAGTGACGCGCCACGTAACGCCTGGCCCATTCTAGGGCTTCTGCTGAGGTCTTGATCTCCCCCGCTACCTGCGCTTCTACAATTCGTTCCAAGATTTCGCCCACCAGCGGGCCTGGCGGCATATTGAGTTCGTCTAGTAGCTGGCGGCCTGTGAGAAGTGGAGGAGGAGCGACATCAGTTTCATAATGCTGAAAGAAGCTCTCCAGGAGCTTCCGTTGCAGGTCGAGGAATGCG
>CAZSXY010000232.1:0-2620 GCA_964611395.1 uncultured Anaerolineaceae bacterium | reverse complement strand
ACGCGTTCGACTTCCTGATGAATCGCGTGCATACCTGCATGGAAGAACGCGGTCGGCTGCCCAATTTCATCGCTGTTGACTTTTATTCGATCGGCGATTTGTTGGCGGTGGTTGATACGCTCAATGGTGTAGGGCAACCATGAGCAGGGCGACTGGCGACGCCTCCTCTGCTATCACCTGTCGCCGGAGCCGGAGACGCCACCAGCCATTCGATCCATGCATACCGCATCCTGCCATCCACCAAAAGGTGTGGCGCGGTCAGGATTGCTGTAATGCCTCACGAATTGCCGATTCCAGGTCTGCTTCTTCAACCAACCCAAACCCGCGCCAGACTTCTTGCCCGTTGGGCAACAACACGATGAATGATGGATGACCCGGCAACCGCGTAGCCCTGAATGCTTCAAGGTCATCCTCATTGGCATCCAGCGCCACAAAAGCAACCTGGTCGCTGTATGTGTCACTTAGCCTGTCCACGACAGGCTGCATACGCGCTCAAGGGCTTCAACCGCGTGTATAAAAGAAGACGAAGGTGGGCTTTTGTTCGTCGAGCGGAAGCTCTTCGGCCAAGGTGTTGGCATTGGATTCGTTGTTTCCGCACGCTGCCAGAGATATTGCAAGTAACACCAAAAGCGCAAGGTATTTCCTCATTGAACCCCTCATTTTGACATCACGTTGCCTTTGATTATCGGCTTTTTAACGCTCAACGGCCATACGCCAAATGGCGCGTTCGCGTGGCCCGTGACACTTCGAACAGCAGCCCGTATGTCACTGTAACCAATCGCGAACGTTAGCAGCTCTCTTTAGGGTTCTCATTCCCTGAATTTAGAGATTTTTTACACGCATTAATTGATTTACTACAGGATGATCCTATATGATGGGTTTGTGCACGACTGCACGATGGCGGCCCATCATTGAATACCCAACAGGCTTGTGACCGCTATTCCACAGGGGGCGCGTAGGGGCGCAGGTGGCTTTTGCCTGCCCGATCGCTGACGCGCTTTCCACACTCGTAACGTGCCAATCGTGCGTTCTTGGTCAACAGTGAAAACGATATGGGTCGTCAATTGTGATCCGAAAGGAGAAACGTGATGAAGGGTTTGCGAATGGTCGGGCTGCTGGTCGTGGGGATTGGGTTGCTTGTGGCCTTATCCTTTTCTGGGGTCGAAGCGCACTCAACGTTGCCGGACGATCTGGCACTCCGGGCGCTGCCAGCTAGCGACTGGTGGTTGGTAATCCATGATCAGTGCAACGATACATTGCACTGGGTCAATTCAGCCGGGGACTTCACCTCGATACCCCGCCCCCAGTTGCCGAATGAAGCTCCCGGTACGCCGTGCACGCACAAAGCGCTGCATATTTCTCAAGACGGGCGCTATCTGGTCGAAATTGTGCCACTGACCAACGGGCGGGATGCAGTTGGGTTTTATGATCTGCAAACCGGGCAATGGCTCATGGTACATCAAACTGGGCCTAACGAGACCGCGTACCTGGGGCACCGGTATTCGTCAGATGCCTTTAACCGGATTGCCATCGGTTTTGCCAATTCGTCGGGGGCGATCCGCGGCTGGCGGGTGATCGTGTTTGACATGACGACCGGCAATGCCCTGGCGCAACTGCGCAGTGATGGGCCGGAGATCGCCAGTTTCGTTGGCGGCGAGTTTCTGGCGGACGCGATGGCGTGGCCGTTCGTGGTGCTGCTCCAGTCTGAAGACGGATCGGGCAACTACCAGGTGCACTTCACCATGAACAACTTTGGGATGGTCACCGAACCGATGGGCGCGGTTGCCTGGTATCCGGCAGGGGTTCCAGGTGTCGGCCAGTACCTGGTGAGCAGCCCCTATGCGTTCAATGACTTTGACGTTTTACCCAACGGACAGGCTATCCTGGCCTACACCAATCCGGATTATCCGCCGGGACCTGACATTCCTGGGGCCGGGCCGCTGAATACCAATGCGATCGGCATGCTTTTGCCGGATGCGTTTGGCATTTCCCCCGATCCACAGTTGTTCTATGCCGATGGTGCCAGTAAGGTGTTTGGCCCGCTCTGGGCAGCCGATGGAAGGATCGCTTTGTTCTGGAGAGCGGACGGCGTAACGGTGCGCCTGTACTGGAACCGGATAGGTACGGCTGTGCTGGCTCCGGTGGAACACGAAGCCGGACAGCATATCGGTGTGCCGACCGGGTTCATCTACAACACCCCCGGCGGCATTTATTTCCAGGGTGAAACTGCAGCGTCGCCAACCGGCCCGATTCTCTCCGACGCGATGCTCAGCGGTAGCGCGTCTTTTGTGTGGGCGTCTGTGTTTGGCAATCCGCCGTTGGCGCTCGATGTGCCTGTTTCTCCCGCTGCTCCTCCGGAGCCGGGACCGGGCGGCGTTCCCAGCGGACAGCCCGACCTGTACGTGAGCGAGTTTTCGCTGGATCCGGCGACGCCGGTGAAGGGCGAGCCGGTGGACGTGCGAGTCGGGGTCTACAACCAGGGTGATACTGCGGTGGTCGGCACGAGCTTCCGCATCGAGTGGTGGCCGGGCGAGAACTATTCGGCACCGGCATGCGACTGGACGCTGGACAGCCTGGCGGCGCACGGCGGGCGCATCCTGACGTGCACGTATGCGGGCTA
>CAZSXY010000231.1:0-2644 GCA_964611395.1 uncultured Anaerolineaceae bacterium | reverse complement strand
TCGAGAACCGTTACCTGTCTGTTCGTCTTTGGGCGATATTGCCTTTGACGATCAACAAGCTTGGGTCTTGACCTTCCGCTTCTTTCAAGATCATGATCTGCCGGAGTTCAATGATCTGATCGCGTAGCATTGCGGCTCGCTCAAACTCTAGCGCCTTTGCAGTGGCCTTCATTTCGGTTTCTAGCGCGTCAATCAGTTTCTGTACCCCGCGTTTCGGGAGCGCAGCCAGTGGCGTGCTATCTTCTTCGGCGCTCACCGCTAGCGCCTGCTCTGACATCTGCTGAACCCGCTCAGTCAGGTCACGAACTTGTTTGACAATGCTGGCCGGCTCGATGTGGTGTTCCTCATTGTAGCGGCTTTGGATTTTGCGGCGACGGTTTGTTTCGTCAATAGCGGTTCGCATCGCGTCGGTCATTTTTTCGGCATACATGATGACATGCCCATTGATATGACGCGCTGCGCGTCCGATCGTTTGAATGAGCGCTTGCGCGGAACGCAGAAACCCTTGTTTGTCTGCATCGAGAATGGCTACCAGTGAGACTTCGGGCAAATCAAGACCCTCGCGCAAGAGATTGATCCCAACAACAACATCATAGACCCCCAACCGTAAGTCGCGGAGAATCTCGACGCGCTCAATCGTGTCGATCTCGCTGTGGAGATAGTGCACCTTGATGCCCATTTCCAACAGGTAATCAGACAGGTCTTCGGCCATCCTTTTGGTGAGGGTGGTCACTAACGCGCGTTCGCCTCGCTTAACACGACCGTTGATCTCTCGCAGAAGATCGTCGATTTGGCCCCTGGTGGGCCGGATGTCAATCGTTGGATCAAGGATTCCGGTGGGGCGGATGATTTGCTGCACGATTTGCTGGCTGTGCTGTTTCTCATACGGGCCAGGTGTGGCGCTCATAAACACCGCCTGGCCGATACGATCCTCAAATTCCTCGAAATTGAGCGGGCGATTATCTAAGGCGCTTGGCAGCCGGAAGCCATACTCTACCAGCGTCAATTTCCGGGAACGGTCGCCGCCAAACATCCCCCTTACTTGCGGAAGGGTCATGTGTGATTCGTCTATGATCATCAAGTAGTCTTTGGGGAAGTAATCCAGGAGAGTCCAGGGAGGACTTCCTGGGGGGCGTTGATCGAGATGGCGGGAGTAATTTTCGATGCCGCTTGTGTACCCGATCTCACGTATCATCTCAAGATCGTAACGCGTTCTTTGTTCCAGGCGTTGGGCTTCCAGGAGTTGCCCTGCTTTTTGCAGCTCTGCCAGTCGTTGTTCAAGTTCTTGCTCAATATCGTGCAGCGCCTGTTGGAGCAAGTCGTTTTCGGTCACAAATTGCTTTGCCGGGAAAATCTTGACGGTGTCGTGTTCAGCGAGGACTTCGCCCGTGAGGGGATCGAGTTCAATAAGCTGTTCGATCTCATCCCCGAACAAAGAAACCCGAATGGCGGTCGTCCCGTACGCAGGCGTTATTTCCAGCGTGTCCCCCCTCACCCGAAAGGTTCCACGGTGCAGCTCGAAATCATTGCGACCGTATTGGATGCTGACCAGATGTCGCAAGATCAGGTCTCTGCGAATTTGCATACCGGTCTTGAGTTCAAGTGTTGAATTGCTCCAGGTCACCGGGTTGCCGATGCCATAGATGCACGAGACCGATGCGACAATGAGGACATCTCTTCGACTCAGCAGTGCAGCGGTTGCTGAAAGGCGCAGGCGGTCGATGTCCTCGTTGATTTCAGTTTCTTTCTCGATGTACAAATCGTGTCGCGGAACATAGGCCTCAGGTTGATAGTAGTCGTAGTACGACACGAAATATTCAACAGCATTGCGAGGGAAGAATTCTTTGAATTCGGCGTAGAGTTGAGCAGCCAGCGTCTTGTTGTGCGCCAGCACCAGGGTAGGGCGCTGCACGTGGGCGATCACATTAGCGATGGTGTAGGTTTTGCCCGTGCCCGTCGCGCCAAGCAATGTTTGAAAGCGATGCCCCGCCTCGATGCCCTGGATGAGCATGTCAATCGCCTGAGGTTGGTCTCCTGTTGGCTGATAATCTGCCACAAGCTCGAAGCTAGGCATACTTAGTTTCCTCCAGAAGGCATAATAGGCTCCGAACGAATGTTCTGTATTCTAAATCGAAGTACGTGAATTTGCCAGGTGCCAGGATCGTGAAGATGCCTATGTATGCTTCTAGAGTCTGGTTCCAGGATTCGGGTTGACATATATGGGATTACTTAGGATCCAGGTTCGCTCTAAACCCCGGAAGGTTTTAAAGACTTCAGCGCGGTAGGGGCCGGGTTCGCGAACGACGTGTGTCAGATTCTCGGCATTTTTTTCCTCTGCGACAACTTCTCCGCACCTGGTGATGCGTATGTGCGCACGTGCAGGGGCTAGCGCCTGGAGCGTGACGCCGTGGCCAAGGTGGATCCGTTCGCCCATGATAACTGCGCTGTTCTGTCCCTGCGCGGTGTATCGAAACCCCCGTGTGTTTCCCGGGATGTCGTAGCCGATGAAGGCGCGACCTTCCCTCAGTGCATCGTACAGCAGCGTTTTATCATATTCACAGTCGCCGGTCAGCGGTGTTTTCGTCAGAATATGCGTGTTCACTGAACTGAACAGGAAATCATATGGGAATACGATGTGTGACAG
>CAZSXY010000230.1:0-2660 GCA_964611395.1 uncultured Anaerolineaceae bacterium | reverse complement strand
CAGATGCAATCCAGGCCACGGTCTGCGCCTGATGTGTCGGTCGAGATCGGGGATAGTCCGCAAGCCCAACGGATGCTAACGATCGTGCAGTCCATCGTGGAGATCGGCACCTACCCCTGTCCGGAGTGTGGCACACCGGTGGAATACGTCGGCCACGATCCCACCTTTGGGATGCACTTCCGCTGCCCCAAGCCAGGCTGCAAATACGAGGCTTTCTGGGACTGGCAGTTGTAGTCTATCTCTGCGCCCCGCGCGGGTCCCTCCTGGGACCCCTCCCCGGTCTGGGGCCGGGGCCCCTCCCAGGCGACCTCCCGCGCGAGGGTGCACCCTGTGATCTATGCGTGGATGGGCAAACAAAAGAGAAGCTACGCGCCTCGGTCAGCACCTTGCATTCCCCGGCTATTGTCATGGTATACTTCACTTGGCTTTCCTTAACTGGAATTAAAGCGATACATTTTGTGCATAGAATAAGAACCTTGATAGGGAGTTCAACTGATGGATGCGGCTACCATTCGCGAACGATTGAAGAGGCTGCGTGCTTACGATGACGTGCTCGATTTCTTTGGCGATTTAGGATATTCATACGCTGGCGATGCCCCTATTTATCGCGAAAATTGGCCTCCCAGCACTCATAATCTCCCTATCGCGCGTCTAGAGTATCTGGCCCACCATCAGCAAGATTTCTCTATCATTTACTGCGAACTTCAAGGTGAGCGTCTACTTCGGACTATCCAGCGCCCAATCCTCGATCAAATTGCACGCAGACACCCGTTTTTTATGGTTGTCTTCCGCAACCAACCCGGCGACAGCGAGAACGTAGTATGGGAATTCGTTAACGTCCGCGTTGTACAAGACACAGATGAGGAGAAGGGAACCAAGCGCACACGCCGCATAGCTCGCCGCATTTCGATAGGCCCATCTGAGCGGCAGCGTGACCGCCTTTTCACCGCCTCTCAACGTCTGGCCCTGATAGATATCAGCCACAACATCGATATTCCGGCGCTTGAGCTTCAAAACTTGCACGACCAGGCTTTCGACGTTGAACAGGTTACTAAGGACTTCTACAACCAGTACGTCGAAGTGTTTCATAGCTTCGCGGCTGATATTGAACGACGCAATCCCACATTTGCTGCTGATGCGGCTAAACAGGCCCAGCTTCTGTTAGATCGGTTGATGTTCCTGTATTTCATCCAGAAAAAGGGCTGGCTCAACCAGGAATTCAGCTATCTCTATGACCGCTTTGAAGATCACCGCGCGCACCCTGACGAAACCACTTACTTTGACCACGTCATCAAACCGCTGTTTCTCGCACTCGCCATAGAGGGCCACAGCACCGAAGAAGTCGAGCAGGTTCCGTTCCTCAATGGTGGGTTATTCCAATTCGATCTGCAAGACATGGTGATGAGTTTGAAGATCAGCAACGGCGTCTTTACCCAGGCATTCGACAACTTGTTCGAGATGTACGCCTTCACCGTCGAAGAGGACATGCCCAACGACCGCTCGGTCGCCATTGACCCGGAAATGCTCGGTAAAGTCTTCGAGAACCTGATTCTGACCATGGAGCAGGAGAAAGACCTGCGCAAATCCACCGGCAGCTACTACACGCCGCGCACCATTGTGAGCTTTATGTGCCAGCAAAGCTTGCGCGAATACCTGCTGCAAATGTGGCACGAAAACTTCACGCCGCAGCCGGTAGATGATCGCTTGCCCATCAAAATACCGGGCAAGAGCGGACAACTCGAATTTCGCGACATCGAACTCGACCGCCAGCAAGAAAAGTACAAGGACCGCCTGATACAACTCATCGAAGAGGAGGACACCGACCAACTGTCCATCGACGAAGCCCGGCAAATCCGCCGTTGGTTGCTCGATGTTTGCGTCGTTGACCCGGCGGTCGGTTCCGGCGCATTTCTGGTCGGCATGTTGCAGGAGATCATCCGGCTGATCACGCTACTCGATGAACACACCGGCGACCACGATCCCACCAACCGCAACTATGCCTACAACCTCAAGCGAGACATCATTGGCCATTGCCTGTATGGAGTGGATATCCAGGAACAAGCCGTACAAATCTGCGAGCTACGGTTGTGGTTGTCGCTGGTGGTGGACTTCGAACCGGAAACCGATCACCGGCCCCTTGCTGAGTGGATACGCGAGATCGCCCCACTTCCCAATCTCTCTTACCTGGTGCGCCAGGGCGACAGCCTGATCGAGCGGGTACTCGGTGAAACGGTACAACTCGATGCGCCCGGCATGTACAGCGAGGTCAACCCCATCATCGAAGACATCCAGGAGCGCAAGGCGGTATACTTCCGCGCCACAAACGCCGATGAAAAACGCCGTCTGGACGCTGAAATCCTGGCCATGCAGGCGGCGCTGACCCGCGTTTTACTGCGCGCTAAAGCGCATAGCGCCCGCGTCCAACTGCAAAAACGCTTCCCCACCCAGCTAACAGGCCTGGAGCAGGAGCTGAGCCGCCGTGACCAGCGGGAGAAGCAAGACCTGGAAGCGCAGATACATCATCTGCAAGACCTTGCCCGGCGCGCCGACGAGATCCGCCGCAAGGCCGAAGCGCTACCCACGCCAGGCGAAAATGTGCTGGCCCAACTGCGCCACCAGCTTGGCGGCTTCATCTGGCGCGTGGACTTTGGTGAAGTATT
>CAZSXY010000229.1:0-2660 GCA_964611395.1 uncultured Anaerolineaceae bacterium | reverse complement strand
CGAAAGACGTACCAGATTGCGCGATTTGAATGACTTGACAAACTCAATTTTACCCCAGTATACTATCATTATATGTGAACATTCACGATAATTCACGGCGCCCCTTCATCACCTGGCGCTTATCGTTTAGATACGTGTTTGCGTTTCAAATACACACTGCGTCCGGCACGAATTGCTTAATTGAAGGAGGCGGTATCGAAACTTTTTCCCAAAACTACTGTCACCTCCGTGTTTTGAACATAGTATCGATAATCGGGATTCTTTCCCAATGAAATGCCATCAGGAGGAAGAAATGTTCAAAAAGAAATCCTTGTTATTTGTTACTCTGCTGGTAAGCCTGTCCATGCTCGCAGCCCTCGCGCCGGTAGCTGCACAGGGCGACGTGGTCACCATCACGTGGTTGCGACTGGCCGAGTGGAGCGCAGCCGAGCCTATTATCTTTGAAACCTTTGAAGCCAGCCATCCAGGTATCAAGGTCGAGGTTGAGGAGATTCCGTTTAGCGAGCTGGTGTCGCAGATCAACCTGCGCTTCGGTGCGAACGACACCTCAATCGACGTTGTTTCGGTTGATGTGCCGCTGGTTTCATCCTACGGCTTGCGAGGTTGGTTACTCCCGCTAGACGACATGTACACCGAAGACGAATTGGCTGATTTCCTGTCAGCCGCCTTGGAAGCAGGCACCTATGAGGGTGAACTGCTGGCTGCACCTGTGAGCACGTCTACTCAACTGCTCTATTATAATGCTGATGCTTTCGCAGCCGCTGGTGTCACTCCCCCCGGACAAGATGAGCGCTGGACCTGGGAGAAGATCGCTGAAGTCGCACAAGAGGTAATGGTCAAGAACGACGATGGCACGGTTGCGGTTTGGGGCTTTCAATGGGAGCAGACCACGGCCACTTACCAGTTGTTGCCTCTTGTCTCCTCCTTAGGTGGTGAGTACATTGGCGAAGATGGCTTAACGGTGGACGGGATTGTCAACTCAGAGCCGTGGATCAAGGCCGCGCAATTCTACTATGATATGTATAACACATACCAGGTTGCTCCTCAGAGTGACACGATTAACGGTCCGGACCTGTTCGTAAACGGGAATCTGGCGATGTTGATTGCTGGCCCGTGGCAAATCCCCTATTTTGCAGAGAACGCTGACTTCGAGTGGGGAGTCTCCCGTCACCCCTATTTCGAAGACGGTGAAGCTGCTACGGCAACAGGTAGCTGGCACATTGGCGTAAATTCGCTCTCTGAGCATCCGGAAGAAGCCAAGGAATTTGCTCATTGGCTGTCGACCGGTGAAGGCGCAGAACTGTGGTGGCGCTATGGTAGCCACGACTTCCCGGCTCAAAAATCTGTCCTGGCCATGTTTGCTACAGATGAGGAGTTCAGCGAAGGCCCCATGTCCTTCATGCGGGTGGCGGCTGATGAAGCCACAGTCAACCCGGTGCCCCGCCCGGTGACAGTCGGTTATCTGGAATATGACCAGATTTTCCGCAACACGTTCCAGGACATTCGCACGGGAATCGATCCGGAAGAAGCATTGAACACGATGGTTGATCGACTCGAGAGCGAACTGGCGAAATACCGCCGCTAACGCAGGAAAAGTACGGGTATGGGGAGACCGTGTTCTCCCCATACCTTTTTTGTGTATTTGGTATTGGCGACTCTGGAAAATACCCCGTAATGAAAACACGAAGTGATTTCTTTGTTCCATATATGTTCTTATTGCCGGCGATCTCGCTGTTGATCATCTTCAATTTCATTCCCGCGATTGAAACTGTTCGAGAGAGTGTATACGCGGCATCCTTCAGGCGGGGTGTTCCACCAGTCTACGTCGGCCTTGATAATTTCAGGCGAATTTTTGACGACCCCGTGTTCTGGAAGTCCGTTCGGGTGACGCTCTGGTTCAGCTTGCTGGTTAACCCGCTCCAAACGATCTTGGCTCTGGGCCTTGCCCTGATCGCCAACCAACGCGTGCGGGGCATCGGATTTTTCAGAAGCGTTTATCTCCTGCCGGTGGCGGTTTCGATCAATGTCACCGTCGTTGTTTGGGGTCTTATGGTGGACACCAATGCGGGGTTGATTAACGGCACGCTAAACCGGCTTGGCCTGCCCCAACAAGCTTTCTTGATCTCACCGGATCAGGCCTTGAACACGATTATCATGATCATCTCATGGAAAGGGGTGCCATTCTGGGCGCTGTTTTTCCTGGCCGCCTTGCAGGGCATCCCCACGTCTGTACTAGAGGCCGCCGCCATTGATGGTGCCAATCGATGGCAATCACTAACCCGAATTACCATCCCACTGCTTCGCCCTGTCATTTTGTTTGTGCTTGTTTCAGATACCATTGTCAATTTCACCCTGTTCATACCAGTCCATTTGCTTACACAGGGTGGGCCGCAACTTTCTACCAATTTGGTTATGTACGAAGCCTATCGGCGGGGTTTCATCTATGGCGACCTGGGATCCTCTTCGGTCATGCTCACGGTGATGCTCATCGTCATCCTTTTTGTCATCGGTTTGCAGTTTATACTTTTGCGCCCCACCAGGTAGGGGTGAAGGGATGCTGCTATGACCGTCATTTCTTCCACGCCTCAGAAGACTAAGTTGGGAATACGCACCATCATGCCTAACCTCAGGAAAGCCATTGGGCTCGCAACTAACTATTC
>CAZSXY010000228.1:0-2683 GCA_964611395.1 uncultured Anaerolineaceae bacterium | reverse complement strand
CGTTTGCACTCACAACTTTATCACGGAGTCGCATTTCTATTGAGAATACTACGGCCGGAAGCAGCCAAAGGGTTGTGGGCGATCAATGAGCTTGCCAGCGCGTACAACCTGCACCCGAACCAGGTGAGCAGTTGGAAGAAGCAGTTGCTGGAAGCGGGACCGGGGGCGTAACCTCAAAAAACTCTGTGCAATCCTGAAATGAGCCGGAATTGGGCCCCAACCAACTGGTAGAATAGGTCGCTTGTTCTACCGTTGGGAAATGGGGAGCTATGGTTTGGTTCATGGTGCTGCAAGTGTGCTCACCCATACTCGAATTGGTTCGGCGCGGGTGGAAGTCGGAGAGCGAAAAGGACCTGGAAATCTTGCCGTTGCGTCACCAGTTGGCGATTGTCGAGCGTAAGCAAGCTAAACCGGTCCGATTATCGCGTGGCGAGAAACTGATGCTGGTGGTGCTGGCGACGACACTGAAAACCAAGACGGGGCGCACGATCAAGGAAATGGGGGAGGTCATTCGGATCGTGAAACCGGCAACACTTTTTCGCTGGCACCGTCAGTTGGTGCGCCGCAAGTGGACCTACCGGCAGCAGAACTGTGGTGGTCGTCCGCGCACCGACAAGGAAATCGAGCGTCTGGTGGTGCGTCTGGCGCGCGAGAACGATTGGGGCAATGAGCGTATCGAGGGTGAGCTGCGCAAGCTGGGCTATAGCATCAGCGATGAGACAGTGGCAAACATCTTGCGCCGACACGGTATTCTGCCGCTTCCAGAGCGTAAATCTTCGCCCTCGTGGCGCCATTTGATGACGCATTACCGGGATCAGCTCCTGGCATGCGATCTTTTCACTGTTGAAATGCTGTTTCTGAAGACGCTCTACGTGCTCGTCTTCATCGAGATCGGCAGTCGACGGGTGCATTTTGCAGGGTGCACAGCGCATCCAAACGACAGGTGGGTGACACAGCAGGCACGGCAGTTGATGTGGGAGATGGCAAGCGGTGAGCGACCGATGCGGTTTCTGATCCACGACCGTGATCGGAAGTTCACGACGGCGTTCGATACGGTGTTCCAATCCGAAGGCCTTGATGTCATTCATACGCCATATCGTGCACCAAACGCGAATGCGTATGCAGAACGGTGGGTCCGATCGGTGCGCGAAGCGTGTCTGGATAAGCTGTTGATCGTTAACCAGATACACTTGCAACGTGTGATGCGCGAATATGTCGAGTTCTTCAACACAGCCCGGCCGCACCAAGGCATTGAGCAGCGGATTCCCACCCCGGCGAAAGACCGTTTTGAAACTGGCCCAGTGCGTTGTCGCAGCATGTTGGGAGGAATTCTTCACGACTACTACAGAGATGCCGCGTAAGCGAAAAACAGCGTGTTTACGAGGTTTTTTGGGATTACGCGGTATCGCGCGAATGTTGAACAAGGCAGGGTACCGTTCTATCACAGGGCGTCCGTTCTCGAAGGACACCGTGCGCGATATGCTTCAGAATCGCACCTATCTGGGTGAGGTCAAGTACCAGGAATATCGTCGCAACTCAGATGGCAGCCGCTCCTATGACGCGCCGGTGCAGTGGTACAAAGGGCAGCATAAACCGCTGATTCCCAAAGAGCTGTTTGACAAGTGCCAGGAAGTACGCGTGTCGCGGGCGAGCTATTATCAAGCCACCAAGCGTTACAATCCGTATCTCTTGCGTGACCTGGTGTACTGCTACCGTTGTTGCAGCAATCCACCCCAAGAGAAGACCTTCAGAAAATACGGCAAGATGCGTCCCTTCTGGCACAGGCAGAATGAGAAGGCTTACTATCGCTGCCGGGCGCGTGAACGGGGTTATGAGCCGTGCGGCCAGGGCTTCATGGATGTGGCAACCCTGGATGAACAGGTCGTGGCGATTCTCTCGACCCTGACCATTCCTGAAGGCTTCCGCGACCGGGTGGAAGAAGCGGTGCGCAGCCGGGTGGAGAATGGAGCGGCGCTGCAGAGGATGGCAGAAATCCAGCAGATTATCGAGCGGATCGACTTTCGGTGGGATCGGGGCTACATCGCGCCGGAAGAATACGTCGCGAAGCGCGAACAACTCGAGCAGGAGATGGAAGCGCTGCGCCCGATTGACTACGATGAACTGATCGAAGCTGCCGACCTGATCGAGAACTTCCGGTTGTACTGGGACCAGTGTGGCACGGTAGACAATCCGGCAGAAGCGCGCCAGCAGTTACTCGACAAGATTATCGAGCGGGTGTTCGTCCACGATGGGCAAGTGCTGGCGGTTGTGCTGCACGGCGACTTCAGTGTGGTGCTGGGCAGGGATGACGAAGAAAGAGAGGCGATAGCAGGGGCGTTAGAAATAAAAATGGCTACGAGTATGCCTCGTAGCCAGAACGGGAGCGACGGGGCTCGACCGATTGCGTGTATACGGCCACTCATTTTCGTTGCCAAGCATGTGGCCGACAAGTTCCTAGAAAACCTGTCAATAGCAGCTTAATCCAGAGAACAGCGTTTGTCATGAAGCCCGATTACTGCAAT
Organism: uncultured Anaerolineaceae bacterium; assembly: GCA_964611395.1. GTDB lineage: Bacteria > Chloroflexota > Anaerolineae > Aggregatilineales > Aggregatilineaceae > CAZSXY01. Next base: position 161 of record CAZSXY010000228.1, on the reverse strand, counting down.
CGGGCTTCATCATGTAATCCGCCAGTGGCATTCCCGACGACTACCGTGCGGCTGTGCAGTGCTCGTCTTTTCCCTCAAATTAATTCTTGATGACTACAAGTGGTGATTCGACAGCGAGCTTGAAAAGTTGCTTAAATTGGCTGTACCTTCACCTCGTCACA
>CAZSXY010000227.1:0-2757 GCA_964611395.1 uncultured Anaerolineaceae bacterium | reverse complement strand
GCCATCAGACCGCTGTCTTCTCGACAACGGTCTCCTTAAACTGCCAAAGTCCAGGCGGGGTGTCGCAGCACCCCGTTACTCACATTTACCAACGCACTCAGCTTACACCTACTCGATTCCCGTGTCAAACTCACTCGGATGCTTGCGGTTGAGGTCGTTGGCCAGCACCCGCGCCACCACCTGCATGAAACCGGCGAACCCCTCCACCACCTCATGGGCGCGGTAGTCTTCCCCCAACGCGCGGCATGCTTCACGCGCGAAGTGGTCGATGACTTCCGGGCGGGGAGGCACGTACCGCACGCGCCGCTCAGTCTTCATCGCCGCCCTCCTCGTCACCGTCACCGTCATTGTTCGCCAGTTGCGACCCCGCCTGGCGACTGAGCACCGCCAGCTTGTTGCTGGCCTTGATGTACAGACTCTGATCCATCTGGTCGACGCGCTCGCCCAACACCTCCAGGGCTTCCTTCAGGGTCACCGGAGTCTGCCGCCCTTGCACCAGGCTCGCCCGCGCCTGCAACCCCGCCAGTTGCGCCAGGATATGGCGCTGGTAGTCGTAATTCAACCCCACCGAAGCCCGCTTGTGCACCCGCCGGGCCAGGCCGCGATAGTCGAACGCCCAGTGAGCCAGCATCTCCTGCAACCCCGCCCACAACGGAGCCAGCGGCCAGCGTGACTTGTTGCTATCGTCTCCCTGCGGCACGCACAACCGCACCCATTTCTGCATGGCATAGTTCAGCAGGCCCAGCACCCCCACAAACGTCAACTCGGAGAGATACTGCATCCCCTCAAACTTGCCCGCATAGCACTTGAACACCCACTCGAAGCGCGTCACCGCCCGCTCATCATCCGGGGCCATATCCCACACCGTGCGCCAGAAATCCAGCGTCCCATCCTGCTGGGCCTTGGCCACCTTGTCGTACACCCGTAACTGCACCGCCCCTTTTCGCGAGCCGACGTGCAACCCTTCCAACACCCCCGTGCGCAAGGAGAAGTAGGTCTGGCGCACCTTGCTGTACCCTACCCAGCCTTGCCGCCAGGCATCCACCGAGAAATCTTCGAGCCGCAATCCCCGCACGTCGACCGCCAGGTCGAGCCGGTTGATGCGGATCGGGTACGCCAGCGGCTCCCTCACCCCAAACAACTGCAACTGGCCTTCTACGTTTGCCCGCAGCGCCCGCGGCGCGACAAAGTCCCCAAACTGGGCCAGCCACTTCGGGCCGAGTTGCAGCAGCATCCCCATGCCTTGCGGCCCGTTATCGGCTACCCGGTCGGTCAGGTGCAACCGCGCATCGCCATCCCATACCGCCAGCTTGTAGCCCAGGTTCCCGCGCCGGACGAGATACTCCTCACAGGGAATTCCCTGGTACAGGTCGGGATTGTCAAGATCAAACCCGATTTCGTTAGCCCATTTCCGGTACACGTCATCCGCAGGATACTCCACCACCAGGTACAGACTATCCAACCCGACATGGACTAATTGTAGAGGTACTCCCCGTAATACAGTACGGGGAGTTGACGTCCCACCATCCCCACTAACCACTTGATTCATACAACTACAGACTCCTTTCGTTGCACGGCCAGCCCGACCCTGCTAGAATGGAGTCGGCTGACCAATTCCACACCACACATTGGTTTGTGCCACCGCCGGGGCTGTGTTGCCGCACAGTCCCGGCTTTTTTCATGGCAGATTGAAAATGCACATCACGACATTGCGTAAAAGACGCGCACATGGTAGCATAGAAGAATAGGAATTGCAATATCTACGATAGAAACTCGTAGTATTCACGAGCCCAGGGGAGGAGGGACACCAGATGACCAATGAGGAGATTGCCCGCCGCATCAGACAGGCCCGTCTGGAACGGGGACTGACCCAGAAAGACCTGGCCAAGTTCCTGAACAAGACGCCATCGAATGTATCGGATATCGAACGCTGCCGGGTTCAGGTGAGCGCGGTTGATTTGTCCCTCATCGCCCAGGCGCTGAACAAGCCCATCGGCTACTTCTACGGCGAGGACCTTGAAGGTGAGGACATCCAGGACATCATCGCCTTACTCCGAAGCCAGACGCCTGAAGCGAGAGAACAGTCTCTCCAGACCGTCCGGATATGGTTGCGTATGCAGCGCTTGCAGCAAGACGTTGTGGTCAGCGACCGGGAACTCACACCAGAGGAAATGCAAGACTTCATCCTCGATTTCATGCGGTTCCTGGTGCAATTCGACCAGTTGAGCAAGCAGGTTGAGCAGGCACGTGCGGCGTTTAACCAGGTCTTGAAAGAGCAGGGCATGGACCTGTCCGCGTTGTTGGGCGGTGGGGAATAAGCCGCTGCCACCGCGGACGGTGGAATTCTTCCCCACCGAAAAGCTGGACACACTTCTTCCAACCTCCGCGCATGAAAGCGTATTGGCACTTACTTCGGACGGGAGAGACAGCACGCGCCGGGCATTGTCGATTGTAGCAGCATGAGGGACCCCGGCTGTCAAGGGCCGCGCTCCGGGCTCGTGCCGCTGCGCTCACCGCGCGGCTTTCTCCTTGACAGCCACCCCATGCTGCTTTGTCTGGTTCAGCCCGGCGGCGAAAAAGCGCCGCAGGTCACCCCACAGCACGCACGCCGTGCCAGGGATCCACCCCGTGAGCGCACACTCGCCGGAGATATCGAAGTGGTTCATAGAAAGGAGGTTGGAATGTCGAGGAAAAAGCGGTTGCAGATGCAATCCAGGCCACGGTCTGCGCCTGATGTGTCGGTCGAGATCGGGGATA
>CAZSXY010000226.1:0-2779 GCA_964611395.1 uncultured Anaerolineaceae bacterium | reverse complement strand
GCTCTCCCACAAACGGGGGGAGCGGGGTTCATTCCTCCACCTTAAACAAATGGCGAGCGCTGACCGGCTGTTTTACGGTAAGCGCCGGTTTCCGATCGCGGGGCATTTTTGCCGCCCCATGCTATTATTGGCTGTGGTGGCCTTTTCCCAAATGTCCACAACAGCGTACAACATATACTAACTCGCGCTGCCGATTACAAGCCCCAACGGAGAAGCATCTTATGAAGATTCTCTTGCGGATTCTTCGCTATATGCGCCCCTACTGGCCGATTGCGGTTGTGGTCTATGCGTGCCTGATCGGAGCAACGTTGCTGACGCTGGCAGGCCCCTGGCTGATCGGGAACGCTGTTGACGCGGCACTTGGCTCAAGAAGCGAATTCCCACTTTACCCCGCCGATTGGAGTGATCAAAAAGTACTGACAGTTACCGCTATACTCATCATTGCGCTGGCGCTCCTTCGCAGCGTCATCAACTTTGCACAACGCTATGGCACCCAATGGCTGGGACGTAAGATCGCCTACGACTTGCGATTGGACCTGTATACTCACCTGCAACGGTTACCGTTCTCTTTTTATGATCGTGCGCGCATCGGCCAATTGATGAGCCGCACCATTGGCGATGTCGATGAGATACGGTTCTTCGCCGGAATCGTGATTGGCGATGTCATTAACCTCATAGTTCTATTGATTGGCATCTACAGCATCATGTTTAGCCGTAATGCTCATCTCGCGGCTATTTTCCTTCCACCCCTCCCGGTCCTTTTCATCATTGCCTATCTTTTTGGGATTCGCATCGAGCCAATGTTCGGCAAGATTCGCAGCGCACGTGGAGCAATGTATGCTCGTGTCCAAGAAAACCTGTCGCAAATCGTGGTGGTGAAGGCATTTGCCCGCGAGCGGTATGCGCGTGACAAATTCGAGGAAGACAACACGCTTGTGCTAGATGCCTGGATTCGGCTTGCCAACCTGTTCACCATGGCTTTGCCGACCATCTGGTTTATCGTGGGCTTCCTCACTTTTCTCCTGTTGGTATTTGGCGGCGCACAGGTATTGAATGGCGAACTCACAATCGGCATGCTGGTTGAGTTCAACTCGTATATTGGCCTACTCGCACTGCCTACACACAGACTCGCATTCATGATTGACGTTACGGCACGTGCAATTGCCAACGGGAAGCGCATTTTTGCCATCATGGACACCGCGCCTGAAATCAAAACGCGGTTGGGAGCCACAAATCCTGGGAAGCTCCGGGGACATATCAAGTTCCACAATGTGTCCTTTGTTTATGGCGCTCGCGAAGACGAACCTGAGGTTGAAGTGCTGTACAACATTACATTCGAAGCCTTTCCCGATACAGTCACCGCCATTGTTGGCACCACCGGCAGCGGAAAATCTACACTGGTTGATCTGATACCACGGTTCTATGATGTAACAAGTGGGCGTATCACCATTGACGGGATCAATGTAGCAGATATGCCGCTCAAGTTGCTTCGCTCCCAGGTGGGCTATGTAATGCAAAGCACCTTTTTGTTCAATGCCACCATTCACGAAAACATCGCTTTCGGACAGCCCGAAGCCACCCGCGAAGAGGTTGAACAGGCGGCACGGGCAGCGCGTGCGCACGACTTCATCATCGAATTCCCGGAGGGCTACGACACCCTTGTAGGCGAACGCGGCGTCACCCTATCTGGTGGGCAACGGCAACGAATTGCCATCGCTCGCGCTATACTCGTAGACCCACGCATCCTCATTTTGGACGACGCTACGGCCAGCGTTGACAGTCGCACAGAGTATGAGATTCGCGCCGCGCTCGAAACGCTGATGGAGGGACGCACTACCCTGATCGTCGCCCAGCGCCTGAGCACCGTCATGCATGCCGATCAGATCATCATGCTCGAAAACGGACACATTGTCGAGCGTGGCACTCACGAAGAATTAGTCCACCTCGGACAGCGATACGCGAACCTCTGGCGTCTCCAAACCGATCAGGAAATCCCAGACGAAGATATCAGAGGAATAGGTCGCTCCGATGAAGGGGAAAGAATCCCTGCATCTGGGCCACCCCCTGTTGAGGATCACAAACCAGACACCCGCACCCGTACTGAATTTGCCGCCACGGTGACCCGAAGGAGACCGCGTCAGGAGGGAGACCGGTCATGAGTCATAACGAGCTTAAGCTGGAACGCCCCATCACTGAAACCTTGCTTCGTTTGCTGAGTTTCGTCAAGCCTTATCGACGGCGAATGATCGGGGTTGTGCTTCTGATGTTGGTCACATCCCTCGCATCATTGCTTGCCCCCGTACTGGTGCGCAACGCGATTAATAGGGGGCTGGAAGCACAAGACAAAACGGCGCTCACCTTGTTCAGTGTGACCTATTTAGTTGTGATCATCATCCGCGCCGTTGCATTGCGCGTACAAATGTACAATATGGTCTGGATTGGCCAGCATGCGATTATGTCTGTCCGCCAACGGCTATTCTACAAGTATCTCGACCTCAACCTGGGATACTTCGATCATAACCGCGTTGGCGACCTCATGGCTCGCATCACCGAAGACAGCAATTCGCTGCAAAACTTCATTACCTGGGCCGTGATCAACACGATCAGCAACACCTTTACGTTGATCGGCATCATCGCCCTGCTGCTTGTCTATAACTGGCAATTGGCGCTACTGACATTCACTATTATTCCAGTCATGGCAGGCCTGACGTTCTGGTGGCGCAGGCAATCCACCAGGCGTTATCGCGCCGTACGCGAGGCCGTCAGCGTCGTCTCCGCC
>CAZSXY010000225.1:0-2801 GCA_964611395.1 uncultured Anaerolineaceae bacterium | reverse complement strand
GCCGGGGCGCTGTGCTGCTGGTAGTCGCGCAGTTTGGCGAAGGCCAACTCCGGGCAATCCTTCTCGATCTCCACCAACATGCTCTCGATCTGCGCCAGCGCGCCGCTGAAGTCGATGTGGGCCACCATCGGTACCGGCTTGCTGTTCTCCGGACCGGTCATGACCTGGATCGTCGAACGCTCGGCGTCGCTGTCCGCGTCGGCTTCTTCGGTGCTCAATTCCTCGACCGACTGCGCCCCGGCGATGTACCACATCGCATCGACTGCCTGGCGGATGTGGTCCAGCGTGAGGGCCGCCAGGTCGTTGACCTGGTCGATCTTGCTCAGCGTGCCGCCGTGATAGGTCACCGCACCCCACCGCCGCCCAATGTCTGACGCCTGCCCCAACGCCACCGGCACGAAGCCGTAGGGGTTGTCCCACTGCGGCGTCGGGATACCATCGGCATTGACGTACCAGGGATACAATTCTTCCTTGTCGTTCTTGATGCGGTAGGTGGCGAAACGGAACTGGTCGATGACCTCGCGATACAGGCACGTTTCCCCTTCCTTTTCGGGGTCTTCGCGCTCGTACTCGATGACGATGCGCTTGACGTGCCCCACCGCATCGATCTCCGCTTCACTAATGACGCCGGGGTGCAGCACTTCCAGCCGCACCTTGCCGCTGAGAGGATCGTCAACCACCTTCAGCACGCCATCGCCGTAGCGGGCCAGCGACCGCGCATAGCGCATCTTCAACTGGCCGAAATTGCTCCACTTCCACAGTTGGCGGATAGCATCAGCCAGTTTGTCGTCAATGCCAGCCAGGGGCACGGCCCCCTGCTCCAACGTCTGCCAGTCCAGATGGCCGCCATAGCACTTGCTGGCGGTGATATTGACCAGCCGAAACACCGGGTTATAAATGCCCCGCGTGTACTTGTACAGTCCGTCCGTCTTCTTGTGGTCATTGGCGTACTGCTCCAATGCGCTAAACACCTGATTGAAGTAGTACAGGTCGTGATGGAAGTAGCGGAACAAGCGCGACGGGTAGCTGTCCCAATCCGCGTCCAACACCGGCGACATGCTGGACAAGTCCAGCGGCACCAGCGCCTCGCGCTTGTACGTCTGGATCGCTGTTCTGATACCGGCATTCACGGACATTGCCACCAACCTGAGCCACTCGAACATGATTACGTCCCTGGACGTTTACGAGTCTTCTTGCCCCTACGCGCGCGCCGGTCGCGCCCCAGCTTGCTGAACGCCCCGCTCGCCGCGTCTACCTGGTCGTCGTGCGCCCCGTGCGGGAACGCATCCGCCTCGTCCAGGAAGTCGCCGTTCCACACCCCGCGCAGCAGCTTCACGTTGCCCGCTTCCGCCTGCGAACTCAGCGGGTTGGCCCGCTCCTCTTTGGACCCGGTCACGCGGTCGCCGCGGAACGTAAACCCGCTCAGCACGCGCCGCGTGTAATGGTCGATGGTGTTCACCCCGCTGCTGCCCGGCTCCTGCTCCATCCAGATATGCACGTCGTGTCCGTCCAGTTCCGCCGTCTGGCGGATGAGCTGCTCCACCCCGGCCGGCGTCGCCCGTACCCGCCGCACATCGAGCAGGTAATAGATGCCCTCCGGTGAAACGCCCAGCAGCGCGCCTACCGTCCAGTCCGGGTCCTGGCCCTCTTTGGGGGCGGTCGCGGCCAGGTCCCAGTAGCGCACCTTGCGCAGCGTCGCCGGCGCGGCGTCCACGATCTCGAACCACTCCCGCCGGAACTTCCCGCCCGACTGGCGCGCCGTCCAATCGCCGTTGAGCAGCTGCGCGCGCGTGATGGGGTCGAGTTCGCTCAGCGAGGCCATGTACTCCGCGCGGTCGAGGTACGGGTTGTCGGCCAGCTTGGCCGGGACGAACACCCGCCCCCGCGCGCGGCCCTCGACGAGGAAGCGCTGCTTGACCCACTCGTGCCCCGTCCCGCCGGGGTTGCTGGCCGCCCGCATGCGCACCGGCACGTGTGTTCCCTGCAGGCGACGCAACCGCGAGAACAGGTAGCGGTACTGGCTCTCCGAGAACTGCGTCAGCTCGTCGAACCCGATGAACTGGAAGGCCGCCCCCTGGTAGCGGTACTTGTCCTTCTCGTGCTCCAGGTAGCCAAACGACAGCGTGGCCCCGGACGGGAAGCGCCACGTCTTGTTCTTGCCGTCCCAGCGCGCGTCCGTGCCGGACAGCCATTCGTTGGCGCGGTCCATCAGGGCTTCGGGCAGCGCCAGGTCGGCATACGTCCGCCGCAGCAGCAGCGCCGCATAGCCGGGGATGTCCACGTATTGCAGCGCGGCCATCAGCAGCGAATCTGACTTGCCCCCGCCCGCCGCCCCGCCATACAGCGCCTCACGGCACGTCAGCAGCAGGAACGCCGCCTGCCGTGGCGTCGGCACGTGGGGGATGTACGGCGTCAGCCGTGGCGTCGCCAGGTCCCGCAGCCGCGGGTGGGATTGCACCCACCTCGGCGAGTACGTTGAGGATGGCGGCAATACGGTCTGGATCGTCATCGGCTTTCACTTCCGCTTGTACCACTGCCCCGCTGTGCCGGTGGCGGACTTCCTGCACCGGCGGCTGCACTTCCGCCGCCTGTTGCTGCAGCTCGCTGGCCAGCTTCAGCACCCGCACCATCGTGTCGGCGCTGATGCCGATGGTGATGACCTCGCGGTCGGGCTGCCCGTTCTTGCCCTTCACCAGCCGCCGCGTCGTGCGCAGGAACTGTGGCGTTTGCGCCAATATCTGCGCCGCCAGGTCGCGCAAGGCCTCTCCGGCCTGCCAGTCCGCTTCCCGCACTTCGCGCCG
>CAZSXY010000224.1:0-2803 GCA_964611395.1 uncultured Anaerolineaceae bacterium | reverse complement strand
TTCATAATGCTGAAAGAAGCTCTCCAGGAGCTTCCGTTGCAGGTCGAGGAATGCGACCCAAGACGCCGTGTCTAAGAACGGTCCAACCGTCGCAAGGTAATCGGCCATTGAAAGCTGACATACGTCCACGCCGGCTTCTCCGGAGTCGCGCCAGAATCTGAAAACGGCGCGTTTCGAGACATCTTTTTCCCGAAAAAGCCATAATGGCCGCATATGATTTTGGACCACAGTGGTTAGGAAGTGTATCTCTTCATTGCTCAAGCGCAGTTGCTGCGCGCGATGCATCGTAATTTCCGCACCGACCTTTTCGTGCCCATGGAATTGGACGTGCTTATCAGTCGATGAGCGAGTTGTCGCTTTGCCGACATCATGCATCAACGCAGCGAATAGCAGGAGCGCGTGGTGAGTGCGGTCATTGGGCCAGCGTTTGCCATTGTGCTCCTGGATTTTTTCACGCACATGGTGGAGGGCAAAGCTGACCATCCCAACCTGGGGACTGCTTTCGGCCCGGAAATTGCCAATGAACGTTCGCGAAATTTTGTCCAGCCAGTCGACGGTCTTTAGCGTATGCTCCCAGACGTCATAGCGATGTGGGGGTGCTTGCGTGATTCCGACAAGCTCTATGAGTTCGGGGACGACGAATCTCAGAAGGCCGAGGTGGGACATGACCCGAATGGCAGTTCCGGGCTTTGGGGTGTCCAGGATGGCAAGGAACTCGTCGCGGACGCGCTCCACGGAAGACTGCGCCAACAACGAAGCGTGCCGTGCGATTGCTTCGCGTGTTTCTGCTGTGAGTCGCAGGCCCAGCACCGCGCACATGCGTATGGCCCGTAAACTGCGCACCGGATCGTTTTCGATTGCCGAGGGATCACACAGGCGCAATTGTTTTGTATCGAGATCAGACAGCCCATTCAGCGGATCATACACCGCTTGAAGATTGTTGTGTAACTTCACGGCCATCGCATTTACCGTGAAATCCCGATCTTTCAGGTCGGTGAGCAGGTCTTGACCCCGAAATTGGGCGACATCAATAATCAGTTCTTGTTCGTTAACTGTGACGAGGGCACGCCCGACGCGCCGCTCATTGTCCAGGGGATAATACGCTCCCTGGAACTCGTTGGCGATTTTGCGGGCAATGGGGCGACCGTCAAGCGGTGTGATCAGATCAATGTCGTGCAACGGGCGTTGCAAATAGGCATCCCTTACGGCACCCCCGACCACATATACGTCAGGCGCTACATTCCGAAGGATGTCTTGAAGAATGTGGAGCGTTTCTGGCCAGATCAACGGCCTGGGCGGGGTGGTTGGCTCGATTGCCACTTACTCAGCTCCGATTTGCGCATCCGTTTTGCACACACCGATAAAGGGCAGGTTCCTGTAATGCTCATCCAGGTCGAGGCCATAGCCGAACACAAACTTGTCGGGAATCTCGAATCCTACGTAGTCCAATTCGATATGAACCTGGCGGCGGCTTGGTTTGCTGAGCAGTGTGCAGACCTTTACGCTTGCCGGTTCACGGGTAGCCAGGACGCTGAGGATATATTGGAGCGTGTTGCCACTGTCAACGATGTCCTCAACGATGATGATGTGTTTGCCAGCAATATCCTGGCGCAAGTCCATGTCAATCCGAACGCGACCTGATGTTTCACGTACGCCACTGCCGTAGCTCGATATGGCCATGAAATCGATGCTGTGCGGGAACGTGAGGTGGCGCATAAGGTCTGTGAGGAACAAGACGCCCCCTTTGAGTACGCAAACCAACAGGACATCATTGACCCCCGCGTAGTCGGCGTTGATATCCTGTCCCAGTTCGGCCACCCGCGCCTGTAAAGTGGGGCTGTCAATCAGAACCTCTTGTAAGTAGGCATCGTAGGGTTGAACCATGGAGGGAGGGCCTTTCATGCTATGTGGTTCCGTGATGTACGGCTGACCAGCTTGTGAAACGGCACTAATGGGTGCGGATTGCCACGTCTGTGCGACCGGTGGCAAATGACGTGTATTGCCTGGAGATCTCGGCGCTGAGAGCTTCGATCCAATCCGCCACAAGCGTATACATTCGTGACGTGAATTGCATATCAGCATAGAGTTGTTGGGCCGTGCGCAAGGATGCTGACACCATTTTTCGAATGAGCGCTTCTGAATCGTCGTCCAGCGGTTTCACCTGCGGGAGGCCGAACTCCAGTATGGCTTCAACATCCAGCAGGTGATAAGATTCCCACTCTGAATTCGGGCATAATGGCCGGATGTCGACCCCGTAGTCTTCGGAGAGAGTTCGAACCACGCTGTCACGGACATCGAAATGATGTTCACGCAAGAGAAGGAGACGCTGCTGCAAATCGGTTGCAATTTCGCGCAGCAGACTTAATAGTGGAGGATCATTCACAATCAGCCGTTCGATGAATGCCAGGAACTCCTGTTCGTTGCCGATAGTCAGGCAGCGTTCGAAAACTTCGCTCGCTTCAAAAAGGATGCGCTGCTTATCGAACATAGAATCCCATGGGAACGGATCTATGGGGTGTCGTGATGACATGTCACTCATTCCCGGAGGGGCATAGACGGCGCAGGTAATCCCAGGTATAAATGCCCGAAGAATGCCCGTCGCTCCACTGAAACTGCAGCGCGTAGTTCCCCACTATTTCAAGGCGTTGAACGGTATATACCTGATCGGACACCAGGTCGAGGAGGTTTTCGGGATCGTTGTGCTGCCCCATATGTTCATGGCCCCCGCGACATTCGGCACAAGGGCAAGCCAGGCGAAGCGCACTCAAGGGATATTGGCACTGCAAACCATCGGACCATTCTA
>CAZSXY010000223.1:0-2803 GCA_964611395.1 uncultured Anaerolineaceae bacterium | reverse complement strand
ATGCTTTGCTGGCGCTTTGATCTGGTTGCGCTGAAATGTCAACAGAACCTAATACACTACTGGATCGAATGAGTGAGGAGTTTCAAGATACATCTCAGGATGAGATTCGGTCGTGCTTGATGAATTTAGCACGACAAATGTACAAACAAAACAAGAGAGTAATATCAGACAAGAACGTAGCCAGTTCTTGTTTGCCTATTTTGGACGAAGCCGCTTTGTATGGGCTGATTTCGAAGACAGAGGATGGCTATAGCTTTGCGCATTTGCTTTTCCTCGAGTACTTCGCGCGGTTAGATCGCTGAGGGACAAACTTGACTCTTGGTTATTATTTCTCGACAGAAAAGAAGAGACAAATGGGTTCAGAAATGCCTTTTTGGCTTCGTGGTCAAGGTGATGCATTGTGTTTTGAACTGCGGGCCGGTCTGCGGACTGGCCCGTTTTTTTTGCGGTTGACATTTGCGCGGTTGGCGATTACAACTATTCATGAAAAATGTAAAGGAGTTTGTGAGCCACTGGCACCGGTCTATGAACACACTCGCTCTGGCATCCGGGGGTGTCGCCGCGCTGACCATCGCGACGACCTTCGCCTGGCGGCTGCAAAAGGAACGCCGCGACGTGTGGAATCGCGGGGTGAACCAATCACCGCTGCTCACACTGTGGCGGGCGCTGGCCTATACGCTCTATCGCGCCATCACCTATGGCGTGCTCGGCTATCTACTGATCACCGGTTACTACGTGGTCAAGTTCCGCAACCGTTGCGACGCGACTGCGGCAAGCCGGGCAGCGTACGAGGCCGCGCCGGTCAGCGATCACCTGCTGGAGGCGTTGCGCTGGCCCATCACGTACCAGGACGGCCCGTCGTGCCTGGCTGAGATCGCCCCATAAACCGGAGTCCCGCGCCCGGACGGGACTCGCGGTATGGCATCATGGGCTGACCGGTCAAGAATCCAGCACGCCTGATGGCAGGTGCGGCGGCAAGGGCGCGGGCTGGTCACAGGTGCTGGCGAGCGTAATGTGTACTCCCTCCCGCGATGAATCTTCGATGGCATGCATGATGTCCAGCACGTGATACGCCAGTGAGCCGCTGGCGCGATGCGCTCTGCCCGACCGGATCGCGTAGGCCAGGTCTGCCACACCGATGCCGCGCCCGACGTCCGTGCGGTGGGTGAGCGGTTCTTCGCGCCAGCTTCCTTTTTCTGCTGACCACACTTTCACCATGCCGTCGAACCGGTTGGGGTCAGGGATGGTAAGCGTTCCCTGTGAGCCGTAAATCTCGATGTGGGGCAGGGTGTGTTGCCACACATCGAAGCTCATGATGAGGGTCACGACCGGCCCGGCGGCAAAATCGAGCGTCCCGGCAATATGCGTGGCGACTTCGACGGGAATCCGTTCCCCCTTCCGCGCTTCGCTCGTGGCGATCCGCTCCGGGAACGACTTGCGCGTCGAACCGCTCACGCGGCGCACCGGGCCAAAGCAATTGATCAGCGCGGTGAGGTAATAAGGCCCGATGTCGAATAGCGGGCCGCCACCAACCGCGTAGAAGAATGCGGGGTTAGGATGCCAGCTTTCCGGGCCGCGGCTGAGCATGAACGCGGTGGCGGCGACCGGTTCGCCGATGGCCCCCTCGTCGATCAGTTTGCGGACGGTTTGCAAGCTGCCACCGAGGAACGTATCGGGGGCGCAACCGACCCGCACGCCCGCTTTTTCGGCGGCCTGGAGAATGGCCTGCCCATCGTCGCGCGTCACGGCCAACGGTTTTTCGCTGTGGAGGTGTTTTCCCGCCTTGATGATGGCCAGCGATACCTCGGCGTGGGCACGCGGCACGGTCAGGTTGATCACGATGTCGATATCCGGATCGGCCAGCAGGTCGTCGAGCGACATGGCTCGCAATCCGTGCGCTTCGGCGAGCTGCTCCGCTGCTTCGGGGCGAATATCCGCGCAGGCGACGAGGTCCAGGATGGGAAACGCCCGGCAGCCCCGCACATACGCCGGGGCGATATCCCCACACCCAATGATCCCGACTTTTATTTCACCGGCCATGTCCCAATCCTTCCTGTGTCAGATACGCGAAACTCTGCTCAACCGCTGCCAGCATGTCCGTCGCGCAGCGATCCAGCTCAACGATCAGCCAGGCGGCGTGGCCCTGCGCCGCCCGAATGATGCGGGGGATGTCCAGCGACCCGCTGCCGACGGCCACCATATCTTGCTCCGGTGTCTGGGCGGGGCCGTCCTTGATGTGCAGCAGGGGGGCGCGGTCGCCCAGTTGTTGGATCAACGCGATGGGGTCTTGCCCGGCGGTCTGCGCCCAGTACACGTCGATTTCGAAGAACACCGCCGGATCGAAGCGGTCGAGCATGACCTCGAAGGGGACGACGCCATCGACTGGCTCAAGTTCCCACCAGTGGTTGTGGTAGCCCAAGGCCAGGCCGTTGGCAGCGGCAAACTGCGCCGCCTCGTTGATCCGGTCGCAGGTGCGCCGGACGGCATCGAGCGTGTTGAAATCCTCCGGCCCGTACATGCTCACGATGCGCTCCAGCCCGTAGGCTTCGGCGATGCGCAGCACAGTTGCCTGATCGTCTCCGATCGGCATGGGCACATGGGCGCTGGGCACTTGCAAACCCAGGGTCTTGAACAGGGCGGCGGCTTCGAGCAGGTTTTCCGGCGTCCCAAACGGCTCGACTCCGGCGTAGCCGACGTCCGCGATGTGGCGAATCGTGTGTTCAAAATCGTGTTCCAGGGCTTCGCGAACGGTGTAGAGTTGTAAACCTATTGCGGGAAGCGAAGTCATAGGCGGGGTTTCCTT
>CAZSXY010000222.1:0-2868 GCA_964611395.1 uncultured Anaerolineaceae bacterium | reverse complement strand
ATGCTTTGCTGGCGCTTTGATCTGGTTGCGCTGAAATGTCAACAGAACCTAATACTATTCTCGGTCAATTTGCCCAATGGGTGATCGTCTCTGTCTGCAAAAAACTGCTCCCACCCCCCATATTGTTCCACAAATGCCGCAAGCAAGCGCATTACCATCAAATTCCCCTGAGTTGCACCAAGAACCCAGTCGATGTTCTCTTTGGAGCCGAATGGAATCCCCCATTGATCCATGAATGATTCAGCTTCGGGCTCTGATATACCTGAAAGTACGACCTTTAGTAGATTGGGGGTATCAGCATAAGGCCTACTGCTCATGACCAGGCGCAAATTCGTATACCGCATGCAGAGCTGGTTCAGCTCATCAATTGCTATTCGCATATCGCGGCATTCATCCAGACCATCTGCAATTACAAGCAACTTTCTTTGTTCCAACCAATGAAAGAAACGTTTTCGTGAGATTGGATGATAACTTGACATTACATCATATACGTGATCCAAAAATGGTCTGTCATGCCAAGTGTTCATAGCCACATAAACGGGAATCGGTGAGATTCTCGGATTATCTCTAAGATCACGCGCAGCACTCTGGGCGAATCTTTGCATAAGAACAGTCTTGCCAACACCAGGAGAGCCTATTAGGATAAAACCATTCGGGTGTTTTCGGAGCAAGTCCTCGTACTGAGGACGAGACACGTAAGGTTGGGGTTCGATTGCTTTGAGCTGTTCAAAGAGAATTGTAGCGTACAACCTGAGCCCGCGGTACCGCCACATTCGTGGATTCAGGACGTCAAGAACTGTTGTTAAGTACCCTTGTATGCCCTGCAATTCATCAGATCGTATGCGCTGCTCCACAACGATCAAGATGATAATTGCACCAATGATCTCAGTGGCAAGATTGAGTGCAAGCCCAGGCACATCAATATTTATGAGGAATGCCACTACTATCAATATAATTGCGAAAAGAAACAGCACAACGTACAGGCGTAAAGATGGAAATAACTCTGGTGTGCTAATTGGAGGATGCGGATCCGGGTGTTTCTTGTAGCGCTCCATATTAACCTCTGGCTCCAAGAGCCGCAACTCATTTTGCTGCCCGAAAACAGGTTCTCCCAGTGTAACGTGACAAACAATATGGACAGATCAACAAGCCCTCATCTTACTCGTAAAAACGACAAGTTGACCTTTGCCTCTGAAGGATAGTAAAAATGTAAGGCATGGGCTGACCCGAAGACCAGCCCGCCCCACGATCATAAAAACGGTACGTTCAGCACTCGCTGAACCCGCACGAGTAGCACTTCCGGCACCCTTCTTCATTCACCAGCGAAGCCGCGCCGCATTCCGGGCACAGGTCACCGAGTTTGCGTTGTTCGAACTGGAGCACAAGCTGGCCGGGCGGCACCTCCGCTTCAGGCCGCTCATGCCCGGCCATCTCGGCGGCGCTCTCGTCCAGGTATTCCTGCAACACCTGCGCGATGCCATCCGGCAGGCTACTGACGCGGTGGGGGCCGAAGCCTATCGCCCGCACCCCGCCGATCCCGCGCAACTGGCGCACAATCTCCATCACGCGCCTGCGCGGGCTGACCGGCGACGCCAGCCGCAGGATGTACGAGATCAGGCGGCCCAGCGCCTCGGAAACTGCCGCCGTGTCCGATCCAACCTTCGCCGTGTGCAGGAAGACTTCGAACGGCTGCCCTTCTCCCTCCCCGTTTTCATTGACGGTGACGTAGGTCGTTCCGAGCGGCGTCTCGACACGGTACGTCTTGCCGGATAGATGGCGCGGGCGCGGTTTCTTGCCCTCGTTGAACAGGCTCATCTGCTCCACCGGCGCGTCATTGCCTGTTTTTTGCTGGCGCGTCTCCGCCGTTTCCAGCACGACCTTTTCGCGGCTGCCGGTCACATAGACCGTCATGCCCTTGCAGCCGAGCTTCCAGCCAAGCAAGTAGGCAGTGCGCACCGCATCTTCGGTCGCCCCCGCCGGAAAGTTGATCGTCTTGGAAATGGCGTTGTCGGTGAACGCCTGCAACGCCGCCTGCATGCGGACGTGTTCTTCCGCCGTCACGTCACTGCTAACCACAAATACGCGCCGTATCGCCTCCGGCACGTCCTCGATATCCTGGCACGTCCCCGACAGGTTCACCTGCTCCACGATGGCCTTGATTTGCGCGTCGTCCAGCCCGGCTTCACGCAGGGCGCGTGTAAAGAGCGGGCTGGTGTATTGCAGCGTCAGTTGCTTGCCGTTGTCGTCCACATAGCGCAAATACGCCAGTGCGAACACCGGCTCGCAGCCATAGCCTTCGACGCCCGCCACCGTTGAGATCGTCCCCGTTGGCGCAATCGTGAGTTGCGCCCCGTTACGAATGCCATGCTGCTTGATGCCGGTCACGATCTCGGCCCAATCCAGCGCCGGACGCCCCCAATCGTGCGTATAGGGAACCAGCGGCTTGGGCGGCTGCCAAGCCAGGTTTTCCGGGTCGTAGATGCTGCCCTTGATGGCCAGGAATGGCCCGCGCTCCCCGGCCAGTTCGATGCTGGTGCGCATGGCGTGGAAGCGCACGAACTCCATCACCTGGCTGGCGAACTCCTGCCCTTCCTCCGAACCGTACCGCACGCCGAGCATGTACATCAGGTCGGCCAGCCCCATGATGCCCAGCCCGATGCGCCGCACCCGGTACGCGGCCTCCTGGAGCTGTGGCACGGCTGGCACGTAGGCGTTCGTAGACACCACATCGTCGAGGAAGCGCGTCGCCGTCTCAACGGACTCGCGCAGGCTGTCCCAATCGACGCGGTGATCTTCGGTGACGTGTCGTGCCAGATTGATCGACCCCAGGCAGCAATTCTCGAAGGGACCCAAAAACTGCTCACCGCA
>CAZSXY010000221.1:0-2952 GCA_964611395.1 uncultured Anaerolineaceae bacterium | reverse complement strand
GTTCGTCGTCTTGCAGATCGTAGTCCGGCATCCGGATCATGTCGTTGAGCACGAACGCCCGGAGTGTATCGCGTACTTCACTACGGTCCATAGGAATCGCGCCAGAGGACACCGGGCTTTATCCTGGTGGGGAATGGCGCTTGCCTCCTTATCTTCACTGAACTTGTTGCCCTGGCGAAACGAGCATACAATGCGCTTCGACAAAACACGACGTACCCGAAAGAAGCGGTGGGTTGTGATTCTCACGTACAAGTACCGGCTGTATCCCACGAACGCGCAGGCCCAGCAGCTTGATTTTCTGCTGTGGCAAGGACGGCTGCTGTACAACGCGGCGCTTGAGCAACGGATCCCCGTTTACAAGGAAACCGGCCAGGGCATCGGCTATCCTCAGCAGTGGGCGCATTTTCGCGACTTGCGTAATGCCAACCCTGACACATTCGGCCAATTGAACGCAACCAGCGTACAGCAGCTTTTGCGCCGTCTGGATAAGGCGTTTGCCGCGTTCTTTCGTCGCCTGAAGGCTGGTGAGAAGCCGGGCTTCCCGCGCTTCAAAGGCCGCCACCGCTTCAACAGCCTCGAATACCGCTACGGCGATGGCTGTAAGCTGCGGTTCGACGAGCGGGGCCGTGCTCGCTTCTACGTCCAGAGCGTGGGGGAAGTGAAGGTCAAGTATCATCGCCCCCTGCCGGAAGACGCCACAATCAAGCACGTCATCTTCAAGCGTCGCAATCGTAAATGGTATGTATGCCTGACGCTGAAGATGCTCGACAAACCCGCGCCCGCACACACTGGCCCCGCAGTCGGAATCGACATGGGGTTGCATCACTTGCTGGCGCTGAGCGACGGTACGATTATTGAGAACCCGCGCTGGCTGCGAGCGTCGCTGGCCAAGCTGCGGGTGGCACAACGCCGCATGAGCCGCCGCACGAAAGGCAGCCACCGCCGCCGCAAGGCCGCCGCACAGGTTGCACGCCTGCACGAGTATATCACCAATCAACGCTGTGACCTCTGGCACAAGTTGACGCGTCGTTTGGTGGACACCTATGGCCTGATTGCGCTCGAAGACCTCACGCTCAAGTTTATGACGGCTAACCCGCGCCTGGCACTGAGTGTGCACGATGCCGGGTTGGGCAAGTTCCAACCACTGCTGGCGTACAAGGCTGAGAGTGCCGGTACGCAGGTGGTGACCGTGAACCCCGCCTACACCTCGCAGACGTGCAGCGCGTGCGGGTGCGTGGTGGAAAAGAGCTTGAGTATTCGCGTACATCGCTGTCCTCACTGCGGCTACACGGCAGACCGCGACGTGAATGCCGCTCGGAACGTGTTATCTCTCGCGGTCGAGTCCGCCCGGACGGGGCGGTCAGGCGCTAACGTGGGCCGTTGGGCCGTGCGTAGCCTGAGAAGCTCCCCGCTAAAGCGGGGAGAGTCGTCACAAAGCCACCTGAGAGAGTAGTCAGTTATCGGTTGTCAGTCGGCGGCGGGGACGCAGCCCGCACAAATTCACCACCGCGCCGCCTGTCGTGCGCTAAAAGCCCTGGTACACAAACGGCGCGCCGGTATCCGCTTGCGACACCAGAAACAACGCCAGTATCGCCAGCGCCAGCAACGTGGCCTGGGCCACGCGCGGCCAGCGCAAGAAATCCAGCGCGTCACCACGCCGGAACTGCACCCAATCTAACCACAACGCCGGAACCAGCGCAATAAACGCCCGGTAGGATGGCCGGTACAGCTCGCTCCAGTCGAGCATGCCAGACCAGTAATCAACTGCGCCCTGTATAGTTCCCACACGGAACGGAACCCACGCCAGCGTGACCAGCCCGAACACGACGATCATCGCCACCGCCTGCCGCCAGCGCGGTTGTAACTGGGGGGGGCGGGCGGGACGCCTGAACGCCAGGACACGTTCGCCGGTGAGGTAGGCACCATGCATCGCCCCCCAAAGCACCATCCCCCAGCCCGTGCCGTGCCACAAACCGCTCACCAGCATGGTCAGCAGCGGGGGAACGATCAGGTTGGGGATATTGTCCCGGCGCGGATTGCGGCGCAGCAAGGCGCGGCTGGTCGGGTAATAGATGTAGTCGCGCAGCCAGTGCGACAGGGTGATGTGCCAGCGATTCCAGAACTCGGTGAAGTTGCGGGCGAAGTACGGCAGATTGAAGTTTTCCGACAGTTCAATCCCAAACAGCCCGCTCACCCCGCGCGCTATGTGTGTATAACCGGCGAAGTCGTTGTACAGGGCGAACGCATAGATCAGCAGATAGCCGGTCAACTGCGGCCCGGCATATCGATCGGGATGCTGCCATAGCCCCGCCGGAAAGGTGTTGAACAACGTGTCCGCGATGATCACTTTGCGCACCAACCCCAGCATGATCAGCGCGAACGCCTGCGCCAGCCGGGTATCGTCCACGCTACGCGGGGCGGCTAGCTGCGGCAGGAACGTGCGTGCCCGCTCGATTGGCCCGGCCAGCAACTTCGGGAAATAGGCCATGTACACGGCGAAATCAACGAGATCATCCGGCGGCGCGACCTGCCCGCGATATACGTCCACCAGGGTCGCGATCACGGCCACGACGTAAAACGACATACCGGCGGGCAGCAGAATGCTCAGCGCATCCGCGCCGATCGCCTGGTTGGCGGTGTTCAGGGCCTCGCGCAGATCGGGCACGAAAAAGTTTTCGTACTTCAGAACGGCCAGCGCCGCGACGTTGATCCCAACGGCCAGCCACAGCATGGATCGGCGCGGCTGCCCACCCCGCCGCACGCGGTGAACCAGCCAGAAGTTCGCCAGCGTCAGAGACCACAGGATCAGCAAGTACCACCACGACCATGTCGCATAAAACACATACGACACGCCCAGCAGCAAGATATTCTGCGAGCGGCGCGGCTGGTTGTAGTAGAACAGCAGCGTCAGTAAGACAAAACCGGCGAAATGAAGGGATGTGATGCTCATGC
>CAZSXY010000220.1:0-2974 GCA_964611395.1 uncultured Anaerolineaceae bacterium | reverse complement strand
GACATTCGCTCATGGCCATAGATTACCCTGTCACCGCCTTTTTATCCACTCCCTGTCGCAAAAAAACCGTTCGTCCGGAACCACCCATGACCCCGGATGAACGGGAAAATTGCACCAGCCGGTGCGGAAGCGCGCCAACCGATCTAGTTGGCCGGAAGCACGACCACAGCCCCTTCCATGCCGGGGTGCAGCGTGCACAGGTAGGGATAGACACCGGGTTCATTACATTATGGAAGCCACCCAAAGCCCATACAACCGTGTCGCCCCGGTGAACCTTCAGATCATGAGGAGCGAAGACCAGCAGGTCCATGTTTGCCGGGCCAGCAGCTCCGGCCTGCACGACGAATGTCTGGGATTCGAATGCTTGCGCTTCAGTGCCTGACTCTACGCCGAGCCAGACGCCACTAAGCGCCACGACGATTAAACTCGCCAGTATCACTTTGAGAACTGGCTTTGAACTTGAGGATCGCATGAGAGACTCTTTTGTGACTGCGTTGGCGATCGCTATATTTACTATAATAAATAATAGTATCACAAGTATTGATCGGCGGCAAAAATTGTATACGCCGCGGTTCGCCTGTTTTGAGGCGCTGCAAAGCGTTTGCAGGGCTGTGCGCTGCGGTATAATCGGCGCGGGCCAACCCACTCAGGAAGGAATCGCATGAAACTTTCGTCACGCGCCCATGCTCTTTACCGCGCTTTCGACCAGCCGGGGTGTCCCGTGTGCCGGTTGACCGCCACAAGCGTGCATGCTTACATCGACAGCCTGGTGTATGAATATGTCAACAAACCGGCCACGCACTTCGCCGTACGTGACGCGCGCGGGTTCTGCCCGACGCATGCGTGGCATGCCCTCGAACAGATCAATGCCAGCGCCCTGGGCATCGCCCTGCTGTACGAAGGATTGGTGCGCAACATGCTTAAGGATATGGGCGAGGTCAAGCCGGGCAGTGGCAAGCGACACGTCACTCAGGCAACCCACGCATTGAAGCCCAAAACGTCGTGTCCCGTGTGCAGGCACCGCGACAGGGTGGAGGATCACCTGTTGCGGAACCTGATGGAGCACCTGGATCACGACGAATTTACGGCTGCGTTTCGCGCATCGGCGGGGTTGTGCCTGCCCCACTTGCGCAGGGCGCTGGCCTCAAACGCGAAGACCGCCGCCAAAGCAACCGTGCTTGCCATCCAGCAGGAGATCTGGTGGAAGCTTCAGGGCGAACTGGCCGAGTTCATACGCAAGAGCGATTACCGGTTCAGCGACGAAGAGTTAGGCGACGAGGCCGACAGCCCCCGCCGGGCGATTGAAAGCATGGCCGGGGCCAAAGACCTACGCTAAGCGCCATCGTCTATGATGAGATAGACTTCGTCTCCCCGGCGGACGACATTGTCCACCAGGATGGCCACTTCTTCGCCGGGCAGCCCCTGGTCAATCTGCTGGTGGTCGATTTCCATGGATTGAACCTGTTGCTCAAACTCGGTGCGCGGCCCGTTGAACAACACCCAGTCATTGACGTAAAGTTCGTCATCCAGCAGCACAACGGCCACACTGATTCGATTGAAGTAGTGGGTCACCACACCAACATACCGGTATTCCATTGGAGCCCCTCCTCCGGATTCACTGTCTGCACAGCATCGATGCTCACAACCAGCGTATGGCCCATCCCCGGCGCTTGTCCAGGCGCAGCCCCGCCTTTTGCGCGATCGCTTTAGCATGCGCGACTTCGCCGGGCGTAACCGGTCGATTCAGCGGTGCGATCTGCCGTTCGCGGACACGCCAGGCCGGGCGGTATTGGCCCATGACGTTGATGTACGTGTTCGGCGAAATCTCCTCGGCGATGAATCGCACGATGGCCTCCGTCCCCGCGATCCCCTCCGGCAGCACCAGATGCCGCACAAGCAACCCCCGCAGGGCGATCCCCCCGTCATCCAGTTGGAGGTCTCCCACCTGGCGGTGCATCTCGCGGACGGCGGCTTGATTATGGGCAGGATAGTCGGGAATCTTCGAGTAACGCTGCGCCAGTTCAGCATCTGCGTATTTCATATCCGGCATATAAATGTCGATGATGCCGTCAAGCAGGCGCAGCCCATCGAGCGAATCATAGCCGCCGGTGTTGTAGACAAGCGGAAGGTTCAGACCGGCTTCGGCGGCGAGGTGAACCGCCGCGATGATCGGGGCAATGACATGAGTGGGTGATACAAAGTTGATGTTGTGGCAACCCGCCTCTTGAAGCTGGAGCATCAAGCTGGCAAGCTGCTCGACAGTGATCGCTCGCCCTTCACCCTCCTGGCTGATCTCATAGTTCTGGCAGAACTGGCAGCGCAGATTGCACAGCGCAAAGAAGATCGTGCCGGAGCCGCGAAAACCGGTCAGGGGGTCTTCTTCGCCCATGTGCGGGAAGGCGCTGCTGACAATGGGGTCGGCCCCGGTGCGGCAAAAGCCCACCTTCTCTGTGCGATCCACGTGGCAAGCCCAGGGGCACAACGTGCAGTCCTTGAGCGCGGCCTGCGCGGCGCGCACGCGTGCCGGAAAACCGCCCTCACGCAGCAATTGGCGGTATGCGGGTTCGAAGGGGGGCATGCCGGTGTGTCCTCCGCGACGTTGTACATTATCCGCATTGTAGCACAGCCTGAGACGTAGAGGGGACTGTTTTTCCCTTGTGAGGCATGGAGTCAGTTGTTTGTCTGGCGTAAGGACAATTGCGGAGGCCAGGGCAGGCTATTGGCTCACATCCCAGAGGCGCGCCGTTGCGTCGTGCGAGGCGGTGGCCAGCAGTGTGCCGTCGGGGTGAAAGGCCACGGCGGTTAGCCCGCCTTCGTGCTCGCGTAGCACCCGCAACGCGCGGGTAGACTTACCGGCAACCAGCGTCTCCGGCTTCCACAAACGCAGTGCGCCATCCAACGACCCCGCCGCCAGCAGCGATCCGTCGGGGCTAAACGCCACGCCGCGCACGCAATTCGCGTTGTAGTCGGCATA
>CAZSXY010000219.1:0-3052 GCA_964611395.1 uncultured Anaerolineaceae bacterium | reverse complement strand
CGATGCTTATCAACGGAACAAAAGAGTAATACCATTCTTACATAAATAGTGTGTTTTGCTTATCTTAGCTCGACTTTGCACATTCAAGCCGCATAACATAGGATCTCGACAAGCGAGACGAAAAACGAACGTGAAACTTTAACCATGTCAGGCGGTTCCCGCGATGTTTGAAAAGTCGGCAGGGAAAACCAAAGCTGATGGCGAACCAAAGCCAAGGCGTCTGAGACCGTTGGGAGTGGTTTGGCATACCAAGACGACTGACGAACAACGAGCGGCTGTCCGGACAAGTGAAACGCATGAGCAACCAGCGTAATCCAAGCAAACAAGCCCAACAACAACGGCGTAGTGCGCGCAATGGCTTGGTTCGACCATTGGCGCTGGGTTTCAACACCGAGATGCCGCCGTGCTTCTTCGAAGGTGACTTCGACTTGCCAGCGCATGACAAACCATTCGACGAACTGGTGCGGAGCGACGGTTTGGTCCGTACACAGCAGACAAATCGTTTCATATTCGCCTTGGGGATCGCGGATCACCACCCAACGGATCGGGACCGGGGTCTTACCGTAATGAAACCAAATAGCTGTCGCCGAGGCCAGTTCCATCTCGCGTGTTTGCCCATCGTACCAGCGCATCTCGATGGTGGTCCACCCCGTATCGGGCGCGTCCAAGTACGCCTGCGGGGTCGGCAAGCGCGCCCCTTTCTTGGGCGGGCGTCCCATGCCTGGATACGGCGGAGCTGGTTCATACAAAGCTGCATCCAACCGCAGGCGCGTGACGACCGTCACGGGTTCAGACAGAGCTTGGCAAGCCGCCAACAAATCCAATGCCGCATACGAATTGTCACCGACAATCACCAACGAACGTTTAGGCAGCCACCGCCGCAACTGCTTAATCATCTGTCGGGCGCGCTCGGTCAACGTTTTGGGTTTCCGCCCGCGTGTTTCATAGCACCGTTCGGAGGGCGCGATAGCGGTCATCACCGGCAGCGCCCAGATACGCTGGGCCCAGGGAATAGGCGCCAGCAACATCAGGCTGATCCAGCGCAAGCCACTGACTTTCACAAAGTGGCTCTTGCTGGACCGGACTGGATCGCGGTAAATGCCACGCGCCGCGATCTTATGACCCCACCGCCGCTCAATCGTTTCATCGATCCCAAAGACCAACGGTTCATTGGTGGGGTAAATCAACGTGAGCAGCATGTTCAACAAACATGTGCTCACCGCCAAGGACGACCAGGCGGCCCGGTTGAGCACCTGATGAAATATCGAGAACTTGCACTCGTCTTTCAATCCCATCACACGCAAGGCAGCGGTCACCGTGCGTTTACCGGGCGTCAGAATCGTCCCCATCAGCAACACAGGCACTTTCCGCCACGTCTTGGCATGAAACAGTGGCGCAAATGGCATCAAGACCGTCATAATCGTAGGCGGCAGGTTAAGCATCTGATTGACCTTTTTTCGCAGTTAGGCCAACAGCTTAATCTGCCTTTCAGTTTTTAACGAGCTTTTGCACAAAGTCGAGCTCAGATTGACCCTCGGAATGTCGGCACCAATTAGGAGTAGAGGATTTCATGACACGCTATGTTGGCAAACCCAGCTGCTATGATGGCGAGCCGTGTACCGGCATCCTGATCACCAACGCCGGTACGCCCGACGCGCCGACTTTCTGGTCGGTGCGCCGCTTCCTGGCGGAGTTCTTGAGCGATCCGCGCATCATTGAGTTTCCGCGCTGGGTGTGGCTCCCCATCCTGCACGGAATCATCTTGAATGTGCGCTCGCGTCATTTAGCGCGCATCTACCGCACGATTTGGCGCACACCGGAGCGCAACGGCAAACCAGAATCGCCCCTGCTGCTGACCAGTCATCGGCAGGCAGCGGCACTGGAAAACACCGTTGCGCGGCATTTCAATGAACGAGTCAAGGTTGTGTTGGGGATGGTCTATGGCAATCCCTCGATCCAGGTCGGGCTTGACGTGCTTCGCCGTGCAGACGCGCGCCGCGTCCTGGTGTTTCCGCTCTATCCGCAATACTCTGGTGCGAGTGTCGGGGCCAGCTTTGACGCCGTGGCGCAGGTGCTTACGCGCTGGCGCTGGGTGCCGGAGTTGCGCTTTATCAACAGCTATCACGATCATCCCGGCTATCTCCACGCGCTGGCGGATCGTATCCGGTCGTACTGGTCGGAGTTCGGGCGGAGCGACCGGCTGCTCATGTCGTTTCATGGTCTCCCCATGAGTTACGTGCTCTCCGGCGATCCGTACTACTACGAGTGCTGGCGGACAGCGCGGTTACTCGCGGAGGAACTGAATCTGCCGAAGGAGCAGTACATGGTTGCATTCCAGTCGCGTTTCGGTCCTGCGGAGTGGCTCAAACCCTATCTGGACGAAACGCTCAAGATGCTACCAGAACAGGGCGTGAAGTCCGTTCAGGTGGTTAGCCCGACGTTTTCGGTGGACTGCCTGGAAACGTTGGAGGAAATTGCCATCGAAGGGCGTGAGACATTTCTGGAGGCGGGCGGGGAATCGTTTGGGTACATTCCCGCGCTGAACGACGATCCCAACCACATTGAGGCACTGGCCGAGATTGCGTTGCAGCATACGCAGGATTGGCAGGGAGAGCGGCACGATCCGCGCTATCAGTGGGCGATCGATTAACCGAGGTGTGGTCAGTAACCAGGCTGCCCGATTGCTCTCAAGTATTGTGCGATTGAAAGCGCCCTTCCCAGTACCTGCTTTAATAAAGCGACAAAAGCACCGTTTAAGGGATACAAGCGCTGCTCGCCGACTAGGGAGAACTTACAACCGTGGTTTAGAATTCGTTGTGCGCAAAAGAGGACAGAGGAGGAAATCCGATGAGCGGCTGGGAGTTTGATGAGAAGAAGACGCAACAACGCTATCAAGCACTTCAGGAATATTACCACGACCAGAGGCTGAACGCGGATGGTTTTGCCTGCAAATACTGGTCCGCGTGTTCCGATTCGGCAAAATTGAGTTCGCAAGAGCTAGGTTCTGTTGACATTTCAGC
Source organism: uncultured Anaerolineaceae bacterium (assembly GCA_964611395.1). GTDB lineage: Bacteria > Chloroflexota > Anaerolineae > Aggregatilineales > Aggregatilineaceae > CAZSXY01. Next base: position 32 of record CAZSXY010000219.1, on the reverse strand, counting down.
GTAACCAAATCAGCACGCCAGCGAATTGCAGA
>CAZSXY010000218.1:0-3084 GCA_964611395.1 uncultured Anaerolineaceae bacterium | reverse complement strand
CGTTTGGAGCAACAATAACAACTGCCGCTCTCAGCACCACATGTGCGCATGAGCCTAACTTGGGGGGCTTTACAGGAAGATCTCAAGGTTATTGAGCGCACGGCCGAACAGAGCCAGAAATTGGTTGTAGTCTTGCTTTCCAGTCGTCCGCTGATCATCACCGACGAAATCGAGAAGTGGGATGCGCTTGTCGCAGCATGGCTACCCGGAACCGAAGGCCAGGGGGTAGCGGATGGTTTGTTTGGTCAATCGCCGATCACTGGGAAGTTATCCTTTGAGTGACCAGCAAGCCTTGATCAGGTTCCTCTGGGGGCGAGCGATGATCCCCCCTTGTTTTCAATAGGATATGGCCTCGAAACTGAAGCCACCGAGATGGTAGTTTCCGACGGCGAGCTTGAAAATCAGCCGCTCCTCCTCGCGGATTTTGAAGACGGAATCGGCCACATGCAGGATGAACACGGCAACAATATTGGCTTTGTGCCCTGGGGAGATTCTCCGGATAACGTTGTCTTGGAAACTGTCACTGCCGATGGCGATCTCGCATTGCCCGGTCAAGACGGAACTAATACAGTGCTCAGTATCAGCTACGATATTGCCAGTTACGGTGGCTTTACGCATGTTTTGACCAATGGCACAGCGTGGACACCACAAGACTGGACGAGTCATTCCGCGCTTGACTTCTGGCTCTATGGCGCAAACTCAGGCGGTGACATCCAGGTTGAGATTTTCGATAATCGCGCGCCAGGGTCCACCACGGATACCGCGGAACGCTGGTATTACCGGATCACCGATGATTTCACTAGCTGGCGGTTATTCAGCCTTCCGTTTGCCGATTTCCAGCGACGTACGGATTGGCAGCCGGGCGGCGCACCGGCTGATGGACTGGGTTTGACGGAAGTACATGGCTATGCATTTGGTTTTCCCGCAGGCGTGGGGGCCTTCACGAACTATCTCGACAATATCACCTTGTCTGGACCACCGAGTAATTTAGGGGCAGAGGAAACGCACGAATCCGCTGCCGAGACATCGCCCCAAACTGATTCGGGCTCCAACGATTACAATTTTGACGGCGAAGGGAAACTGATCTGGAGCGATGAATTTGATGCGGAGGCCAATACGCCGCCCAACAGCGAGTTTTGGACTTGTGAAGTGGGTGGTTGGGGTTGGGGCAACGCAGAACTCCAATACTACACTGATCGCCTCGAAAATCTCGCGCACAACGGAGCAGGTCAACTGGTCATTACTGCACGCGAAGAGGACTACAAAGGCAACGCCTACACCTCGGCGCGTTGCATTACGATAGACAAAGTCGAGTTCATGTACGGCAAAATCGAAGCTCGCATCAAATTGCCTGAAGGACAGGGACTCTGGCCCGCGTTCTGGATGCTCGGGGCCGATTTTCCCGAGATCGGTTGGCCCTACTCTGGCGAAATCGACATTATGGAATATGTGGGCAAAGAACCCCGTTCAACGCATGGCACGATTCACGGGCCAGGATACTCTGGCTCGTCCGGGTTGGGCCTGCGCTACGTTTTCGATGACCCCGTTGCTGATGATTACCATGTATTTGGTATCGAGTGGGAGCCGGATGTGATCCGCTGGTACATTGACGGCGAAAACTTCCACACGGCAACGCCAGATACCCTCTGGGGAATGGGCGATTGGGTATTTAACCACGAATTCTTCTTGCTGATCAATATTGCTGTTGGTGGTCACTGGCCGGGACCTCCTGATGACACGACAGAATTCCCACAGCACATGCTAATCGAAAGGTTGTGCGGGCGCAGGTGGCGATCCCAGGCAACGTAGGCACTTATGGCACGGATGATGTACACGAAACACTTGGCAATTCCGATTGGGGCGATGGTGGCCCATTACCAGGCTGCGAATGTTGGGAACCCGCACCCTATCTTCGCACAATTCCTCGCCTATTCGAACATCTGCGCAGTACGTTAGGTGATGGAATCGAATTGCTGCACGACGTCCATGAACGTCTGAATCCGATCCAGGCTGTTCAGTTGGCTCAAGCCCTTGAACCGTACCGGTTGTTTTTTCTCGAAGATCCAATTCGCCCCGAACACAAAGAGAGTCTCCGGGTCATTCGCCAGCACAGCTCAATTCCACTTGCGATGGGCGAGTTGTTTCACACGCGCTGGGAGGCCCTTACACCTGTCAGCGAGCAGTTGATCGATTTCATTCGTTGCGATATCGGGCATATTGGCGGAATTACTGAAGCACGGAAAATTGCAGCGCTGGCTGAAACAATCAACGTCCAAACTGCATGGCATGGTCCCCCCGACATTGCCCCCATCACACATGCAGCGAACGTTCATCTTGATATGGCGATCCCGAATTTCGGGGTGCAGGAATTGACATTCTTCCCTGAAGTAACCGAAGCCGTGATCTACGGTGGGCCGGTATTCCGCGACGGTCGCCTATTTGTCAGTGACCGACCTGGCCTGGGTACCGATGTGGATGAAGTCGCTGCCGCTAAATACCCATACCAGCGCAGCTATTTGCCGACCGTTCGCCGTGCTGACGGAAGCGTGCATGATTGGTGAACGGATCATGACTGTCGCTGAGCTATTTCAGGCTGTTGTCCCTCGCTATCCTGAACTCAATGGGAAGGTGGCCATTGTGACTGGATCGAGTCAGGGAATTGGTCGGGGTATCGCAGTTAGGTTAGCGGCGGAACAGATGCGAATCGTCATCGCAGGGCTGGAAGTGGACGAAGTAGGCTTCGTAGTAAACGGCTTGCGTGAGTTAGGGATTGATGCGATTGGTGTACCGGGCGATCTGCGAAACGAAGATCAGGTTGCGCGTTTGGTAGATAAGGCGGTTCACCATTTTGGCCGAGTCGATGTGCTGGTCAACAATGCCGCAGACCTGTTTCGTGTACGGTTGTCCGAGATGAAGGTTGAACTGTTTGATCGCCAAATCGCGATCAATGTGCGTGCCCCGCTGCTGCTTGCTCAACGGGTGGCAATGATCATGCCCGAGGGCGGCAGCATCATCAACATATCATCGGTAGGTGGGCTGCGTGCTCATGAACGCGCGATCCCCTATGATGTGACCAAAGGGGCG
>CAZSXY010000217.1:0-3110 GCA_964611395.1 uncultured Anaerolineaceae bacterium | reverse complement strand
CGCGATCTTTGGGCGTTGCCATACATCAGTTTGTTTCGGAAAAATGAGCTTGATGAACTGCTTCAGGAATTCCCAATGGATATCCAACCTTCCCAGCTAAGTCCCGGTTGGAGCGACAAAGTTGTCGCTGCTACCGCCCAACCTGGACGCTATGTCGATGATTGGGGAAGTGTGTGGCATGTAGGGGAACCAGGTGTTATCGGTGAGGTCAAAGAACCGGCGTTGGCAAACTGGTCTTACCTGGAGACATTCCAACCGCCGTGGGATTTGGTGCGCAAGCGGGATTTATCCTATGTGAATCGGCTATGCGACGAGAGTGATCGATTCATGCTTTCTGACGTAACGGCTCGCCCCTTTGAACGCTTGCAGTTTCTGCGTGGCACAGAGAATTTGTTCATTGACATTGCCTACGGCACAGCAGAAGTGCGCACACTCCTTGAAATGGTGCATGAATTCTATCTCGAAGATATTCGAGCCTGGTGCGAATCTAACGTTGATGCCATCTTCTTCATGGATGATTGGGGGACCAATCACTCACTCCTTATCAACCCAAAGACCTGGCGAGAGTTATTCAAACCCCTTTACAAAGAATACTGTGACCTCATTCATGCAGCAGGCAAATTCGCTTTTTTCCACACCGATGGCAACACCGAGGCTATTTACGGCGATCTCATTGAGGTCGGTATTGATGCAATAAACTCTCAGCTTTTCTGTATGGATATTGAAGAACTAGCCCGTAAGTACAAGGGAAAAGTCACTTTCTGGGGCGAAATTGACCGGCAGCATACCTTGCCATTTGGCGACTCGAATGAGGTTTGCGAAGCGGTAATGCGAGTGCGACGTGTTTTAGATGACGGTTCAGGTGGTGTCATTGCGCAGTGTGAATGGGGCAAAGACAATTTCCAAGAAAATATAAGAGCCGTGTTCGAAACATGGCTAAAATCAGTTAACTAACGTCCACATCATATACTATGAGGCTATGAGCGATGGATCTGCAAATAAAAGATAAAGTGGCTGTCATCACCGGTGGTAGTGTCGGCATTGGCCTTGCCGTAGCAGAGGGTCTGGCCCGGGAAGGTGTTCACCTCGCGTTATGCGCGCGCAATGAAGAACGTGTCCAGGCCAAGGCCAGCGAGATCGCGGAAAAATACGGCGTGAGGGCAATTGGGGTAAAGGCCAATGTGACCCAGGTGGATGATCTCGAGCATTTTGTCGCTACTATTGATGCTGAGTTTGGAAATGGTATTGATATCTTGATCAATAATGCTGGTACTGGCAGCGAAGAGACGATTATGGAAGCCTCGGATGAACGCTGGCAGTATTACTGGGACTTGCACGTGATGGCAGCAGTTAGATTATCGCGCAAGCTGGTGCCGCTCATGCGTAAGCGAGGTGGTGGGGTCATCCTCAATAATGCGTCAATCTGTGCGACACAGCCCCTCTACTACGAGCCGATTTATAATGTAACCAAAGCTGCCTTGGTGATGTTTTCCAAATGTCTGGCCAATGAGCTTATACCAGAAGGTATCCGTGTCAATACGATCAACCCTGGTCTCGTTCTGACGCCTGACTGGAAGAAGACGGCAACTTTGCTTACCGAGAATGAACCCACGACCCCCGAAGAATATCTCGACAAGATCGCCAAGGATAATGCGCCCATTGGGCGCTTTGCATCGCCAGAAGAGGTGGCGCATTTCTTTGTCTTTCTGTGCTCGCCGCGGGCCAGCTATTGCGTTGGTTCGACCTATTACGTTGACGGGGGGTGGCTCAGAGTCATAATGTGAAATCTGTGACGGTCAAAAAACTCATCGTGTCGCAGATGGTGTTCGCTCAAGATGAGCATGTAATCCAGACATTCGCGCCGAAGACTATCTAGCATTCTACTCTATCTTCTTTCAGGCGGAGAATCCGAACGGATGGGCAATTCGATCAACACAGGAAGCGTAGAGTCTACACAACGAAATCAACCGAGATACTCAATGACCCACGGCGTTGCAGAATTCAGGATGGCCCTACGGATCCCGAGGAACACTTGTCGACTGCCGCGTAACAAGATGCACGGGCAAGATAACTTCGTTGTCATAGACCTTACGGTTTTCGATGAGATCGAAAAGAATCTGCACGGCACGCTGACCTTCCTGCATGGAAGGGATGCGGATTGTCGTCAAGGGAGGTGATTGCCGTTGTGCGTCTGGGATGTCGTCATATCCAACAATCGAGATATCGTCTGGAATAGTGTATCCGTTCTCTCTGAGCCACTGCATTGCCCCAATCGCCATGGTGTCGCTGAAAGCAGCAATAGCAGTCAAGTCAGGCGAGTTCTGCATCAATTGGGAGACGGCGTCATAACCACTGTCAGCCGTGTAATTGCCCACCGCATACGGCGTGTGGTCTTCATCAAGCCCAGACTCGCGCATAGCCCGCCTATAACCTTGCCAGCGCATCTGAGTGGCCGGGTCACCCACAGGGCTGCTGATGATACCAATACGTCTGTGCCCAAGAGCCAACAAGTGCTGCGTCAGGGTGTATGCACCGTGCTCATCGTCACTTCGTATCGAGGGGATATTGTTGTTGTGGCTGTACCCGACTACTACGACAGGATACCCCTTTTCGGCGAGAAGGTTGGCACATCGACCTTGGTCGTCCATGGAGAGTCTGATAATCACGCCATCGGCCAACTGGCGCGAAAGCAGGCGGCTTTCAATGGCATTGTCATTGTTGAAGTGGATGGTTGAAAGCAACAAGCTGTAATTTCTGACGGCTAGTTCCCGGTCTATGCCATGGATAAGACGCAGCAGGTGCGGATCGCCCTCGTATAACAAGAACTCGTTGTAAGGCGAGATAGCAATCGCCATAATATACGTCTGCGCTTGAGTACGTGAAGTGGCTGCCAAGCTGGGACGATAGTTGAGGGCCTCAATTGCTGCAAGCACACGCTGGCGTGTCTCTGGGGCAACATCCGGCTTGTTGTTAATGACGCGCGAAACTGTTTGGTACGATGTACCAGCGTGTTTGGCGACATCTTTGATCGTTACTCGTTTGGGCACAATATCTTCCTGTTGTTCAATTCCCGTGAATAGTCACGGGTGTACGGATTCTACATCTTCCCA
>CAZSXY010000216.1:1281-3119 GCA_964611395.1 uncultured Anaerolineaceae bacterium | reverse complement strand
ATGCCGCAGACGGACTACGGCAACATGTCATACGAGAGCCTGTTCGTGGCGGGCGACCGGCTGGTGACGTTCTACGAGATCAACGGCGCGGGGGTGAACGCCGAACCGGCAGCGTATGTCTACGACTTCGATTTGCAGCAGAGCGGTGACATCCCCTTCCCAACCATCGAGTACCGCGTCACCGATGCCACCCCGCCGGACGAAAACGGCGTCTTCTGGGCCATCAACTACCTGTTCCCCGGCGAAGATTTCTTGCTGACCGATGCCGATCCGCTCGTCGAGCAGTTTGGAGAAGGCGACACCCACGGCCAGTTCCCCCACGTCGAGCGCCTGGTGGAGTTGCAATACTCGCCCGACGCGATCACCCTGACCGGAACCGCACCGGTTCAACTGGCGCTGCCGGACGAAAACGCCCGCAACTGGGAAGGCATCACCCGCCTGGACGACCTCGGCTTTTTGTTGGTGACGGATAAGTACCCGCAGACGATTCTGGCGTTTGTCCCTTACGCGGAATAGGCCGCGGGCAAGCCCACACGAAAACGCGGGCGCAGCCATTCACTGCGCCCGCGTATGTGTCGGGAATGGGCCGGGGTTTAGCCCTGCGCCACGAGCTTGACGACGGTCACGCCGTCGCCGCCCTCTTTGGGTCGCCCGGTTTCGTAACTTTGCACCAGGGGATGACCGTGTAGCCGTTCGCGGACGGCAACGCGTAGCGCCCCGGTGCCCTTGCCGTGAATGATCCGCACGAACGGCAGCCCGGCCATGTACGCCGCGTCCAGATAGTCTTCCATGGTCGGGATCGCATCCTCAACCCGCTGGCCGCGCAAGTCTAGTTCCAGCCCCGGCGAAGCGGTCTTCGTCGTCGCCTCAACCGTTGACGCCGCGTGCCCGCGCACACTGCCAGTCATGCGCCGCTTTTTCTTTTCCTCGCGCTTGCTCTCGCCCTTCGAGCGATGCGCCAGGTCTTCGCGCCGCGCCCGCAACCGCAACCGCCCGACCGCGACTTCGACCTCGTCGCCGGAGAGTTCCGTGATCTGGCCCTCCACGTTGAGCGTGTTCACCCATACCAGGTCGCCCAGGCGGAACTGGGGCAGCTCCTCGCCGGCGCTGAGCGTTTCTACCGGTTCCGGCACGAAGGCGATTTCCTCTTCGAGGTCTTTCACTTCCTCCTGCACCTGCCGGATCACGTTGAGCGGTTGCCCCGCAGCGCTCAGGCGTTTGCGCAGGCGGCGAATCTCGGCGCGCAGGGCTTCGAGTTCTTGCTCGGCTTCCTCGCGGGCCTGCGCCAGAACCTCGCGGCGCTCGTTCTCAATATTCTCCAGCCGAAAGCGCAACTCCGCCCGCAATTCCTCGGCGGCGACAAATGATTTCATGCTGGCTTCGGCGGCGCGGCGCGTTTCGTCACGTTTTTTGTGAATGGCGTCGAGCAGGTCATCGGCGATCAAGTCGTCAGCTGCCATTTTGCCGCGCGCGTCCTCGACAATGCGCTTGGGCAGGCCCAGACGCCCGGCAATCGCCAGCGCATTCGAGCGCCCCGGCAACCCAATGACCAGCCGGTACGTTGGCGCGAGCGTTTCGAGATCGAACTCAACGCTGGCATTCTGCACCCCCGGTTTTTCGTGGCTGTAGATTTTGAGTTCCGGGTGGTGGGTCGTGACGAACGTCGTCACGCCGCGATCCACCAGGTCATCGAGCAGCGCGCGGGCCAGGGCCGATCCTTCCGCCGGGTCGGTTCCCGCGCCCAGTTCATCGAGAATGACCAGCGACTCGTGATCGGCATCGTCCAGAACGCCGATGATGTTGGTCATGTGCGATGAAAACGTCGAGAGCGATTGCTC
>CAZSXY010000216.1:0-1181 GCA_964611395.1 uncultured Anaerolineaceae bacterium | reverse complement strand
TCGTGGACAATGCCCGGAATCCGCCCCTTGAACTCGGCCTTGAGCGGGATCACATAGCGCCCGTGCCGCTGGGTGACCAGCTTTTCTTGCAGGTACATGGCGTTGTTGGCGTTGTTGATGATGTTGTGCAGCTTGCTCTGCAACCGGTCGAACGCGACGCGCATCTCGCGGCGCACCGTGGCAAGCCTGGGGCTGGCCGTGTCCACGACCTCGCCGGTTTCGTCCAGCACACGCGCGATCTCGTGCTGGAGCGCGGTGCATTCTTCCAGCCGCTCGACGATGCGCGCCAGCCGGGGAAACTGCCCGTGCATCCGGCCAATGAAGCGGCGCAAGGTCGTCGCCTGCCGCAGCGTGGTGCGGATGGTGAGCAGGGTTTGCGGTTCGAGCAGGACGCCGCGCTCCGCAGCCAGCGCGTCCGGGCGCACGTCACGCGCACCGCCCACGGTGATGTGATCGTGCGTCGTGATCAACACCCGCGCTTCATGGGTTTCCTGCTGGCGTTCCTGGGCCTCGTCAAGATAGGGCGTGGGGGCCAGGCCCAGCGCCAGTTCGCGGCTGGCAGAAAAGGCCGTGAACCCCGCCAGTTGCTCTAAAATCTTCGGCAGTTCAAGCGTTTGTGCCGATTTTTCGTTCATGAGTTCAAACGTCCTGTGTAAGACTTGTTAGCAAGTGAAGACGACATCCCAAAAGGCAAACAAAAACGCCGCGTGTGTCTCTTCCGACACGCACGGCGATTCACATCATCGTCGCTCGATCTGACACCGTTGGGAAGCATCCCTCAGGGGCACTGCCCGGCGCGACGTTCCGTTGCGAGTTCGGAAGCCGAACTGAAATGGGGATAGTGAGCACTCACCGGGCCGCCTCCTTTCTTTCATCCCTGATCGCGTAGGCTACCGGGCAGGAGTATACGCGATGCAGGCAATGCTTGTCAATGGTCGTGCCGGGCGGTTGCTTGCCGAAAAGCGCCGGAAGTATACTATGCCCAGGCGGGAATCACGTCCGCCGGGTAAAGCAGGAGATTTGCACGCAACGACGAGTGTTCTTTGCAACGAAGGGATGCCACATGCGCCGCACAATGCTGTTCGCCGCCGTAGCGCTGGCTCTGTCGGGCATAGGGAGTCTTGCACATGCCCAGGACGGCAGCCGTCCGGCCACGCACACTGTCCAGCCGGGCGAAAACC
>CAZSXY010000215.1:0-3140 GCA_964611395.1 uncultured Anaerolineaceae bacterium | reverse complement strand
GAACTACCCTGCTCACGTCAGAGATTTCGTATATCCTTGACTTTATCCACTTCCCTTGCCTGGGGGCTTTGCTTTTTTCTGGCTGGATGGGGTTTCCAACAGGCCAATTATTCCAGCGCAATCAGCCACACCCACATATGGGCCAGGTCCTCGTCGCTCAACTGCCCCGCGTTATAGGCGGGCATGTCCGCCGGCCCGCGCCGTGTTGAAATCACAAACGATTCGAATGACAGGCTGGTTCCGGCGAGGGAATCGGCCTTGCCCTCAACTCCCTCACCGTTTACCCCATGACAGATATCACACGCCGCTTGAACCCATAACTGAGCGCCTAACTCCGGATCGCCTATATCGGGATCGACACTCACGGCTGTGTCAGCCGCTGCCGACAGACGCGGGACGGTACGAATAGCCGTTTCCTCGAACGAAACGAAATAGATCAGGCCGCCAACCAGGATGATCGTCACCACAACAGCATAGGGCCAGAAAATACGCTGGCGGCTGGCAATGACTTCCTGTGGAGGGGGGACTGGTATCAGTCCGCGTTCGATCATCTCAAGCTCTTCGGCATGCTCCTCTTCCATTTCATGCCGCGAGAGTTTGCCGGTGAACATGCTCTTATTGAAATGCTTGAGATGAACATTGTACACATGCCAGGTGATAATCGACGCAACGGCGAGGACGGCCTCGGCTCCATGCGCCGCACGAGCAGCAGGAATCCAGGCTCCGGGCAGCACCTTTGTAATGGCGATAGGATTCCACAGCATGAAGCCGGTGATGATCATCACCAGGGTGCCCCACACCATCGCCAGATACTCGGCCTTTTCCCCAAAATTGAAGCGGGGCATACGCGGATGTTGTTTCACCCGCCCCAAATTGAACCGGACCCAGTCCCACACGTTCTTGAGATCGCGCAGGGTGGGCATCATCGTCAATCGCTCGCCAAGCACAAAGACCTTGTAACTCAGCACCCCCCCATGATAAATCGACTCGGCCATGAGAACCGTCGCCATGACGCGGTGAACAATGCGAACACTCTCGATCCCACCCAGGAAATCAATCATGGCCTGTGCCCAGTCGTGGGTCGCATATTTTTGCGGGATGCCAGTCAGCGCCAGGCAGGTAAACGAGACGATCACCAGGATATGTTCAAACCGCTGTGCTGGCGAAAAACGGGTGTACTCAACGTTTTCCTGTTTCCTAGCCATCATTTATCCCCCGCACTTTGCGACCGGCGCACACGCTGACGAAGCCGGCGATAGACATCAGTAGCGATCAATACCCCAAAACCACCTAGCACACCAGGAATGAGTATGGCATAGAACAGGTTGACCGTGTACAGCAAGGGCTGCGACTCCAGATCCGGTTCGTAATGCCCCACCCAGGAATCTGGGAAATCGCTGGTGGCGTCCGGATGGCACTGCTGGCATGTCTCCAGCAAGTTTTCGCGCACGACCCGGCTGTTACCATCGTTCACCTCAGCGATATCGTGAACTCCATGACAGTCGAAGCACACCGCCTTGTTGGTAGGCACGTTCGGGTCTTGCTGTTCAAAGAGCTGCACGGTGGTGCCATGGAAATCGGACAGGTAACTTTCAAAGATATTGGTGCTGATGCCATACTGCTTCATGAGTTCCTTGTCACCATGGCAATCCGCGCACAGTTCCGGCGAACGATTCCGGAACAACGCCGTAGTCGGGTGCTCGATGCCGTGAATGCCATGACAATCGACGCACCCCGGCACGTTAGGGTCGCCGTCAAACAGCGCCTTCCCGTGCACGCTATTCATATATTCTGAGGAAACAATCTTGTGGCAATTCGCACATGTTTCGGCTTCCTCTTCCCGGTTGCCTTTCAACGATGTTATTTCATGTGCGCCGTGGCAATCGACACACGTCGCCGCCCGAAAATTCCCTTCAGCGAGCGCCTCGTAGTGCACACTGTCGGCCAGTTCGGAAAATTGTTCCTCATGGCAAGTGGTGCATACAAGAGATAGCTCAACCCGATATTCCCGAGTCGAGGCAGCAGACGTCGATTCGTGCGGATAGGATTTCTCGCCGTGACAATCGGCACACGATAGCGGGCCTTGCCCGTTGCTCTCACCATGAACTGACGCCGCAAATGCCTTGGGATCAATTCCGATACTCAAGACGCTCCCATCAGGAAAGGTCACATGCTGTTGCGAGTTTGCATGGCAAACCAGGCAATACCCATCCTCATTGCGTGTAGTTGGGGTCTCTCCCCCCTGGGCAAAAGCCTGATCTGCCGACATCATGAGCGCGGCGACTAGAACCACCAATGCCCCGCACAAGAGCAATGCTATAGCAACACGCTTCGGTCGAAGTGTCATTATTTCGCCTCCCACACGAAGAAGGCGTACGCGGCAATCAAAACGATGAGTCCGACTATGCCCAACAAGATAATCGAAGGCGTAGACAGACCGCTCTCGGCCACGCTGATTCCTTCTGTGTCTTCCTCTGCCTCAGTCGTAATGATTGGGATGTCAATGCCAGGCGACTCAGGCGTCACCTCAACGGTCTTAACAGGTTGAAGACCCAGCTCAACCTCAACGGCATCCAGAAGCGCGTCGGTGTATACCGGATTATGAATACCCCGGCTGCCGTCACCATTGATAAAGCTTACAACTGTTTTGATCCAGATAGCCGCATTCGAGTCAAGCGCATCTTGAATCGCCGCCAGCCGGGCTTCCGTCCCTGTCTGAACATCATCGATAAGACGCTGTACATCCGCGCGTGTCACCAGGTCCGTATGGCAACTTGTGCATGAGTCGGGTTCGAGATCGGCGACTTCACCGGGCAACGCTACAGCCATGGTATGGCTGGCTCCACGCCCGAACGCGCCAATCTGCACCGTCTCCGGCATGTGGCACGTCGTGCAACGGGGGCCATCTTCGCTCCGGAAGTGCGCCGATGGAATCGATTCAACCGCTTCCACCACCACCTGCCCCTCAAACATCTCCCGGGCAGGATGATGGAATCCGCTACCCAAGCTAAATACCTCACCGTTGGAGGTGCGGCTGTGATGGCAACGCACGCACAGTTCATAGTCGTCGGCTGGCAAGCCCACTTCTTCCGGCGACTCGCCATGCGGGCTGTGACACGCCACACAGGTCACCCCCACGC
>CAZSXY010000214.1:0-3153 GCA_964611395.1 uncultured Anaerolineaceae bacterium | reverse complement strand
TCGATTGCATGGGGCGCGAAATTAAGGTATCTTCGGGTGCGTGTTGCCCGTTCCATAGGCACACACGATCCATGTCCGGTTGGGGCTATTCGAGTGGTGGACTTTCATGCTAATCGCACGCCAGGATCAAGAGCAGATCGAAGAAACAATCCTCGCGCCATACGCGCTCAAGAGCCGTCATAGTAAGGGCCGTCTACATCCTGAACCGGAACCCGAATTTCGCACGGCGTTTCAACGCGATAGGGATCGTATCCTGCACACAACGGCATTTCGGCGCTTGGAATACAAGACGCAGGTGTTCGTTAACTTCGAGGGAGACTATTACCGCACGCGTCTGACTCATACGCTCGAAGTAACGCAAATCGGTCGCAGCCTGGCCCGTGCCCTGGGCGCAAACGAAGATTTGGTTGAAGGCATTTGTTTGGGGCATGACTTGGGACATCCGCCGTTTGGCCATTCCGGTGAAGCCATACTCAACAAGCTCATGGCCGATCACGGCGGGTTCGACCACAACAAGCAATCACTGCGTATCTTGACCAAACTTGAATCGCGCTATCCCCGCTGGCCAGGGCTCAACCTGACACATGAACTGCGCGAGGGGATCGTGAAACATGAAACTGAATACGATCTGAGTGACTCCGCAGCGGAAGGCTTTGATCCCCATTTGCGTGCGAGCCTCGAAGCGCAGATCGCAAACGTTGCCGATGAGCTTGCGTATAACGCTCACGACCTTGATGACGGGTTGCGTTCCGGCCTCATCGAACCAGCGCAACTCGACAGCCTTGGGCTATGGAACATGCTCAAGGAAAGCATCGGCTGGGATGGCCACAATTTTTCGGAGCAGATAAGACATCGCATGATTCGCAGGCTGTTGGGGATTGAAATCAACGATGTGATCAATGCAACGGCCAAAGTGTTGGCTGAAACAAATCCAACATCGCCCGAAGAACTTCAAAGGCTCTCCTTCAATGTGGTTCGGCACACAGAGGAATTACAATCGCTCAACCGCGAACTGAAGAATTTTCTTTTTTCCAGGATGTACCGTCACCACCGTGTCGTTCGGATGGCCGTTAAAGCTGAGCGCTTTATCACCGAAATGTTTCAAACGTACATTGCCGAACCAGACCAGTTACCGCCATCCGTTCAACATGCAGCAGATGAACGCGGTTTACACCGCGCCGTAACAGACTATATCGCCGGAATGACTGACCGGTATGCATTACAAGAATGGCAACGGCTTTTTGACCCGTTTACTCGAACGTGACAGTCAGCGATTGTATCGATTTCGTTTCTAAAGGTGAGACATGGCAGAGGAACAGCAATACTTGACGGTTCAGGGCGCTGCAGAACTTCGTGCAGAACTCGAAGAACTCATTACGGTGAAACGTCCTGCGCTGGCAGCGTTGCTCAAGGAAGCAATTAGCCAAGGCGATCTCTCTGAAAACGCCGACTATATTGACGCCAAAGAACAGCAAGCGTTTTTAGAAGGACGGATCAAATATCTGGAAAACCTACTCCGCACTGCTGTGATTATCGACAATTCGCACGCCGATAGAGCACCTTCTGAGGTGCAGCCCGGCTGTCAAATCACAATCCAGGCGGATGGCGAAACGCCCGAAACGTACCGCATCGTCGGCGCGGCGGAAGCCGATCCTCGCAATGGACGGATTTCCAACGAAAGTCCGCTTGGCGCAGCATTACTGGGGCGGAAAGTGGGTGAAACTGTACGTGTGAAAACGCCTGGTGGAACCTGGGAAGTGAAAATCCTGAAAATTTCCCGCTAAGTAACAGGGGCTGGCCCCATGCTAAGGCACAGCCCCTGGCTCCTCTTGACTCGTTCAGTAATTCAACAACTCTGCTGTATCACCAAAGGCCGCCGACGTATCGGGAGGCCGGGAACCACCGGTTCCAGAATCAGGGCGTTCCTTTGTCCACGCGGCAATTTCAACTGTCAGGCGTTCGAAGAAACTCTTGGGAGGTAGTGGCCCTTCACCATACTGCAAGTCAACGATCCTCACCTGGACGCGAAGTGTCTCGGTTTCGAGCGTAGTCACCATGCCCGGCTCAGCCAGAACCGCTTCGCCTTTAGGGGCAAGTTTCGTCCGCAGCGCCTGGTCATTATAGGCATGTTCCGTCATGAGAACTTTGGTAACTGTCCGAATGTCGTTCTTATCGAATAACCACACTTCGGTCGCCGCAACTTTCTTAGGCTCACCGATGCCAATGGTTTCGGAAATGCCCGAACCGCACTCGCCCAGAAACTCACCGGCTGCCGTTTCTATGCTGAACGAATCATCATACAGATCGTTGCCCAGGATGTAAGTTGACATGTATTGACTGACTGGCGGAGCCTCCCCGCGCGCCACGAAATCGGTTTTCTGCCTTGCCGCTTCCTTGGTCGCAGCCACTCGCTCCGTATGGGCGGTGCTGCCGCTCACACTTGGCGCAAACGCAGGAGCGCCCCGCTCAGTCCGCGGCTTGGCCCATTTCCCAATGGGAATCGCCCAATAGAACGTGAAGACTACAGCCAGTATAACTCCAATGATGGCGGTGCCCACCACGCAAGCCAGCGGGCCGAGAATGCCCCCAAGCAAACTAGTGCCTATCTTGTCTGCCTGCTTGCTGGCAGCCGATTTGCTCTCTTCGGCAACAACCTTTAGCGCCTGCAACTGGTCCGCCAATCTCGGTTCATCAACCACATTCGCATCGATCAAGTCCTGAATCATCTCAGGCGACACGCCGGCGTCAACAATCTTGCGCCGGGCTTCTTCAACATCTTGAGACTCGGCAAATTCGACCGCCGTCATTTTGATCCATTGGTCTTTGTACCCATCGGCAAGGTGCACCGGCTCAGCGTCCCGAAACTTGACAGGCGCTCCCTGATAGGCCCAAGCCAGACCGATAATTATACCGAGCAGCACAAAAGCCAGTCGATATAATGATGGCGCGAGAGAGCTTAAAGCGGCCTTGCCAATGATATTGAACTGACCTGTCAGGCGCTTTATCATACGGTCTCGCCTTTCTTTTTCAGTTACCGCGCAATTGTAGTGCGTCGTTTTCTATGATTCGTTCACTGTGAAGCATTGTACATGAACACCCCACGCAACACAAATCACCCACAGCAAACGGGCCCCTCAGTATGAGTGGCCCGTT
>CAZSXY010000213.1:0-3179 GCA_964611395.1 uncultured Anaerolineaceae bacterium | reverse complement strand
CTTTCTACCACCTCAGGGGTATGGAGTGTGGGTATCCGGTCAAGTCGTGGTCAAAACACCAAAGCTAATACGCATGGCGGGAATTATTCGGGATTTCCAGGGGTGGGCAGCCGCATGTTTCGCGCACGACAAGCTGCGTGCCCAGCCGCAGTTCGAAGCCGGGCGGGCTGTCGCGCTCGATCTTGTCGATCAGGCGACGCACTGCCTGGATTCCGGCTTCGCGGGTGAAGATGCGTACAGTCGTCAAGGGTGGGGCGTGCAGGGCCGCCAGGCCGACATCATCGAAGCCGACGACGGCGACATCGTCCGGTATACGCAGGCCACGCTCGCGGCCCGCCTGGATCGCGCCAAAAGCCGTTGCGTCATTCACGGCAACGATACCCTCAAGGTCGGGATAGCGCTCCAGGGCCTGCGCCATCGCGGCGTACCCTTCGGTCATGATCGTGTCTTTGAGAAAGATCACGCGCGGCGATTCACCGCTTTCGTGCATGGCCCGCTCGTACCCCCGCCGGCGTTCAATGCTGCTGAACCAGATTTCCGGCCCGGATAAGAACACCAGTTTGCGCAGGTTGTGCACGTCGATCAAATGGCGGGTGGCGTGGTAGGCTCCCCCGGCATTGTCGCAGACAACCGCGTCGATAGCCGTTTCTTTCAGCAGGTTATCGACGAGCACGATGGGGATATCGCTGCTATACAGTTGCAGGATGAACGATGCCTTGAGCGCCGGGCCGATCAAGATCAGCCCATCGGTGCGCTGCTGCCCGATCATGGGGACGCGCATCGCGTCTTGCATCATGTCTTCGGTGACGAACGTGGTCATGACGTGGTAGCCGCGCTGCCGTGCTTCCTGATCGACACCGTGTAAGAATTCATCCGGGAAGTTGGTCAGCGGGCGTTGGGGCGGGCGTTCAAAGGAGATCATGCCGAGCGTGTTCGTCCGCGAGGTGGCTAACCCTTTGGCGGCGGCATTCGGCATGTACCCCATCTCGCGGGCAATGGCCAGAACATGTTCGCGCGTGGACGGATTGACGCCCGCGCGGTCGTTGAGGGCACGCGACACGGTTGCGGTCGATACACCGGCCTTGGCAGCGATAACTTGCAGGCTTGGTTTCATGAGTTGATGCACCCCCAAGGTGGATGCGGCCATTTTTATCTCGCGCCTGCGTTCAAAACGTGGCTACGGGGAGGGGTGATTGTGTGACATTGAAATTTTATTGCAAGCGCTTACAACCAGAATACGATAAAATGCGCCGCATGTCAAGCATCGCCGAAACGGACGAAAACGGGCTTACCGGCGGAACGGGTTGTTGCGTTTTGGGCTTACAATGAAGCTATCGCAGGTAGTAGGGAACCAGGGGAGGTGAGATGATGCAGGCACGTCGTGCCGACCCGATTCGCTTGATCGCCACTCGCCTACGCCAGGAGGAACTCCGTGAGATCACCCGGCGGCCCGGTGTGAATGAGGCGTTCCGGGTAACGATCCAGTATCACGATGGGCGGCATCCGAACCAGGTTGCCACGCTCACGCGCGGGCATGGTGGGGCGTGCTCGTTGCTGGTCGTGTATGATAAGCCCAACAAAGACGTGCGCTTTACGTATGAAGTCGAGGCGGATCGCTACACCGCGTTGTTGCGGGCCTTGCGTCGCCTCAAGTTTGATACCCTGGATGACCAGCCCGACGTTCCCTATCTGGGGGTGGATTTATGGCTGGTCGAGCGGGCGTCGGGCAGTTTTTACCATGACATCGTGCTTTCGCCAGAAGACGCACGCGGCTTTTTCCGCGAATTGATCCTGGCGATTCGCGAGCACTTGCCGGAGGCGTTGCGTCCCATCGTGGCGTGAGGCGCGGGGCCGGTGACTACGACGTTCGGCCAAACAGGCTGGCGGCTTCTTCTTCCGCTTCGCGGATGATGTCGCTGATGCGGGTGACCGCATCGCTGGACGCGATCAGCGCGTCGGCCAGCCGGTGCAGGCCCGGGAACACGTCGTTATGCATTTCATTGTAGAATGCGTTCGCGCCGCGCCCGATCCAGCCGCCGTGTTCTAACTCGTCGACACAGCGCCGCAGCCGCAAGATAAGCTGGTCGATCTGGCAGCCTTCGAGGTCGAATTCTTGGGCGATACGGGCGAGTTCGTCATAATCGGCGCGAATGATGTCACCGGGCATGGAAGCCTCCAGATGTGCTGCCGCAAAACTCCAGGTTGATGAGGCGTCAGTGGAGTGGTACAGTGATGCGCTACAGGCGTTGCGTCTGGGCGCGTCTAGAGTGTACGCGATCCGGGCGGTCGCGCGCCAGTCGGGTGAGGCGCGCTATGAGCGGAGCCGCGCATGAGCGACAAGGCGGAAGTTGAAGCGAAAATCTACGTGCCGGACCTGGCGGCGGTGGCCGGGCGGATCGAGGCCGCAGGCGGTCACCTGGAAGCGGCGCGGGTGTACGAATACAATGTGCGCTATGACAAGCCGGGGGGCGAACTGGCGCGGCAATCGATCGTGCTCAGGCTGCGCAAAGACACGCGCGTTCGCCTGACCTATAAAGGGCCGGCTACGCTTGAAGCGGGAATCATGTCGCGGCGCGAAGCCGAAGTGACCGTCGATGACTTTGAGACCATGGACTCCATTCTGAGAAGCCTGGGCTTCGAGCCGGTCATCGTCTACGAAAAGTACCGCACGACCTACCGGCTGGGCGAAGCCGAGATCGTGCTGGATGAAATGCCCTATGGGAACTTCGTGGAGATCGAAGCGCCCGCGCCGGTGATCTTGCGGCTGGTGGCGGCGCTGGGGTTGGCGGGCTGCCCGCGCATTGCCACAAGTTACCTGGGCATTTTCGCTTACCTCAAGCAACGACTTGGCCTGGCGTTCCGCGATGTGACGTTCGATAATTTCCGGGGCGTCGCCGTGCCCGCTGATGTGTTCGAGGCGCTTACGTAGCGGGCAGGAGAAGAAGTTTTGAACAGGTTGTGAACAGGCTGTTGAAAACGTGCCTGATGGCGAAGCATTCTCGACTGTACGCGGCGGAGAAGGTGTGAGTTTGGAGTGATGAGTTAGGAGTTCTGAGTATGGGGGTACGGGCGGTGAGGGAAAACCCGGACCACTTTTCATTTGCGATAGGGTCATTATCCATGACTCATAACTCATAACTACTAACCAATTGCGCAAAGTTGAGGCGGCTTTTCCATCG
>CAZSXY010000212.1:0-3220 GCA_964611395.1 uncultured Anaerolineaceae bacterium | reverse complement strand
CGCACCAAACTCGCTCGCCTGTATCCTTGATTACCTTTGTGGTTGAGCACTAGTGGCTGATTGATCGGGGGTATTGTTTAAGTCTTCGGCATTGATGTAAGGAAACAAGACATTTCGATTCATGGGATTCGCATTCAATAATGCTTTTGCCTCTTCTGGCTCAAGAATAAACCCGACTCCGACCACAACCGATCCCTGAAAACACCGCTCACTATTTGTTGCCAAGACGTGCGGCTCTCCAGTAGTCTGTCGACTATCCAGGAGACTCGAAATGTGTTCGACAGTCCTGCCATCCAGAATAAAGGGGGGGGGGAGAACTCTCTACGGGCCGTATGTACTATGTTAACGGATACAGCTGCTTGACCAGGCCAAGGCTGGTTGTTAGTGGCCTTGAAGATGATCCCGCCTCTTTCTACAATTACATCTAATCCTGTTCTACGTGTATCTCCTTGGGCGATGGTGTTTGTAGCGATCAATCCCAATGCACCATTTGATCGCAAGTTGGCATATGCTCTTAGAAAGAAAAACGCACTGTAATCGGCGTTGCCACTTGAGCCGGGGTAGAAAGCATACAACGCGTCACGGTACGCATCGCCTAACATCTCACGAATCCGACGTCCGCCAATAAATGGCGGATTGCCCACAAACGCGTCAAACCCACCGCGCTCATCCAGGAACACTTCGGGGAACTCCAATTCCCAATGGAACGGTCTTAGCCCCTGTTCTTCCAACGTCGGCACATACTGCCACTCATCCGGCACGTCCTGGCCGTCGCGGTGAGCGTAGAGCAGCGCCTCACGGAAGCGCTCCTGTTCGCCTTTGGGCAGGTCGTTGAAATAGCTCCACACCAACGCATCGCTGGCGGCGCGCAGGTTGTGCGCCAGCTTGTCGGCCTCGCTCAGCAGGTAGGCCTTGTGGTGCTGGTCTTCCACCTCGTTCACCGGCAGGCGGCTGATCTCGCGCCGCAGGGCGATGATGCGCTCGCGCTGCGCCTCGAATTCGTAGGCGAAGGCGGCCTGCTGCGTCGGGCCTTCCGTGTCCAGCCGCCAGTAGCGGAGCTGCTCTGGGCTAACGCCGACCAGCGAGTCGCCGCACTTGAGCGCGTGGTCCAGGAAGGTAAAAGCGCGGCCCTTATCCATCGTGATCAGCCACAGCGAGAGCTTCGCCATCTCCACGGCCAGCGGGTTCTTGTCCACGCCGTAGAGGCAGCGGTCGGCGATCAGGCGGCGGGCCAGCGCCAGGCGTTCTTCGGTGTCTTTCGGAATGAATCTCTCGCCTTGTTCACCCTTGGATGATTTCCCTTCCGGCGTGATCTGAATGCCGCCCTCGGATGCCTCCTCCCACGCCTCGACGAGCCGCTCCGAGAGATAGCGGCAGGTTTGCACCAGGAACGCGCCCGATCCCATCGCCATATCGCAGATTTTCAGGTCCAGCAGATCGGCGGCAGGGCGCAGCCGCCACTGTTCGCGCGGTTTGCCCTCGGCGGGGCCGATGTAGACCAGCGGTTCCAGCGTGTGCTGGACGATCGGCTCGGTCAGGCTGCGCGGGGTGTAGTGCGTGCCGGTCTGGCGGCGCGTCGGCCCCTCGGTGACGTACAGGCTGCCGGGCAGGATCACGACCGGGAAGCCGTTGTCGTCGTCGCGGATCAATTCCAGGTAGGGCAGCACGCGCCGGTAGAGCGTCTCGTCATTCTCGCAAGCAGCGCGCAGGCGACTCATGCGGAATTGATCCGGCTCGCGTGCCAGCCCGTTCTTGATCGCGCCGGGGCTACGTCCAGTCTTATCTTTGAGGAACTTGACGAGATCGGCGCGGTCGGTGTGGCGTTCCAGGGCCGAGAGCGGGATTTCCGGCTCTTTGTTCTTCGTGCCCCGGAAGCCCAACACTGGCTCCTCAGCACGCACAGCGACGTGATCCAGCAGCCCCTCATAGACGTGGCCGATCTGCTCGATATCCAGCGCACGGAAGCTGAGCCGCCGGGCCTCCCGCATAGAACTGCCCGGAACGCTCACTTGCAGGTATTGGAGCGCTTCGAGCAGGTGCAGCACCGTACGGTTATTGATCGGTAGCGGGTGAGCAAATGTGTTGCGCCAGTGTGTACCGGGCTGCCGCCCCTCCAGAAACGGGTACTTGTCGGGATCGAACAGGCTGCTGCCATAGGCGGGCAGGCGCAGCCGGTCATGCTGGATGCCGCCGTACACCGCCCGGAAGGTCGCCAGCAGGCGGCTCCAGGCGTCGTAGCGCCGTTCGAGCACTTCCTCGCCTTGCTGATCGGCTAGTTCGCGCTGCTGGCCCAGCAGGGTCGAGATCGCGTAGTTCTGATCGTAGATCGGATCGCCGAGCAGCAGCAGGCCGCGCTCCTCCGCACTGAGTAGGAAGACCAGCCGCATCATGACGGTCAGCGCGGCTTCATAGAGTGTGTTCTCGTCCACATCAGTGAGCAGCGTCCGGCCCCGGTCCACGTCGGCGCGGTCGATGGCCTGCACCAGGATTTCGACCGCCCGCCGCACCTGTTTGCCCAATTGATCGGTGACCTCATGCTGTTCCTGGGCACTGGCGGCGATCATCGCTTCGAGCGTCTGATCCTCCGGCACGCCAAAGAAGCGGTGCACACCCAACAGGCTGCGGAAGGCGCGCAGCGTGAGTTTTTCTTCGGTCCACAGGTCGGCGTACCAGGAGATGTAGCCAGTAGTTTCGCCGCGCGGGGCATGGACCAACATCCACTGCTCGCCGTTGGTCACCAGGCCGAGCTTGATGTCCGTGGCGTGCAGCAGTTCCATCATGCGCGTGGCCGGGCTGGTTTTCCAACGGCTGTTCGCGACCGCATGTTCCAACCCTTGCCGCGCCGGATAGGTCTGGATCACCATGCGCGGCGACTGATCATCCGGATCAATCACCATGTAATCCGGACGCAGCACTTCGCCATGTTCTGGGAAGGTCGCCTTGATCCCGCCGGGGATGGCCTGACCGCTCGCCAGCACTTCCGGCATATAGTCGAGCGTGTTTTCGAGCACGTACCGAATCCACGTCGTATGGATTGCCGGTTCGGGATGCAGTCCGCCCTGGTTATCGAGCCATTCCTCGTAAGCGGCGCGCAGTTCGGAGTAGTGCTCCGGGTCGTGCGCGTCCAGGCCCTGCGGAAACACATTCAGCAATACCGGGATACTCATGGATAAATCGAAAAGAAATCGCCTGATGTATAATCAAACGTATGGCTAAGAGA
>CAZSXY010000211.1:0-3272 GCA_964611395.1 uncultured Anaerolineaceae bacterium | reverse complement strand
TTAGTGGGTAGGATGCTGGACGACTACTATTGCTTTGGAGGCCCCTAACGTTGTGTGTACCAACCATCCAGTCGTACGACGGGAGGTCAGTACACACAATCGACATATAAATATAAGCAGTGTAGCGGGCCAAATCGGTAGCTTTACCATATGGCCTATTCAAGACGCAAGGGTCGAGTGTTACACACTCCCAGCACGCCAACTCAGATTTCGTGCAAAACGCAAATACAGAACGGGCACAATGAACAGGTTAACCACCGTTGACGTGAGCAAGCCACCCAGAATGACGATAGCCATGGGGTGCTCGATCTCGTGACCAGGGATATTCCCGGCGATTACCAGGGGCACAAGGGCCAGCCCGGCAGTGAGCGCAGTCATCATGATCGGCGCAATCCGTTCACGTGCTCCCCGTAAGATCAGCCCCGGGCCAAATGGTTCACCTTCAAACTCTTCGAGATGTTGATAGTGACTGATCAACATGATCCCGTTGCGCGCGGCAACCCCCAAAATTGTAAGGAAGCCCACAAGCGAACCCAGCGAGAGGATACCGCCACTGGCAATTAACGCCGCCAGCACACCGCCCACCAGGGCAACAGGTAAGCTCAAGAAGGCCATGATCGCCAGTCGCCAACTGTCGAGAGACACTCGCAAAATGAAGAAAATCACAACTGAAGCGACAAGTCCGGCTGCCAGTAGACGCTGCTGGGCGGCCTGGCGTTCTGCATATTCCCCTACTAAGTCTGGATAGTATCCCAGTGGGAACTCGATTTCATCGAGGGCTGCCTGGACATCGGCTACAACGGAACCAAGGTCCCGCCCCTCTACATCGGCTTCAATGTTAATACGACGCGCGAGACCTTCACGGTTGATAGCATTAGGCGTTGGCACGATTCGCACGTCAGCCACATCTCCCAACCGCACGGTTCCGCCATCGGGCGTATCGATCGGTAGATTTTGGATACTGGTCAGGCTGTGGCGTGTTTCGGGAGTGCTCCATACCTGAACATCGTACGTCCGGTTGGCCACATGAATGTCGCCAGCTTCTTCGCCTGCTATCAGGTAGGCGGCTGCCCGGCGAACATCGCCCGGTTTCACCCCATACTGCTGGGCTTTTTCCAGATCCACCTCGACTTCCACCTGGGGTATGTCTACTAGAAACTCCACATGCAAATCCGTGAGTCCCTCAATCCCCGAAAGCTTTTGTCTCACTTCTTCGGCTTGAGCGCGAAGGATCGCCATATCCTGGCCGTAGATGCGCACCACTATGGGGTGGCTTGATCCGGTCAGAACCTCTCGGATTCTCTCCTTCAGATAGGTTTGCACATCGCGATAGAGTCCAGGATAGCCGTCAACCACCTCCTGAATGTTCTGTATCGTGGCCTCATAGTCCACCGAAGGATCCACGCTGATCCAGTTTTCACCGAAATAGATACCGTAC
This sequence comes from uncultured Anaerolineaceae bacterium, assembly GCA_964611395.1. GTDB lineage: Bacteria > Chloroflexota > Anaerolineae > Aggregatilineales > Aggregatilineaceae > CAZSXY01. The sequence goes on along the minus strand of CAZSXY010000211.1, from coordinate 1,834 downwards.
ACCTCGTCCATCAACAGCGCCTGTCCGATGTGAGCGCCGAAGTTGCGAACTCCGGGAACGGCCCGCAGCTCACGGCTGGCCTGGGTCGTGATTCGGACCATTTCTGGGTGCGATGTGCCGGGTTTTGTCAGCCAGTGCATCAGGAAATCGCGTTCCTTGAACGAAGGGAGCAATTCCTGCCCCATGAATGGCCATACGACGACGCCAAGGATCATAAGAGCGGCGAAGGCAATATACGCCCAACGCGGCGATTTGACGACCGGGCGAAGGAGTTTCTCGTAAGTGTTATGGAGCCACGGTATGAGTGGAGACACGCGATCCTGGAGGGCCGGTGCATTAGACACGAAAACCAGGACCAGCGCGGGGGTGGCAGTCAGCGCCACCAACGGCGAAACGAGCGTCGCCACCACATAAGCTTGAGCAAGGGGTTGGAAAAATGCGCCGGACAGACCTTCCATGAAGAAGACCGGCAACAAAGCCGTCATTTCAATCAAAGAGGCGTAGACGATGGCGCCTCGTACTTCGAGCGAGGCGTCCAGGATGATCGACGCCGTTGATTGGGTGCTACCCTCCTTTCGAATCTGGCGTAGACGCCGCACGATGTTTTCTACATCGACGATAGCGTCATCGACAACCGCACCAATCGCAATCATCAATCCTGCCAGAACCATCACATTGATAGTCGTCCCGATAAACGAGAGCACGAGCAAGGTGATCACCACCGTCAAGGGAATGATCGTGGCGCTGATCAACGCCGTACGCCAGTCCCAAAGAAAGACCAGGAGAACCACTACGACCAGCCCAGCACCGATGAGCAGCGAAGTGATGAGATTCTCGAGCGCCAGTTCAATGAAGGTCGCCGGACGGAATATAGTGGTATCTATATCCACGCCGGGCAGACCGGGCCGCATCTCGTCGATCGCTTCTTCTACTCCCTTTGTCACTTCCAGAGTATTGGCCCATGGAAACTTCTCAACAATGAGTAAGAGGCCGGGGCCATCGTTAATGACGGCGTCTCCAATCATCGGCCATGTGCCTTCGACCACGTCGGCCACGTCAGCCAGCCGCACCAACGTGCCATCACTTTTCTGCTTGTCATTGATGGTTATCAGGGCCAGGTCTTCTGGCGTTATGATGGGCAAAACGTGCCGGATCGGAAGAGTTTGATTGGGAGTCTGGAGAAAGCCCCCCGTACCGACGACTGACCCGCTTGAATACTGCACCAGACCCACATCCAAAGTGTCTGAGGTAACTTGCAAGATCTCGTCGAGCGTCACGTTGTAAGTCGCCATCCGTTCCGGATCGACTTGTACCTGTAGCATTTGGATCTGCTCACCCCATATGGCCACATTGGCCACGCCGGGCACGCGCAACAGGCGCTCCCTGATCTTCCAATAGGTGATCATTGACAACTCCATCACGTTCATCTCGTCCGAGGAGATTCCGATCTTCATGGTTCGGCTGGTCGATGACAGGGGAGGGAGCATAACTGGTGGGCTGGCCCAGGTCGGGAGTGAGGGCGTCACCAGGGAGACGCGCTCCTGCACCAGTTGCCGTGCTTCTATCAAGTCGGTTCCTGGCTTAAAAATGAGCTTGATTGATGACAATTGTTCAACGGATTTGGAGCGCATGACATCAAGCCCCGGCGTCCCGCTGAGCACCTCCTCCAACGGAACAGTGACGAATTCTTCCACTTCAGTCGATGAAAGACCGAGGGATGGAGTCTGAATCTCTACCTGTGGTGGCGCGAACTCGGGAAAGACATCCACCGGCATAGCGCCAATCCGGGTAATGCCGAAGAACGTCAACGCTGCAAAGATGAAAATCGCCAGAT
>CAZSXY010000210.1:0-3382 GCA_964611395.1 uncultured Anaerolineaceae bacterium | reverse complement strand
GGTTGGCAACTTGTGTTGAGCGACGTAAAATTGGAGGGTGCAGGTCTTCAAAAATGTAAACGTGATTGGATCGAAAATATGCGAATTGTCCTTGATGCGATGGGCAGCGATAACAATCCTGTGCCTGATGTTGAAGGTGCAGTCCTGGCAGCACGCGAGTACGGCGACACCATCATTCTTGTTGGCGATGAAGACCGAATTCGTGCAGAGATGGCGCGTCATGACTGCGCAGGATTGCCTCTTGAGATCGTGCATGCTCACGAAGCAGTTACGATGAACGATAAGCCCGGGCAGGTGGGAAGAGCTAAACCCAACTCATCCATGCATGTTGGCATGCGCCTTGTCAAAGAAGGGCACGCAGATGCATTTGTAACCGTTGGCAACACGGGAGCGGCGCTTGCCATCGCGACGCTTCATACGCTGAGAAGAATGCCAGGTGTTCACCGCCCAGCGCTATCCGCCATCTTGAAAATTAAAGGCAACTCGGTAATCTTGCTGGACATTGGGGCCAATGCCGATTGCAAGCCCGAATGGTTAGCGCAATTTGCGGTCATGGGTAGCATTTATGCGCAGCAAGCGCTTGGCCAGGCCGAACCGCGTGTGGGTCTGCTCTCGAATGGGGAAGAAGCCGGAAAAGGAACCGTCTTGGTCCAGGAAGCAGCGGAACTAATGCGCTCCATTCGGGTTAATTTCATAGGAAATGTCGAGCCTAAAGAAATCCTTGGCGGCGGTGTTGACGTAGCCGTCATGGATGGGTTTTCTGGAAATGTGTTCCTGAAGGCCATTGAGGCTTTTGGTTCGGTAATGTTCGATCTCATTCGACAGGAATTGCTCACCGATGCGCGCTCTAAACTTGCCGGTTTGCTTGGCAAACCAGCATTTCGGCGGGTTTATCGCCAGGTGGATCCGTTCGAGGTAGGGGGAGCACCCTTGCTTGGGGTAAATGGCGTCATCATTATTGGTCATGGACGATCTAATGGCATTGCCGTCAAGAACGCCATCAAGCAAGCACGTCGTGCCGTTGCCGGACACATCGTTGCGGCAATTCGTGATGGGCTTGATAATGTGCGGTGATTAACCATGCCACAAAGGATAAAAACAATGGAATTCATGCGAAATGGTTTCCCCCGTGTAGTTATCACCGGGATAGGGGCAGTGACCCCACTCGGGAGATTTCCTGAGTTTTGGGAAAAGTTGAAGGCGGGTGTTTCTGGAGTTCGAAGAATCCAGAGTTTTGATCCGTCAAACCTTGAAGTCCAAATTGCCGCAGAAGTGGTTGACTTTGACCCAAATGAATACATTGAGCCCAAAGAAGCCCGCCGGATGGGACGGCCTTCCCATTTTGCCGTAACCGCCGCCATGGATGCGCTAAAAGATGCGGGTCTTACGATAGAGGATCTTGAACCGATCCGGGAACGCGTGGCCGTGGACTTCGGATCATCGATGGGGGGGCATGATCTTGCCCAACAGGCCTCGTTCAATTTTCGTACAAGGGGCAGGCGGCCCGGCCCGTTTTCGTTAATTGAATCCATCCCAAACATCCCCGCCCATCACATTAGCCGCGTGATCGGTGCGTTGGGGCCCTTAGTATGCATTTCTGCCGCATGTGCCACAGGAACCCACAGTATCGGGGATGCGATGAATTTAATCCGTTATAACAAGGCCGACGTAGTAGTCACAGGTGGCGTTGAGGCTATGATTTTGGATTATGGCATAGCGGGGTTTATTTCAATGAGAGGCCTGGCCACCGGCTATAATGACGACCCCACCAAAGCCAGCCGGCCTTTCGACCTGAATCGCAACGGCTTTGTGTTTGGCGAAGGGGCTGGCGCGATGATTCTGGAAACCTTAGAACGGGCTATCAAGCGCGGTGCGCGAATTTATGCCGAGGTTTTGGGCATGGCGTCGTCGTCAGATGCCTATCACATCGCCGCCCCCGAACCGACCGGGCGGGGTGCGGTCAACGCCATGCGGTGGGCGCTCCAGGACGCCGGCCTCGATCCAGAAGACATTGATTATGTCAATACGCATGGATCGTCAACGCCGGCAAATGATGTGACCGAAACGCGCGCAATGAAGCAGGTATTCAAAGACCACGCCTACAAACTGGTTGCGAATTCCACCAAGAGCATGATGGGACACTTGCTTGGTGGCGCAGGTGCAGTCGAAGGTATTGCGACCGTAATGTCGCTTTATGAGCAAGTGTTGCACCCGACCATCAACCTTGAAACGCCGGATCCCGAATGCGATCTCGATTACGTCCCGAATGAAGCCCGTGACGCCAAACTGACATTGGCCATGTCCAACAATTTCGGGTTAGGGGGGCAAAACGCCAGCGTGATCTTTGGCAAGATGTGACGCGAGACGGAAAATTCCTGAACGGACAAACAGGTCAGCCTCGCGATCATGCTAGTTCAGGGTCGATAGAGGGACGCTGACCTGTTTTTCTTGCTCCAACCTGTGTTGTGTTTGGCGTGCCTGGACGCACAGTCGCGAGCCACCGCCCGCCTTCCACTCCTCAAGTGTCGGGCTTGCCGAAAGGCCCGCGACGGCTTCAGCGTAAATACGCGAGCCCCAATAATAATACCGCCGGGTTTCCGACGACCAGGCTGCCCAGCCTTTGGCAATTACACCGTGTCCGCCGTTGTATCCGGCCAGCGCCAGCCCCGCGTGCCCGTCGGCAATTTTCAGGCTTGTGCGCAGGTAATCCAGGCCGCGACGGGCATTGGTGTTGACATCCAGCATGTCTTCTTCCGGGGCAAAATGAAACGGCATGACCTGAAAAAGCCCTTGCGCGCCTGCTGGCGATGACACCAGCGGGTCCCCGCAGCTCTCGATTTGAACAAGCGTGGCGATGAGATTCGGGTCTATCTGGTAAATCGCGGCCCAGGCTTTTATGAGCGGTGTCCAGTACAATACTTCCGCTGAAAACACGGTGGACAATGGTATCTGTGCCGCCGATGTTCCTATCGGACTGCTGGCGTACTCCGGCACTGAATTGCCGCTCCTGGCCGTAGAATCCTCAAACGTGGCATGGAAGAAAACGATGCCGATCCCCAGGGTTAAAGAGAATCCCGCCATACTACAGACTGGTAAAAGGATCGTGGCCCATAATAGCCGCAAAGGCCCGTTCGGATGTCTATCAGGGGAATATGTACGGATCGTGCCGCTCATTCTTCGTTGTCCATGGTACGCTGCATGCCTCATCACAGAATAGAACGCATGTTCTAATATCAGGATACCACAAAAGCATCGTTGGTGCCAGAGTGTTTCGCATCTTTATTTCAAAGCGATGGCACACAAGTGAACATCAATGAATCGTTAATGGAACCTATATTACCAGACTGGAGTAGACATCACAATCATTAGAAACTACAATTAA
>CAZSXY010000209.1:0-3400 GCA_964611395.1 uncultured Anaerolineaceae bacterium | reverse complement strand
TGTAGTTCGCGATGGTATTGTTGAGGCACGCGACAAACATGCTGCGCAGGAGCGGGTCGTCATGCGCGAATGTCTCGCTGAGCCATGCGGCATAGGCGTCGGCGTCGGCCAGCGCCTGGCGGTACGCCGAGGCTTCCGGCAATTCGCCCGCGCCAACGACGAGGGGCAGGGTGTGCCTGGCTCCTGGCGGCAACACGGCGCGGAATTGCAGGGTGGCCCCGTTGGGGTGTGGCGTCACGGCGGCAGGCGTATCCCCGGCCCACAGGCCGCCGCCGATGTCGCCCCGTACCCGCAGCCCATGCCGGTGAACATCAACCGTGACCGGTTGCCGCGATGTGCCGGGCTTGAGGCGTTTTTGCGCGTTGCCGATGGAGTCGAGAATCGCCCAGCGACGCCGCCCAAGCATCCGCCGCGCTATCGGATGGTCGCGCACGAGGTGAAACAGCCGCGCAGTCGTCGATGCGGCTCCGACGCGTATTGCCGGGTATCGCAAATCAAACGTAACATCCAGGTCGAGCGTGAACACGCGCTCTGACGTGCCGGGGTTTTCGATGCGCCACACCTGGAAAAGCGCCGGGCGCTCGCTATCGCACACGGTGCGGCAACGAACTGCTCCATCGAGCGCCGTTCCCCGCAGCGTCCATGATCGCCCGATGGCCTCGGCCTCCGCCCAGGCAACAGGCACGCCATCCAGCCGCGCATGCACGGCCCATGTCCTCAGTACGGGGATGCCTTCCGGCAGCAGGAAATCGGAAATGTGACCGTTGCCGTGCAGTGCCGCATACAGGCGGGGATTGCCTATGTCGAAGCGCAGGTCGGGTTCGGGGTGGTCCACGAGTAGTCTGCCGTCAGGAGCCGGGGAAACGTGCATGCCTGGTTTCCTTTTGTGAATGCGCAGCAGGTGCGGGCGCGGCCGCACCGTCCAGGGTGACATTGTACCATATTCACGGGGTGGTTGGGGCGTTTCTCAGGGGAGATTTGAGGGCGTTTCGTCGATGGCACACCGGTTGAGGCGCAACCAGCGCGATAGCGTGTGCCGGTAGCGTGCGACCAGCCGGTAGAACGGCTCGCAGACCAGGCTCACCGGCGGAAAAACCCCGATGGTGCCCATCACGCCCCATATGCCGGGCAGGCAGCGCATGGCCTGAAAGACGGCTCGCGCACCGCGATCCTGGCGTCCATCGCTACGGACGGTATAGAGCGCTCGCCGGGCCAGTTCTGGCGATAGGCCCGGCGCGATGCGGGCGAGATCGGCGGTTTGATAGGCAGCGAATTGCAGGCGTCCATGCCGGTCAAGCCGCTGCGCATGTTCTTTCAGCGCCTGGCAGATGCCGCAGCCGCCGTCATAAATGACCCATACGGTATGCCTGCTCAACAACGACTCCCCTTGTTGGTTGTAGTGCTCACTTGAAGGAGAGTCTAGCAATAATGGGGCGTAACGGGTGTTCAGCGCAGCGTGGCAAGGACAAGCGCATCGATGTTTTCGGCGGGTGTGTCTCCGTTGGTTCCGCCACCGGGCGCAAGGATCAACCCCCGGCCTTCCACCTGGGCGATGCATTCGTACGCCGCTGATTCGACTTGCTCTGGCGTGCCGTAAACCATGATCTCTGTGGGTGGAATGTTGCCCATCAGCACGACATCCGGGCCGAGGAGCGCCCGTGCTTCGGCCATTGGAATGCGGTAACTGAAGTGCAGCACCTCGAAATTCAGGTCACGAAAATAGGGGAACAGGTGGCGGCAGGGTGTGTCGTTGTGGTAGATGCGGATCAGCCCGTCGAAGGCGTCGAAGATGCGCGTCAGGATGGGGTGCGCAACGGCCTTGTACACATCCGGCGCGAGCATCCCGATTGTGTCATCGAGAAGCATGACTCCCCAGGGTTCGCGCAGGCAGCCTAGCTGGGCTTGCAGGAAGCGAATCGTGGTTTCGGTGAGGTTATCCAGGGCTTCGGCGGCGGTGGCTGCGGTAGCCGGGTCGGTCAGTGCGGTGAGGAAATGCGTTGAGCCGAACAGGTGCGTTGCAATCGTAAAGGGGCCACGCGCGGCGACAAAGCGAATCCGGTGCGGTTCTGGCAGTTCGCCTTCGTGCTCCAGGTTCCAGTAACGGCGCAGAATCAAGGCCATCAACCCGTCGGAGTAGGGGTCGGGGCGCGGCAGGTGGGGCCAGTCGTCGATTCGCCGGTTGAGGTGGCGCATCCCTGGGCTTTGATCGTGCCGCCAGAGGACAGGTGTTCCAAAGGCGCTCGGTTCGCTCGCCATGCCGTACTCGACCCAGAACCCCGGCAGGAAAATGACGTCTGGAAAGCGGGCCATCAAGGTGAGATACGCATTCAGCCAGCGATCGGGATACATCAAAAAATCCAACGTGTTCATCCCGAACGCGTTGGGAATGAAGGAACTATCGACGCCGAGCGCAACAGGTACACGCTCCGGCACGCCACCCTGGATCGCAACCCAGAAATTTTCCCATGCCTGTTCGGACATGTGTTTGTTTGCTCCCCGCGCGACGACGTTGTCTTACGTTTCGCTTTATAGCACAGGCGCGTGACAAAGTAAAGCGAGGCGAGGTGTTGCGGGGTTGCGATTTGGCGGCCAAAGGCTTAAAACCCTTATGAGTGTTAGCAACCGAATGGAAGGAGATGCTTAATGTCCATGCAAAGGTTGCCGGTAAACTGGTGGCGCGTTCTGGCGCTGAGTTTGATGGCCTTGCTCGTGCTGGCAGCGTGTGGCGAGAGCGAGTCGCAGACCGGGCCACTACCTGCCACCACAATCCCTGACGTGATCAGCACGCCAACCAGTGATGAAGCGAGCGAACCGCCAGATGATACAGGCGGGGCAGGCGTTGAAACCGATTCCCAGCTTATGCAGAATGTGCCGGGCCGGCCTGACACGCCAGCGGCGGAAGGTGAAGATTTCCGTGCCGATCCCGCATCGCTGGTTGGGAACACCGGACGCCCCCAGTTGGTCGAGTTTTTCACGTACTGGTGACCGACCTGCAAGCGGTTAAAGCCTGTCGTGCACAGGCTCGAAGCAGAGTATTGGAATCGCGTCGATTTTGTCTACCTGGATCGCGAGGCATCGGCAAACTCGGACGTGGTGCGGCAGTTTGGCATAAAGGGCCAACCCATATTCGTTTTTCTTGATGCGAACGGCAATGAGTTACAGCGCTGGTTTGGCGCGGTGGCCCCTGAGACGTTGCGTGCGGCGTTCGATTCGTATCTATCCGGTTGATTTTCAACACCCGGTATCCGCTTACCATTGGGAGTTGACTGCGACAGGGACGCACAAAATGCCCCTGTCGCTGCATGTTGAGGGCAAATCTAGGCGAGCGTGGCGGGGATGATCGAAATGCCGACCGTGCCCGGCCCGCTATGCACTCCCAGCGCGGGGGATAGCTGGGTGA
>CAZSXY010000208.1:0-3417 GCA_964611395.1 uncultured Anaerolineaceae bacterium | reverse complement strand
TCTCAGTAAACTACTCCGGAGCTATTTAGGGGGCTTGGGGACGAGAACTTCCCAAGCCCCCGCCGCGAACATTCGGCTAAGATGTCGTGAGCGGTGAAATATGAATCCTGTTTTGCCAGAAAAAACAAATAGACCACATTTAGGTTTCAAATCCTACAACTTGGTGCCTCGAGGCACGAGGTTCACTCGTAACCTCACACCCTATTTTTTCATATTGCCTGCTTTCGCAATATATGGCATGTTCACGCTATTCCCATTGGTCCGCTTGTTCAATTACAGTTTTCAGGACTGGGATGGAATAAGCAAGAATCCCAAATGGGTGTGGTTGGATAATTATGAGGCAGTTTTCCACGACAAGTACTTCTGGCTGGCGCTTCGCCACAATCTTTGGTGGGTCGTATTAGCGTCAATTCCCATTATTCTGGGACTGGCTCTCGCCGTGATCTTGCACTTTGCGAACCCACGCGGAAGAAATGTGTATCGGACTCTGGTATTTCTCCCTTATACGTTGTCGATAGTAGTAAGTGGCATCATGTGGAAGTGGATTTACCACCCGAAGACAGGCGCCCTGAACGCTTTTCTCAAGTTGATAGGGTTGGGGTCACTTGCGCGTGGCTGGCTTGGCGATCCGGACACCGCCTTGACAGCGCTAGCGATGGCGGGCGCCTGGGCAGGTTATGGTTTCTGCATGGTCTTGTTCTTAGCCGGACTTAGCAATATTGAAACGACGCTGTACGATGCGGCCAGTGTCGACGGCGCAAATGCATGGCAACGATTCCGCCATGTAACGCTCCCCGGCTTAGCCAATACAATGAACGTCGTCGTACTGATTGTCTTTATGAATACCATGCGGGTATTTGATTTTGTTTATGTGACCACGGAGGGCGGCCCCCTTGATTCGACGCAAGTGCTGGCGACGATTATTTATCGCGAGACGTTCCGATACTTTCATGTCGGGTTTGGTTCGGCCCTGGCAGTGGTTACCTTGTTTATCATGTCCGTTGCAAGTTTGCTTTATCTATATATCCGAGAACTGAGGTCTTAACGTGACAACTCGAGTCCGCATGCCTGTCATGGTTGATTTTACGAGAATACTTGCGCATGCAGTTCTCATATTGTTGAGTTTTGCAGCAGTCGCCCCACTTTTGCTGATTTGGATGACTTCGTTGAAAACCAACGCAGAAGTGTACATCGATCCCTTGGCGCTACCGCGGTATTGGAAGTTTAGGAATTTCATTGATGCGTGGAATCAAGCGCATCTGAGTGATTATGTTTTTAGTAGTATAAAAGTTGCGATTCCGACCATTGCGCTCGTGTTGATTTGCGCGAGCCTGGCAGGTTACGCATTGGCAATGTTGAAGTTCAGGGGAAGCTCGATCATTTTTCCGTTGTTCTTGCTGGGCCTCATGGTGCCAAACATTAGCATCGCAATCCCACTCTATTACACTGTCGTAGATCTTGGATTGCACAATACTCATCGTGGGCTGATCTTGGCCGAAGTGTCACAAGCGCTTCCCCTGGCCATATTTCTTTCAAGAGCGGCTTTCCGTGACCTCCCTAAGGAATTGCGCGATGCCGCACTCATTGATGGGGCTAATGAATTTAATATCTTTATCAGGGTTATGGTTCCCATGGCACGCCCGGCCTTTTTGTCCATCACCGTCCTTGCGTTCCTGCAAGTATGGAATTCCTACTTGTTTCCACTTTTGCTCATTAATTCTAATCATCTGCAAACGATGCCCTTGGGACTTAGCTTCCTTCAGGGTCGGTATCAGACGAATCAGGTTCTATTAACTGCTGCTACAACCTTGATCTCATTACCAACGATCCTGCTCTATGTTTTGTTGCAGCGGCAGTTCATTGAAGGCATTGTCGAGGGCGCGATCAAGTAGGTGCAGGCCAGACGATTCTACACAATGTGTTAGGCGGCGACTGAGGTTAGGTCAGTTGCCGAAATTACCGAGCAATGCCGAAACTTCGCGCAACACTGGAGATGATTCCGAATGCTTTTCTATACCCCCCCCAATGGTTTTTTGGGCGATGTTGCCCCTTTCTACTGGAACGGCGAATACCACGCCTTTTATCAAAAAGCGCCACTTAATTCGACGAGACACATCGCAGCAATTCCTCCAGAAGCTCATTTGGTTGGTGATGACTTCTGGCGGGAGGTATTTCGCCCCCTGCATTTGAACATGACCGTGTCGTATGCCCATGCGGTTTCTAGGGATTTATACCATTGGGAGGAGTGCCCCATTGCCATCGAACCTGGTAATCCTGGCGATCCTGATCACATGGGGACATGGACCGGTTCGATCATTGAGCGCGAAGGGGTTTTCCACTTTTTCTATACAGGTTTCGCGGGTCCTGAGAATCCTCAGACAATATGTCATGCCACGAGTTCTGACCTGATAGTATGGAAAAAGGATCCTCAAAACCCAATCTTGCGGGCTGATCCACGCTGGTATAGTCCAATGGATTGGCGCGATCCATTTCCATTTTGGAACGAAGAGTCGAAATCATATTGGATGTTGATTACGGCCCGCCTGCTAGAAGGGCCAACGAATCGACGGGGTTGTGTTGCGCTAGCAGTATCGCCGGATCTGAAGCAGTGGGCGGTTCAGCCTCCCCTGTGGGCTCCTCATTTGTATTACGCGCTAGAATGCCCCAATCTTTTCCGGTGTGGTGATCACTGGGTGTTGGTATTCTCTGAGTTTAGTGAGCAGTGGTCAACCCATTTTCGTATTGCCGATTCACTTCAGGGCCCATGGTTGGCTCCAGAGATTGATACAATCGACGGATCTCACTATTACGCAGCCAAAACCGCATCGGATGGCAAAAGACGATTTGCTTATGGGTGGAGTCCTACTCAACAAGGCGATGCCGATAAGGGAAGTTGGGAGTATGGTGGTGCTCTGGTTGTCCATCAAATCAAATGCGAAGAGGACGGGAGTATTGCCATCAGCGCACCACCCCAATTGGAAAAACGATTCCCTAATCAGAAAACCCTATCATTTCAACCAAGTTTTGGACACTGGGAAACGAAGGAAGGTCTTTTTAAGGTCAAGGAAGACAATGGTTTTGCTGCAGCAGCACTTGGGGATATGTCGCCAAACTGTTATATCAGTTGCGACATAGTTTGCGATCTTTCCACCCATGCCTGTGGTCTTTTTCTGTTCGCCGGCCATGACCTGGAGCGTTATTACCAACTTCGATGGGAGCCCGGCATGCGTCGCGTCGTATTCGATCGATTCCCCCGCCTGGGCAATGATCCGCCCATGATCGAAAGACCCCTTTATGTGGATAGCGGACAGCCGGTGAACTTCAAGATCGTCACCGGTGACACCATTCTGGTCGCCTATCTCAATGACTCGGTAGCCTTGACGACTCGAATCTATGGCCAGCTTTCTGGTCAACTAG
>CAZSXY010000207.1:0-3422 GCA_964611395.1 uncultured Anaerolineaceae bacterium | reverse complement strand
AACCGGAGGGGATCGTCTTCCCTCCGGTTGTTTGCGTATAGGAATTTATGCGATCTGTGGGCAGGCGTACGATTGCTACGCTGCTCCGAAAAACGCATGCTTGCTGTAAGCCTCGGCTACAACAAAGCGCCTGCGACTACCCACACGCCTGCGCTGGCCAGCACTAATCCGGCAGCGCGGCTCATCCAGTTGCCGACTGGCGTAACCTTCTCAACCAGCACGAGGACGGCGATGATCGCCACCCAGAGCAAATTCATTACGCCTGCTACAAACAGCAAGGCCATGAGAAGCCAGCAGCAACCAATACACACGTTGCCATGCCGAATCCCCATAACAAGCGCACCCCGTACACCATCGCGCCATTCGTTCATCAGAAACCCTAAGGGCGTGCGACAATGATGCAGGCAGGCATGTTTGAGGGGCGTCCACTGGAAAACTCCAGCAGCCACCAACAGTAGCCCTCCAAAAACCGAACTGGTGCTCGCCATCGTCGCGGAGAGCAGCGCAGCCGAATGGAGTGCCCATTGGGCCAGGGTCGCCAGCAGACTGAATGCCGTCCAACTGATTATATAGCCCAGCAAAAACATACTGATCGCTGCCAGACGATTTTCTTGTTCATGGTGTCGGCGGTGGAAGGTGCTGTACATCAGGATCATCGGTGAAGCCGATGGCACCATCATCGCGACCATCATGACCGCCCACATCACGAACGTTAACGCAAAATCGACAGCATCCCAGGTTTGCATGCGGGGTGCAGCCATCTCCATATCCATGTTCTGCATGTTGCCGGACAGGTAAAACATGTACATCCAGGCAAGGACTGTCACCCCTGCCAGGCCGGATAGCACAATCATGCGGTCGCGTCGGAGCGCTGCGTGTAGCGAGATAGACATAGTTGACTATACCCTGGTTAAGCCTGATAGCTGAAGGGGGAGTAGAATCCGTTCTTGTCTGATAGCTCCCACTGAAGCCCGTGATCTTGATAGCTCAGTTTCTTGGATCGCGCCACAACCACCGGATACCCCGGCGCTATGCAGAGCGGGTGACTGTCGATGGTGACGTCAGCACCATTTTGGCCGCCTACGGCTTCAATCTCAGCTTCGACAATGCCGTCAATGTGCAGGCTGCGCCGCTTGCCCTCGGCTTGATAGTCAATGGCCGTGTGTGCCACGCCCAACACCTCACCGATGTGCTGTCCCAAGCGCGCCGGATGCCCGCCCGCCTGTCCAGAGAAGATTTGGGCTAACGCATTGCCCTGGTCTGGGTTGGCGGTTTCATCCAGATAAAGGGCTACCTGCCACGGCACTTCTGCCATATGGCCGGGAGAGTAGATCGCCAGCGCGACGTTGAGTCCGTCAAGATTGACAGCCCCAAAATTGCCTTTTTCGATATGCCACCCGACAAATACCGTGCATTCCCCGGTGGTGGGGGGGCTTAAGAAAACGCACGGACAGGCAGCCTCACAATTGCAGGTTTCGAAGTAAGTTCCCGATAGTTTCCACTCATTCGCCATGTTGTCTCCCTGTTTCCTCATTCCGTTTACCGGAAATAATCCGTTGCTGACACCCAACGGATGCGACCTTTTTCTTCATTTTCTTCATCTTATTCATACATATCTTAGCGACTACACTAAAATTGCGCAAAAAACAACACGGGATAGCGCGTGAGCACGAGGAGCGCACCAATCCAGTACCCGTAAGACGCGCGGCCATCGGGCTGCGGAGCCTTCTTGCTATCGCGCGCATTGAACGCGATGGGGCGGTGTTTGCCTCTCTGCCGATTGTTGGTTAGCCTTTAGCCGATTGACCATCTGCGCATCTGAGTTCGTATTACCTACTGGGCGAGGACGGACAAGCCCTGTAAAGGTCATATTTGAAAGCGAGAGAGTTTGTACATGGAAAAAGTTGAAGCACTCAAAAAGCACCTGGCCGACGTCATCCACCTGGGCCACGCGGCGGGCGTGCTGGGCTGGGATCAACAGGTGAACATGCCACCGGGCGGCGCGGCGGCGCGTGCCGAGCAACTGGCGACGCTCAGCCGCATTACCCACGAGATGTTCGTATCTGACGGAACCGGGCGTTTGCTGGAAGAAGCCGAAGCCGAGGTCAAGGACGCCGATTACGACAGCGACGAGGCGGCTCTGGTGCGCGTCGTTCGTCATGATTACGATCTGGCGACGCGCGTCCCGACCAGCCTGGTTGAAGAACTGGCGCGCACGACGACGCAGGCGCACGAAGTGTGGGCGAAAGCGCGGGCCGAGAACGATTTTCCGGCGTTCGTCCCCACCCTGGAAAAGATTCTTGATCTCAAGCGCCAGGAAGCCGAAGCGCTCGGCTATACGGATCGCATGTACGACGCGCTGCTCGACCAGTACGAACCCCATATGAAGACCGCCGATGTGGAGCGGTTGTTCGACGAATTGCGGGAAGAACTGGTCCCGTTCGTGGCGCAGATCTTCGATAACCTGGACGCGGTCGATGATTCGCCGGTCAAGCAAAGTTACGACATCGACAAACAGGCAGAGTTTGGCCTCAAGGTGATCAAGCAGATCGGCTACGATCTGGAACGCGGTCGCCAGGACAAATCGGTGCATCCGTTCACGACCGAGTTCTCGATCAATGACGTGCGCATCACCACCCGCTACGACGAGGACTGGATGCCTTCGGCGCTGTTCGGCTCGATCCATGAAGCCGGTCATGCGCTGTATGAGCAGGGCAGCGATCCGGCGCTGGAAAGCACGTTCCTGGCGGGCGGCACGTCATTGGGCGTGCACGAGAGCCAGTCGCGGTTGTGGGAAAACATCGTCGGGCGCAGCCGGGCGTTTTGGGGCGTCTTCTATGAGGACTTGCAGGCGTTGTTCCCGCAGCAACTCGGCGCGGTGGACGTGGAGTCGTTTTATAAAGCGATCAACGCCGTGAGTCGCTCGCAGATCCGCGTCGAAGCCGACGAGGTAACCTATAACCTGCATATCATGATGCGCTTCGAGCTGGAAAAAGACCTGCTGGAGGGCAGGCTGGCCGTGCCCGATCTGCGCGACGCCTGGAACGCCAAGATGGAATCGTACCTGGGGATCACGCCGGAGGATGACGGCAAGCACGGCGTATTGCAGGACGTGCACTGGTCATCGGGCCTGGTTGGCTATTTCCCGACCTACTCGCTGGGGAACTTCCTCTCCGTGCAGTATTGGGACAAGGCGATCCAGGATGTGCCGTCGATTCCGGACGACATCGCAAAGGGTGATTTTTCGTCGCTGCTGGACTGGCTGCGCGAGAACATTCACCGGCACGGGCGCAAGTACTGGCCTGCCGAATTGACCGAGCGCGTGACCGGTGAGCCGATCCAGGTACGCTCGTTCATGCGCTACTTGAAGGACAAGTACACCGACATCTACGGGCTGTAAAAGCCACCGGAGCTGTCAAAAC
>CAZSXY010000206.1:0-3423 GCA_964611395.1 uncultured Anaerolineaceae bacterium | reverse complement strand
TACGCACCATCATGCCTAACCTCAGGAAAGCCATTGGGCTCGCAACTAACTATTCCATCCTGCTCATTATTGTCGTTTTGGTCATCGTGCCGTTGCTCTGGGCATTTGCGGCCTCGTTTACACCACTGGAAAAGACATTTGAGTACGCTTATCCGTTTTCGGTCAAAGCTTTCATCCCCGTTGATTTCACAACGGAAGCCTATGTCAGTATTTTTGAGCGAGGTTTTGGGCGCGCGATCGCGAACACACTGGGGCTTGGCATTGCTACAGTCGTTATCGGCGGTTTCATTTGCACGTCAGCCGGCTTTGCCTTTGCTCGTTTCGATTTTCCCGGCAAGACGCTGCTGTTTCTGGTTGTGCTCATTACCTTTACCATCCCGAGCGACCTGACCGTGATTCCGCGCTATATCATGATAAGGAATTGGGGGTGGATCAATACATGGCAGGCCCTGCTGGTTCCCTTGTTGGCCAACAGCCTGATCATTTTCATGTCTTCCCAGTTTTTTAGGGAGATTCCCCAAGAAATCATTGACTCGGCGCGAGTGGACGGGGCGTCCTGGTTCAGAGTCTATGCCTCGATCGTCTTGCCAATTTCAAAGCCTCTTCTGATCAGCATGGGGCTTATTCTCTTCCTCAGCCAGTGGGATTCGTATTTTTGGCCGCTCCTGGTGGCTCCCGATCCTGAGTATCGTGTTGTGCAACTCGCGATAACGGAATCCGTCCAAGAATATCAAACTTTCTGGAATGAGCTGCTGGCGGGATCAATGCTTGCAGCCGTTATTCCGATCTTGTTGATGTTCCCGTTCCAGCGTTATTTCATCAACGCTGTGGTCGGTGCTGTCAAGGAGTGATTGGGAAGAGTATCCGTCCCCTGGAATGTGGCTGGAAACCGCCGTCTAGCTATTGCTTGTACAGGGCACGTGATCCAGTAACGATTGGGACAGGACTGAGATGGGGAATGAGATACGACTTGACCTATTACGCAAATCGCGCTGTAGTCCTGGGCCCATACAAGTTAAGTCACCCTGTGCTGAGTTCTGTGCCTGATATACTGCTATAGTAATGGAGCACTGCCATGGATTTTCCCCAAATACCTGAGTCGGTACGCCTTGAACGACTTCAACCACCGACGAGCCAAGTGAGAATCGTTCTTGATACTGACACATATAACGAAATTGACGACCAGTTTGCAGTGATTCACGCTCTTCTGTCTCCTGAGCGCATCAAAGTTGAAGCGCTATACGCCGCGCCTTTTTTCAATCACAGGTCGAAGAGTCCAGCGGACGGAATGGAAAAGAGCTATGAAGAAATCTTGCGACTCTTGAGCAGGCTGGACGTTGCGCCCGATGGTTTCGTGTTCCGTGGATCAACCGGTAATCTTGCCGATTACGATCATCCTTATCGCAGCGAGGCAGCATTGGATTTGGTGGAGCGGGCAATGAACGCCCAGGCGGAGCCACTGCATGTTGTGGCCATCGGGGCACTCACGAATATTGCGTCAGCTATCTTGATCGAGCCCCAAATCATCGAGCACATTGCCGTGGTCTGGCTAGGGGGGCATGCTTTCCATTGGCCCCACACCAGAGAATTTAATCTGCAACAAGATGTTCTTGCTGCCAGGTTGTTGTTTGATTGTGGAGTTCCCTTGGTTCAAATTCCTTGCAACGGAGTAACTTCTCATCTCAGGACAACGGTGCCCGAAATCGAGCGCTATGTCGAGGGAAAAGGCGCGATTGGTGATTACTTGGCTGAGACCTTCAAAAACTATAGCGTAGACCACTACGCGTGGTCCAAGGAGATATGGGATGTCGCTGCGATTGCCTATTTCCTTGATGATGCCTGGGTACCGACCGACATCGTCCATAGCCCGATACTGACCGACCAACTCACCTGGAGTTTTGAGAACGCGCGGCATTTCATTCGTTATGCGCGCCATCTCTATCGTGATCCAATTTTCCGCGACCTGTTCACCAAACTGGACAGGTGGGCACAAGGATCAATTGAAATCACGCGGTAATCCGCGCCGCCCCAAAACGAAAAGTAATTGTGGCTTGATGACGGGCATCGGCGGCATCGTTTACTTGCTCCGCTTGAACGAGAACCGACAAATGGTTCAATGGAGTGATAGAACAATGAAAGTTCAAAATCGACAACGAATATTTAAGATATTTGTGACATTCGCGGGCCTATTGCTGATGGGTTCATTGGGGTTCCACCAGCCCCTTGCGCCGACTACTCAAGCCCAAGAGGCAGCAGTAAAAGTAATTTTCGACACTGATCTGGGCATTGACGAGGATGATTGCGGAGCCCTGGCAGTTCTACATAAACTAGCCGATTATGGCGAAGTAGAGATCATTGCTATGGGAACGTCTTCCAACGGTAACGGTAGTGACTCTCAAGGCGTATTGGGCGCGCAATGTATAGATGCCATCAATACCTTCTACGGTCGTCCGGACATTCCCATTGGGAGAGGGCCAGACGATGCCCCGACTAAACCAAATGACTACCTTAACACCGACCACTGCCTCAATATGGACAATTTCCCTCGAGACCTGGTAGGGGTTCCTCCGACTGCCGTTGAGGTGTATCGTCAGGCCTTATCGGAGCAAAGCCCGGACGATAACGTAAAGTTGATCACCGTAGGGTTCCTTGGCAACGTAAGAGACCTGCTCCAGTCCGAGCCGGATCAATACAGTCCCCTGAATGGTGAGGAACTGGTCAGTCTGATGGTTGACGAATGGGTGGCCATGGGCGGTCAATATCCGGCGGGGCGCGAGTATAATTTTGATCAGCACCCCTCTGCAACTGACTATGCCATTGAACACTGGCCGGGGCGGATCGTATTCAGCGGAGGAGAAATTGGTGATGGTATTATTACCGGGGGAGGGCATGGCCCGATTCTGGATTGTTATAACAGCGCTACCGGGAGTCGCCCCAGTTGGGATCAGACGGCTGTGTTAGCTGCGGTTCGCGATCCTTCCCTGTACTGGGGAATGGTTACTACGGGGTACAACGACGTCAAAACCAGCGGTTTCAATGGGTGGCGTTCCTCGCCGGACCTTGATCACAACTACCTGACACAAGATGCATCAGATTCTTTTATGACGGAACTGATCCAGGGTTTAATGGATGAGCCGCCTTCGCTGGATACGACACCTGTTCCAACCCCCGAGGACTAGAGCACATTATGCATTTATAGGCAAAAAGCCATGGCCTGAACGAAACAACGAGCCATCAACATGGCAAAGGCAAGAAAATGCAAACCTTTACCTTGATTGCTAGTTAAAGCGTTCATGCGGAACCCGTTAGGATGGTAGGCATCCAAGCCATCCACCTAACGGAGGAACCGCATGAACGATACCTATATTACCTGAGTTCGGGATAAGAAGAGGGGGATACCTTTCGTAGAAAGCGGTAAACTTT
>CAZSXY010000205.1:0-3445 GCA_964611395.1 uncultured Anaerolineaceae bacterium | reverse complement strand
ATACAGTTGGAAGGCAAGGCCGGTCACAACAAGGGCGACCGGCCTCTGGTTAATGCGTGAATGGCCCTACGGGCGAGTCATACCGGCGACAGCATCTGCCCCGCCGATGTCCTCGATGCTGTCATAGAGCACCTGGGCGACGTACTTCCCGTTGTGCGCGAACGCGCCGGGGTCCTTCGCCGCGTACTGGTAGTTATAGGCCGCCCGCAGCAGGCGTGGCGTCCAGGATGCGTACGCATTGCCATAATTTGCTTCATCCGGATCGGCCACACCGTTCCCGTTGAGATCGGTGAACCAGTAGGGATAGCTGTGCGACTCGTAGACGATGGGCGTGCCGATGGTTTCTGCCGCGTACGCCTGGATCGCGCCGAGCAACGCCTCGTGCATGGTCGCGATCTCACCGGCGACGCCTTCGTCCGCAGCATCACCGTCGAAGTCACCGGACATCATCCGGATATCCTGTGGCTCTTCGAAGTCGCCATGGCACTGCGCGCACTTGTCAACCTGGACGGTCAGCTTGTGCGTGCTGTGGCAAGCCGTGCAGGTATCGAAGCCCGGCACATGGGCGAAGCGACCAGCATAGTCCTTGCCCTCGTACTGGTAGACACCTTGCGCATCCGAACCGAACAGGGTCGCCCCGGCGGCGAAGTAGTGCACGTTGCGGAATCGCAGGTTTTCAGAAACCTCGTCGTCGCCAACACCCGCGGAAGCGATGGCCGCGTTGACCGACACCGTGGACTCGCGCCCCTGGTGGCAGTTGAGGCACAGGTTGGCGTTCACATCTTCGCCAAAGCCAAGCACGGCCCCGCTGGGGAACTCGACCTCAGGAGTCTGGTAGACGCTGAAGTCTTCGAAGTTGGTGTGGCAGGTCGAGCAGGCCAGTGATGTGGCCGGCTCGAACGAGATGATCACCCCATGCTCCGCCAGGAACGGCAGCCCTTCCGACGTATGGCATTTGGCGCAGGAGCTAGATACTTCGCCGTCCTCGTCCCAGTGGCGGAAAGCTTCCGCTGTGCCGTCGAAGTGGCCCGCCGCGTTACGGTGCGCCTGGGACAGATCGACCGGTTCGGCGAGCGCCTCGTTCAGCGATGCGATCGAATCATACAGAAGCTGGGTGTGGTACTTGGCATTGTGAGCGAAAGCTCCGGGGTCTTTCTCGTACATCTGGAAATTGTACGTGGCCTGGAGCAAGCGCGGCGTGAATGCGTTGTACCGGTTCGGGAAGGCCGCTTCGCCCTCATCGACTTCGCCATTGGCGTTGGTGTCGATGAAGAAGTAGGGGTAGCTATGCGAGTCGTAGACGATGGGTGTGCCGGCGACTTCGCTGGCATACGCCTGGATCGCCTGGTAGAGCAGGGCCTGCAATCCTTCAAGCTCGCTGCGCGTGCTTTCGGAGGTATCGCCATCACCATCGTAGTCCAGCAGTGACCCCGGCATCCGGATCGCTTCGACGTCTTCGACGCTGGCAACACCGGTGTGGCAGGTCGAGCACTTTTCAAGCTGGAGTTCCAACGTGTGCGGATCGTGACACGACACGCAAGAATCAACACCTTCTACGTGCTCAAACTTCGGCTGGTAGGCCTTGCCTTCATACTCGAAGCCACCGTGTACTTCGGATCCATACAGGCTGGCGGCGGCGGCGAAGTAATGGATGTTGATGAAACCCAGTTCTTCGCTCGGCTCGTCCAGTCCGAGACCCGATTCTTCGATAGCACCGGCGACCGTATTGCGTGAGGCACGACCCTGATGGCATTCCATGCACCGGGCCGATTCATCCAGTCCGGTCACTTCGACCCCAGAGGGGAACGTAACCGACCGGCTGGCCACGGCTACCGGGTTGTGGCAGGCATTGCAGCTCACCACCGTGCCGATCGGGGCCGCGTTGTCCACGACACCGGCTGCTGTGCCATCCGCGCCGAGGAAGTCCAGGTATCCCGGTTCGCTGTGGCATTTGGCGCAACTGGTGGGAACTTCTTGCGGATCGTCTTCATCCCAGTGGGTGAATGCCTCCGCTGCCGCGTCCGCGTGGGCTGAACCTGACCAGGCTTCTACGATCCAGCCCGGACACGGTTCTCCGCCGCATTCCTCGTCACCGCCCTGCGCCAGCGCTGGTGTGGCCGAGTCCTGAGACCAGGCGACCAGCGCGGCGGCCAGCAACAGCACGAGGCCGACAATAAATAGCACCTTTCGTATCATAACTCACTCCTCATCTAGTGCATCTAAAACTTTCCGGTACAGGTTGTCTGCTTGCCACCAGCAGACTACTCCCGTCCCAAAACACAAAAGGAGATTGCATGCTCAAATGCAGCAATCCCCTTTTACAAACGAATCAAGGGTTGATCACAAGCCACCGCCGGAGGACCACGACGCGATATCGCGTGGACGACCGGCGCGGGCAGGAATAACTCTGGTGCGACTGTGTGCCAATAGCCGCTGCTGACCAGCGTTGGCGTGATTGTGTGCGTCACTACCAGGACAACCAGCAGCGACGTTCCGCTCACGAGGCCAACCAGCGATGCGGGTTGCGCCGGAGCTTCGTTCCCTTCCCGCCAATGGTGGGTGGCATTCGCGTGTTGTTCCAGATCGCGCAACAACGATTCCAGATAGGCAATCCGTTGTAATGTGGTTTGCGGGGCCAGTGCACCTGCTCCGGTAGTCACCACATCAACAACCATCAGGAATTCACCCGTTGCCTGAGTCACCAGCGGCGTTTCTTCAGCAGAGACGTCTAACAGGCGTTGCCCAATGTCAATCAGGCGGTCGCTGACCGATTCCGCCGGTTCGTCAGGCGTGCGTATTGCCAGCGGGCGCGAAACCTGTGGAGATACATTGATCATGGATGCCTGCGCCAGCGTCACCGGGCCGGCTGGCATTGGTGCTTGTTGTAAAGGCGACAGGTGGCATACCGTGCAGTTTTGCAGGTAGGTGACGGCCTCTACGACCGGGGTTAGATGTGCCGGTGAGCGGTGGGGTGCTGCCGGTTCAGTGGCAAGCCACAACGAAGCAGCGGCCAGAACCAGAATCAGCCCTGCCATGAATAGCCAGCAATACGTTTTGTTCCTAACTGGCAGTTTTTGGCACATAAACCACAGAATGCACTAATGGATATTGAAATTTGCGTGTTTTAAGCATAGTTAGGAAGACCATCGCGCGCAAGTGACGACTGTCACGCGGGAATGTTGCTATTGATCTATCTTTACCAACAGCTATTGATTGATTTTTTTACCGAAGGCAACTGCCGAGACATGTTGATCGCGGACGCGATCAGGGCGCATCGGTTTGGCTGAACTGAAACCGCCCCGGTGTGTGCCGGGGCGGAATTGTGTGAAACAACCGGGGATCAGCCTTCGTCCAGACCGTACACGGCTGTATCCGGCTCGAACGCAACCCACGCAAACCAGAAGTGCGGTGCGGCGATCTTCTGCTTGAGTTGAGCGCCGGCCAG
>CAZSXY010000204.1:0-3475 GCA_964611395.1 uncultured Anaerolineaceae bacterium | reverse complement strand
TCAGTATAAACTCCCTCTTTTGCTCGTAAAAAAAGGGGATTTTTGCCAACTTTGATCGTTGGATGATCAGCCTTACGATAATCCAGACTGATGTGATCGGTATCGGATGGGTTTCGAACCTCAAGCTGCCCGCCACCTTCGTTCCCAATAACCGAAAGCGTGCCGCCGGCGTTGCTTCCGCCGATCCAGAATTCGACGATATGATTTCGGGTGTAGAGAGTCGGCCCATATTTGTAAAAACCTATCTCGAAGCTGCGATCTTTGCCCTCTTCGTAGGGGGCGTGGTCGGTGAAGCGCAGAGACGGTGCACCGAGTATGTTCCACAGAGTTGACGTGGGGTACACCGCGACCCATTCAAAATAGGGTTGCCCGGCTGTGCCGCCCGTGCCAAGCGACCACATGGCCCCCGTTGCAATCGGTGTTGCTGTGGGCACGATGGCGACAGGCTGCGCACTACTCGAATTGATAGCGACAAGCAGCGCAGCGGTCGAAATACACAGTGCCAGTAATCCGATCATAGCAGAAAGACTATTTGTGTTATGTGTCATGTCACGCAAAGGCATTCTTCACCTGGCTTTCCAGTTGTGCTGCGTTACCACGCAAATTTCGGATTCAGTGTATTTAACACAAACGGAATTGCGGTCGAAGGATGTGTGTACTCGTCACCTAACGCTGTTTTGGCTTGTTTTAGCGTAGGAACGGAAGCGCGGCGTTAGCAGAAGCTTCATGGAATGTCAGCGCTTATCTTCGATGGCGACCTGAATCTCGTCTCCTTCGACGCGCACGTCATACGTTGGAACAGGAATAACTGCCGGCATCGATAGCACTGCGCCGGTGCGAATGTCGAAACATGCGCCATGCCGGGGGCAGGTGATCGTGTATTCATCGAGATCACCTTCGACAAGCGGGCCGTCGTCGTGGGTGCATACATCTTCAATGGCGTAATATGCGCCGTCTACATTGAAGACGGCTATATAGATGCCGTCCACCTCGAAGATTTCACGTGCGCCTGGTGGAATGTCGGACGTTTTGGCGATGGCGACAAATCGGGACAAGGTGAAAAGCCTCCCTGTTATTCATGCTGCGGGTTATGGCGGATCGCGCCAGAACATGAAGTTGCTAAAGCCTTCGCGTACCAGGTCGTCGGGTATCTGGAGCGCGTGCGTAATATCAAAGATCATGTCCCAAAAAGAATTGGCTACGGGGGGGATGAACCAAAGCGCCAGGAATACCAGAAACAACCCATAGGAGCCGATTTGCAGCATCTGCATGCGCGTACGCTGATCAAGAAATGGTTCGAGGATGCCGAAGCCATCGAACGGAGGAATGGGGAACAGGTTGAAGATCGTCGCTGTGATTTGCAGCATGATCAGGAATGCCACCGCTGACCACAAATCGGCGTTGTCCCAAAGGGACGTCGAATCGGCTGGCTGCCCAAACCAGAGTTGAAACCCGATGATCTCGATGTTCACCCATCCGAGCATGAAGGGTAGGGACAGCACGAGCGCCAGCAACAGGTTGGCGGTGGGGCCAGCCGCCGATACTGCCGCGCTCCACCATTTGCTCCGCAGGCGGTGACGCTCGATGTACACCGCGCCGCCCGGCAAGCCGATCCCGCCCATCGCCAGGAACAGTAGCGGCAGGCCAATGCTGAGCATCGGGTGGGTGTACTTAAGCGGGTTGAACGACAGGTAACCCTTGTCCTTTACGGAATGGTCACCGCCCAGGTACGCAACCAGCGCGTGGGCGAACTCGTGCAGCGTCACCGAGAATATCCACCCGGCCAGGACAAACAAGAAGGTAAACAGCGAGCCACCCGGCAACGCGACCAGCAGGTAAACGGCCAACAGGCCAATCAGGATCGGCAACCAGGGGATGCTACGCTGCGTCGTGTCGGACCGGCGCGGCGAGCTTTTGCGGCGGGTCGGAATGACGATCACTTCCGGCTCCGCTCTGTTGGGAATTGCCGGTATGGCGGGCGAGGATGGTTCAGCCTGCGGTTGGTGATCACGCAGGTAGGCTCGCACATCATCCGGCGTCAGCCCGGTATTGGACAGGACTTCGTGAACCGCGCCGTATTCTTCACTCATCAGGCCGAGCAGCAGATGGCCCGTGTCTAATGCCTGGTGCCCAAGCTGGCGCGCTTCGGAAGCGGCTCGTTGGAGCGCCGCACGGGCTGATTTGCTGTATCCCTTGATGGCGATGAGCGAGTCGCGTTCCATGCCGACCGCTTCGGCGACGCCTGCATACAGGGCTTCGGTGTCGAGTTGGCGTGCGGCGAACAGGCTGGTGACCGTCGTGCCGGGGTAGCGCACCAGGGCCAGCCACAGGTGCTCGACATCCACAAAGACGTTCTGGCGACGCGCCGCTTCGCGTTGAGCACGTTCCAGCACGGTGCGAAGGTCGGCGGTGATCTGCGAGTCAGAAAGTTGCATAAGGTTTGTCCGCTCAGCCTTCATCTTCTTCTTCGCCGGGCCATCCGGTCAGCCCGTACGCCCCCGCCTTGAGCACCTTCAGCGACAACAGGGCGCATTTCAGCCGGGTGGGGCTGAGTTGAATGCCGAGCAGGTCGAGAATTGTCTGGCGGTCGAAGTGCTTGAGTTCTTCCAGGGTCTTGCCGATGATTTCTTCGCCCAACATAGATGCGGCGGCCTGGCTGATGGTGCAGCCTTCCCCTTCCCACGACACGGCCTTGATGCGTCCCTCGTCGTCGAGTTGGGCGGTCAGGTGCAGGTGATCACCGCAGAAGGGGTTTTCGTCCTCGAAATCAATGTCAGCGGGATTGAGAGGCTCACCGAAATTACGGGGGTTTTGCCCGTGATCGATGATGTTTTCCATGTACAAGTCCATAAGCGTTTCTCACATGATTTATGACCGGTGGATTGTGGAATTACCCGCCGAGTCCAAACACCTTGCGTGCATTGTAGATCGCTTCGATGAGCGCGTCCACGTCTTCTGGCGTATTGTAGATGTAAAAGCTTGCCCGCGCAGTTGCGGCCACGCCGAAGCGTTGGTGCAGCGGCATGGCGCAGTGATGCCCGGCCCGGACGGCGACGCCTTCCATGTCCAGCAATTGGGCGATATCGTGCGCGTGCAAGTCCCGGAGCGTGAACGCGGCCACGCCGTTGCGCTTGTCCGCGTCAGGCCCGTAAAGCGTCAGACCGGGAACTTCGGAAAGCCGTTCCAGGGCATAATCGACGATGATCTTCTCGTGCTGGAGGATGTTATCCATGCCCAGCGCGGTCAGGTAATCGATCGCCGCGCCCAGGCCCACAGCTTGCGCAATGGCCGGTGTGCCCGCTTCGAATTTATGCGGCAGTTCGTTCCATGAAGAACCGTCCAGCGTGACTTTCTTGATCATCTCACCGCCGCCCATGTAGGGAGGCATCGCTTCAAGCAGCGCGCGCCTGCCATACAGAATGCCGATGCCGGTCGGCCCGGCCATCTTGTGCGCGGAAAAGGCCAGGAAGTCAAC
>CAZSXY010000203.1:0-3506 GCA_964611395.1 uncultured Anaerolineaceae bacterium | reverse complement strand
CGAGGTTGGCGTGCGGATGGATAAAGTCGTGCAGCAACTCCAGGGGGATGGGGTCGAAGCGTTCGCGAACGATTTCCGCCGTCTGCTGGAGGCCGTTGAAGGCAAGAAACAGGTGCTTTTGACCGGTGTGATGGCGCGGCAAAACCTATCGTGTGCGGCACACGAGCAAGACTTCAAGGACATCCTGAGTCGCCTCGAAAAACAAAAGGTCACGCGGCGTATCTGGGACAAAGACCCCTCAGTGTGGAAAGAAGAGTCAGCCCACCAGCAGGTGATCAGTTCGCGTCTTGGGTGGTTGGATGTGATCAACGAGGATGAAGACTTCTTCGCCCCCGTTTTCGAGTTGCGCAAGGACATTGCCCAGCGCGGTTACACCCATGCGTTGTTGCTCGGCATGGGGGGCAGCAGCCTGGCCGCCGAAGTCATGCGCCAGACCTTCGGCGTGCAGCCCGGTTTTCCAGACCTGACAGTGCTGGATACCACCGACCCGCAAGCCATCGCCCTGGCAACCAACGCAATTGACCTGGACAAAACGCTTTTCATTGTCGCCACAAAATCCGGGAGCACCGTTGAAACCATTTCCTTGTACAGGTACTTCTTCAGCCTTGTCGAAGAACGGCGCGGCGAAAAAGCCGGTGAGCAATTCCTGGCGGTAACCGATGCCGGTTCGCCACTCGAAAAAATCGCCCGTGACAAGGGTTTTAAGCACCTCTTCCTCAACCCGGAAGACATCGGCGGGCGCTATAGCGTGCTAAGTTACTTTGGATTGGTTCCTGCCGCCGTTATGGGCCTCGACCTGGATCAATTGCTCAGCCGGGCACGCCGCATGGCAACAGCATGCGCCCGGAACGTGCCTACGGCCAGCAACCCCGCAGCCTGGCTCGGCGTGGCGATGGGTCATCTTGCCCTACAGGGTTGCGACAAACTCTGCCTGGTCGCCTCGCCACAGATCAGCAGTTTCGGCTTGTGGGCCGAGCAACTCATCGCTGAAAGCACGGGCAAGGAACAGCGAGGAATCATTCCGGTCGCGGGCGTCGTGCCAGATGACCCGCGTGATTTCGATGACGATCGCTTCTTCGTCTACCTGCGTCTTGATGAATCACAGCAACATCTCGACAGCCTCATTCAGGATTTGAAACTTGCAGGGCATCCGGTGCTGACACTGAATCTCGACGATCCGTACGACCTGGGTGGGGAATTCTTCCGTTGGGAATTCGCGACAGCAGTAGCGGGTCATCTACTGCAAATCAACCCGTTCGACCAGCCAAATGTCCAGGAAAGCAAGCGCAACACCAGGCAATTGCTTGAGCATTTCGAAGCGCAAGGCCGCTTGCCAGATGAAAAGCCGGTGTTGGAAGAGAGCGGTCTCAAACTTTATGCCGACGAGAAAACAGCGGTGACGCTGCATCGAATCGTCGAGCAGCGTGGTTTTGACTACGGTGATCTGGTCAACATGCTGCTGGCACACATGAGTCTCGCGCGTTCTGGGGACTATCTGGCTTTGATGGCATACCTGGCTCCGACAGAGCGCCACAACCAGTTACTCGAAGCCATTCGCCAGGAACTGCGCCATGCCACGACTCGCGCCGTGACGCTGGGATATGGCCCCCGCTTTCTGCACTCTACCGGCCAGCTCCACAAGGGTGGGCCAAACAACGGGGTTTTCATCCAGATCACGGTAGAGAACAACGAACAAATCCCGATCCCAGGGGAACGATATGATTTCATGCTGCTCAAACGGGCACAAGCTCAGGGCGATTTGCAGGCTTTGCAAGCCAAGAATCGCCGTGTAGTGCGTTTCCACCTGCCAGAAGGCAGCGTTTCCGAAGGATTGGAACGCTTCTTAGGCGCGATCAAGATCGCCGCAGCAAAGGGCCGGGGCTGGTAAGCGCATTCGGTCAAGACTACTTCACCGATGAGCCGGGGATGCTTCTATCCCCGGTTTCTTATTGCTGCTCCGACGCGTCGGAATTTGGGGCCGTAGATCGCGGGGTATTGGTCGGCAAGGGTGTTGCCGACAGGTTCAACGGCAACCGCGAGGCTTCAATGTCAGGCGTAGGCGTTACCTCTCCTCCCAAAATGGCATCCTTGGTCACCGTCATCTTGAAGATAGCGGTTGCGTTCCAATCTTGTCTTGTGCCAGCCGGGGATGACGCATTGTTGAGCACATAGTAAATCCCGCCAGCAGCCACCGCCAACAGCAGGCTCACGATGATCAACGCGACAGTGAACCACATCAGCCACGATCCGCGCGAGCGCAGCCTGCGCCGTTGGCTGGATGCCGCATGTGGCGCATGATACAACTGGGACGCGGGTGATGGCTGTTGTGGTCGCCCCCGTTCCGGCAATGGAGGACTAACCGCGCCATCCGGCAAATGATCTGGACGGCGCAAGAATACGCGCGACGTATCCAGCCGGCGGCGAGCTTCACCCAATCTGAGCTTCTCGGTCAACGATGGCTCCGTCTCAGCCAGATTGGAGACTTCGGAGCCAGGTGCTGTCCCGGACGCGATCGCTTGTTTCAGCGCTTCGACCAACTCCCCTGCGGTCTGGTAGCGATTTTCGCGGTTTTTCTCCAGCGCTTTGAACAGCACATTTTCCACAGTGCGCGACAGCCTGGGATTGATGGTACAGGGAGAGGGCGGCGCTTCAGTAACATGCTTGACGGCAACAGTATAGGGGGTTTCGCCTTCAAATGGCCGCACGCCGGTGAGCATCTCAAACAGCACCACCCCCAGCGCATAGACATCACTGCGCCCATCCAAGTCATGCCCCTGCGCCTGCTCAGGAGACATATAAGAGGGCGTACCTACAACGCCGCTGGTGGTCAGCGGTTTGGTTTGTTGGCCCAAAATCCGCGCGATGCCAAAGTCCGTGAGGTACGCATCGCCATTTGCATCCAACAGAATGTTGCTTGGCTTTAGATCGCGGTGTAAAACGCCCTGGCGGTGCGCGTAATCCAGTGCTGGCGCGATCTGCCGCGCGATTCTGGCCGTTCGTTCAGGATCAATCGGGCCGTTCGCCAGCAAATCCTCTAATGCGCCCCCCTCCATAAAACGCATGACCAAATAGGGGATGCCCTGATATTCACCGAAATCATGCACCGGGACAATCGCGCGGTGTTCAAGGCGAGCCACAATGCTCGCCTCCTGCTTGAAACGTTCGAGTGAGGTCAGTTGGTTGAGATAATGTGACGGGAGTGCTTTGATCGCGACATCCCGATCCATAGAAAGCTGGTGGGCGCGGTACACCGTGGCCATGCCACCGCGTCCTATTTCTTCAAGGATTAAATAACCGCCTACCGTCGAGCCGATTGAGAAAGCGTCCATAAACCTGCTGAATCACTGGGTTTCCGGTAACTTACGTATCCGGCATTATGTGCCAGATCGCAATTTCGAGACTACGGTGCCACTATACACCGCGCAGCATGAAATCCGCCACAAAGTAAAATGACGGCCCCACCGTCTGGTGAGGCCGTTCGATAATTCGCTATGTATGCACCCGTG
>CAZSXY010000202.1:0-3522 GCA_964611395.1 uncultured Anaerolineaceae bacterium | reverse complement strand
CGTTTGGCCATAATACATAGATTGTACAACTTTAATCTGTTTTCTCAATTAGTTCTCTGCTTGTTATTCGCTGCATAATAGTAGGCGGCCAAATTGGCCGCTTTAGACCGGTCATCCTGGCCGTTCTAGACCGGTCAACTTGGCCGGTCAGCCTCAGCGGTGCTTCTTCCAGAACGACGCTTTGAGATGGACGGTGTACAGGTTCGGTCGACCCTGCCCGCGCTGCTTGATGGTGATGAACCCGGCTCGCTCCAACTCGCGCAGCCAGCGCCGCACGCTGCGTGCACCGTGGCCCATGTCCTTCGCCAGCCGGTCCTGGCCGGGAAAACACTGGTCGAGTTCACGGGCATACTTGAGTAGCATGGCATAGGTCAGCTTGGCTCCGGCTGAAACCTCTTTGCTCTCCAGAATGAAGTTGGGCACGCCCGTCCAGCCTCGCTGTGTGGCGAGGTCGGCTCCCTTCAGAATCAGGTTGCGATCCCGAAAGGCTTTGATGTCCCCTACACGCTGCATAATATGTTACGTTGCTGACTTGCGCTTCACCTTGCCCAGGAATTCGCCGAGGATGAAGCGATACAGTTCGAGTTTCCTGACGTCCAGATCGCGGGCGATGGCTTCGAGGTCCTTTTGCCAGCGGTGTGGCACTTCGGCCTGCACTTTGACCTTCAATTCATCGCGTAACCGGAAACTGAATTCCTGGATTTCGTCACGGGTCGGTAATGCGCGTGGGTTCTCACGTGATGGCTTACGTGAGGAAACACGTGATGGGGGACGTGCTTTGTCACGCTGTAGCGTGGATTTTTGCGTGAGTTTTGACGTGGACGTGTTCTTATCAGCGTAGGCTTTCGACGCTACGGCAGGCGCCGGGGACGGCTGCTCAAGTTTTGATAGTTCGTCGTAGATACCCATATCAGTTCATTTCAAATGCGTCTGCCGCCGCGGCGACGACGAGTTCCTTGTCGATCGTCTTTCGTTTCTCAACCGCGGCGCGGAGCAGGGTTTCGTTGGCTAGCTTGCAGATATCGCGCGCGATGCCCCCGGTCAGCCGATAGATTTCACCCACAGCATCCGCGTCAAAGGGGAGCCGGTCGCCACCGGCCACCGTCCAGCGAAACCGCATCATGTCTTCCGTCTGTTCGCGGTCGAACGGCTGCAGCTTGGCCACGTACATCCGGCTGGCGAGAGACCTGAACCGCGTGATGCGTTTGTGCAGTTCCGGCTGGCCGAAAAGCGCCATCTGGATCAGGAACTGGTGGCTCGTTGTGAAGTTGAACAGGTGGTGAATCGTCTTGAGCGTGTCGTGAGGGAGATTCTGCGCTTCGTCGATCAGCAGCACGGGGGTCATACCAGCCTTGTACTGGGCGATGAGGTAGCGCTCGAAGTGCTTCAAGGTATCCGCGTACGACCGGGCGGTGCGCACCTCGAACGCGTCGGCAATGAAGCGCATGAACTGGTTGGCCGTACGGAGGTTCGGCGCGTAGGCCAGCACCACCTGCTTGGATTTATCAGCCGCGAATTCGTCGCGCAGTCGCTGCGCGATGGAGGTCTTGCCCAGGCCCACCTCCGCACTGAGGTAAACGGGGCCATCCTTCTGCGTGAGATGGAATTCGATCTTGGCCTTGGCTTCTTTGTGCTGGTCGGAATACCACAGAAACCGGGGGTCGGGGGTGATCTTGAACGGGGTCTCGGACAGGCCGAAATGGTTTGCGTACATACTTCATAGTGACGAATCCATGGGAGCTTGTCAAGCATTATTCTGGTACCGGAATTGGGTCAAGTCGCGATATGAGGGTGCACTATCTGGCGCAGCAACCGTGCAAGCCACGTCATGACGATGGTGCAATAACGGCACCGCGGGAGAGACACGATAAACTCCTGATTGGTTGTGGATGATATTGGTCACAGAAAATCGAGGAGACCGGGGGTAGAATCGATCTCATCGCGTCAGAAGAGTATCTCTGCCAGGTCTTTGATCGTGGCGGTGAAATCTGCGTCCTGACCATGCATCTCACGCCATTTGATCCAGAAGTCGATCACGGACCCACCACCACAGCCGGCGAAGCAGTGCCAGTAGTTTCGCTCCTGATCTACGCTGAAGCTCGCATGGTGATCGTTGTGGAACGGACAATGGCCCTGGCCGCGCTCGTTGAGCGCTACATACTGGCTGACAAACGCGTAGACGGTGATGCGGTCTTTGATGCGTGTTGATAATGTTTCACCCGCACCCTTTCCAGTGGGGGAGAGGACCGGCTCAGCCACACGGGGGTCGGTAACCGGAGCACGCGCCAGCAGTGCGTGAATAAATGGTTGGGGCACGGTCTGTGGATGCGCGAGCAGCTGGATTTGCTGGCGGATGGTTGAGGCGATGGGGGAGCCATCCGGATGGATGAAATAATACCGGCGGCCCGTCTTGCGGTGGATGCCAAGTGGCAAACGAACTAACGAGCCTGGGCCAGTAGTCAACACGTCCTGTTTGGGAAAGAGTTCCATCTCGGTCAGGGCATAGGCGGTCATAAGCTGCTGGCCGAAGCGACGTGCCTCCGCACCGGGTATGGGCGCGGCAAAGAAAAACCACACATGCCCACCGCGGCGCGAGAATTCTAGATAGGAAGGCACATCAGCCGTGGAAAGGTGGCGGGAGAGCGCGACGAGCTGGTGCCATTCCGGATCATCGTCGGCATCTAGACACACCCACTTGGCCTGGCTGTTGGCATCGAGCGCGTAGGCACCAAGCGTCACTTCGCCTTTCAGATGAGACGCCACAAGCCTCAGGTTGAGCGGCTTTTTGACTGAAATGTAACGGCCATCGGGGCGTTGTAGCGGGTGTTGGTCCACACGTGCGATGAAGGTTGACGCATAACCCCGCACTAGACCGCGATCTAGTTCTGGAGATAGCAAACGGTCTCGTTCTGGCACATGATCATTGTAGCATTTCGACTCTTGGGTGCGGATTGTAGTTGTAGTGTTTCAGAATTCGCGGGACAAAAAGGTGGGCTAGAATAATGGAGGCTTTCAGCGCCAAACAGAGCAGCAAAGGAGCAAGAAAATGGCAAAGGAAGGCTCAGTCAAAGTAACGATACGCGACATCAAACCCGGCAGCTTTCCCAATAGCATCAATGTGGGTGCTGGAGGGAATGTGCCAGTAGCCATCTTCAGTTCATCAACCTTCGACGCCACTACAGTGGACCCGACAACTGTCACTTTGGCCAGCGCGCCTGACCTGCCCCCCGAAAACCGATCCAGTTTCTATGTTAGGATGAGGCGAACAAGGAGGGCAGGATGCCACGCAAACGGTATTCACCAGAAGAGATCATCCATAAGCTACGCGAAGCTGAGATTCTGCTGAGCCAGGGCCAGCGCGCTCAACTACCGTCCACCCGCCCCTGAGACTATAATGGGGCAACCACTCGCCTCAATTATCTTTGACTCTAACTTGACGAGGGTACAAACATCGGGGGCAGGGCATTTTCCGTTGATAAGCATCGTCTCCCTGAGAATCCCGAAAGAAGTCACCAACCGTTT
>CAZSXY010000201.1:0-3523 GCA_964611395.1 uncultured Anaerolineaceae bacterium | reverse complement strand
AGGGGTGGATTCTGCGCGCACAGGTCGATGTTACGGGCAACCTGCCAGATGTGCCAGTCATGACCACGAGCGGCCCCGCCCCCACCCGTACCGCCGCCCCCACCCGCCCAGCATCTCCCACGCCAACCACGACGGCAGCGACCCCTGCCCGCACGCCCCTCCCGACGCGCACGCCAACCCCCGATCAACCGGCAAACGCCGGTGAAGGCACGCCGGTTGCCGGTGATCTGCCGCCGGTTGTGCCCGGAGACCCGCCGCCGGTTCAGATCACCCTGCCCGACGCGTGGAAGTCACTGAACCTGGAAGTACCCTTCCGCTCGTTTGACAATCGCGTGCGCAGCATACCGCTCACGATCTACTTTGGCCCCCTGGCCAGAGACGCACAGGGTTTCATTTACCTGTATTGGGGCTTTCCTAATGTGGTTGACTTCGACGGGGAATTCAATCTGTGGGCGGACGGCGTCCAGCTTTTGCGCGGGTCGCTGATTGGCGACACATGCAACCTGGGCATCGACGAGCAGATGACGTTTGAGGTTGGCGGGCGAGAAGGGGTCGGCACCTATTACGCGGCGGTGGCGTGCGAAGACGAACCCGACGCCACCGGGTGGTTCGTCGTGCTGCGGGTGAACGAAGGAAGCTACGCGTTCTTCGTCGCGGTTGAGCCGTTCGACGCGCTGTCCGACTACCGTCACGCGTTGCAGGCGATACTCGACACCGTCATCTTTGCGCCGTCAACCGATTGATTCACCCGCGAGAAGCTCGCTGCCCCTTGACCCGGCGGGAGCGCTGCGGTATGGTGATGCAGCATAGCGCATGATTGGATAACGAGAGACTTCGGTGGCAGGAAAACTGGATCAGATCATCGTCGTTGACCTTGAAGCAACATGCTGGGAAGGCTCACCGCCGCCCGGCCAGGAAACAGAGATCATCGAAATCGGCGTGTGCGTGCTCGACGTGGCAAGCGGCGAGCGCGTCGCCAGGGAAAGCATTCTCATCCGGCCCGAACGATCGGAAGTCAGCCCATTTTGCACGACGCTCACAACGCTTACTCCGGCACAGGTTGCGCAGGGCACCACGTTTGAACATGCCTGCCGCATCTTGCGGCGCAGATACCGCGCTGGCGACCGCGTGTGGGCCAGCTACGGCGATTTCGACCGCCGCCAGTTCGAAGCGCAATGTATGGCCCGGCAGGTTTCCTACCCGTTCGGCCACACGCATATCAATGTGAAGGCCCTGGTCGCGCTCATGCACGGGCTGCCGCAGGAAGTGGGGTTGCTGCGGGCGATGGACATGATGCAACTGGCCACCGAAGGAACGCACCACCGGGGCGTTCACGATGCCTGGAACACCGCCCTGCTCTTGTCCAGGCTGATCCTGCAACGCCGGGGGGAATTGATCCTTACCGCGCCAGCACATGACAACAGGAGCTACCATTGAAACAGCGGATCGCGTTTTATCTGATCGTCTTGCTCGCCCTGACCGGGCTGGGAGCCATTGCTGCCCCGGCGCTGGTCGCGGCGGAACCCGACCGCACCGGGCCGGTCAGCATCACCTACGATTTTCAATGGATTCGGCAGGGGCGCGTCGGGATCGTGCGGGTGCGGGGCGCTGACATTGCCGATGTGCGGGCCGTGTTCCAGGAGCGCGTCCACCAGTTCTATTGGGATGGGCGCGGCTTTGTGGGATTGATCGCCGCCGATATGTTCCAGGACGTTGGCCAATATCCCTTCCAGGTCTGGGTACGCTACCTGGACGGCTCCTCAGAGCGGATCGACGAGACCATCGAGGTGAATTATGGCGAATTTGGCCGCACCGACGTCACCCTGCCCGCTTCGCTGATGCCTTTGCTGGACCAGACCATCGAAAACAATGAGATGGAGAAACTATTCAACATCTTCGACCGCTTTACCCCAGAACGCTATTGGGAAGACGAGGGGTTTGCCGTGGCCAGCACCGCGCCGCAAATCGGTTATTTTGGCACGTGGCGGCTGTATAATGAAACCGTATGGCGGCGTCATACGGGCATAGACATGCGGCTGCCCATCGGCACGCCAGTGACGGCCATTGCCAGCGGGCGCGTCATGCTCGCCGAGTTGATGGACATTCGCGGCAATTACGTCGCGATCGATCACGGCTGGGGGGTGTATAGCGGTTACGCGCACCTCTCCGAGATACTGGTTGTGCCGGGCCAATGGGTACGCAAGGGGGATGTGATCGGCCTCAGCGGGGTGAACGGGCGATCGGCGGGCGCACACCTGCACTGGGAAATGGTCGTTGGCGGCACATGGATCGACCCGGAACAGTTCGTCGGCCTGGGGCTGGGTAGCGAGGAATAGCCGCGCATGACACAACCCTGGGAAACCCTGTCTTCGGAAGAACTGCTTGACTGCCGCCCCTGGCTCGCGGTGCAGACCGAACACGTGCGGCTGCCCAACGGCCATGAGATCGACCGGTTCTACCGCATCGAGATGCCGGAATGGACGCAGGTCTTCGCCCTTACCGACGATGGCCGCGTGCCGCTGATCGAGCATTGGAAGCAGGGAGCACGCATGGTTTCGCTGGAATTGCCCGCCGGTTACCTGGAGATGGGCGAAGCACCGGAAAGCGGTGCCCGGCGCGAACTACGCGAGGAAACCGGCGTCGAAGCGTCCGCATGGCGTTACCTGGGACGGTTCTTCATGGATGGGAACCGGGGGTGTGGCGCATCACACATCTTCCTGGCGCAAGA
This sequence comes from uncultured Anaerolineaceae bacterium, assembly GCA_964611395.1. GTDB lineage: Bacteria > Chloroflexota > Anaerolineae > Aggregatilineales > Aggregatilineaceae > CAZSXY01. The sequence continues at coordinate 795 of CAZSXY010000201.1, read as the reverse complement.
AGCCCGCGTCGTCGCGCCGCCGCACCGCGAAGAGTCCGAGATCATGACGCAACACTGGTTGACGCTCGATGAACTGCGAACCGCCTGGACAAACGGGCGCATTCGCAATATCGCCACCATAGCAGCCATAGGGTTGGCTCTGGCGGCGTTGGAGGGGGATCATGCTCCAGATTAGACCGGCCCGCTTGGTTGACTTGCCGGGCATGGCGGCGGTCTTGCAAGACGCCTTCAGCGACAAGATGCGCGTCATCTTCGGCAGCAATCCAGAAAAGGTCGTCCGGCTCCTGGAGTTCATCTACTCTGGCCCGGTCAAGCGCGGCTATGATGGGGTGCTGGTAGCCGACCGGGACGGGCGCATCGTCGGCACGTTGCTTGTCGAACCGATGTACCACACCTCCGCGGAAAACCGCGCCTTCGAAAGCCTCGCGGTTCGTGAACTGGGGCTGCCGCGCACGTTGCGCGCCGCCTTTTTGCTCTGGCTGCTGAGCCACCAGCCCGAACCCGGCGAAGCATATATCAGCGATATCGGTGTTGCGACCGATTGCCAGGGCGAAGGCATCGGCTCGCAACTCCTGCAAGCGGCCGAGCAATGGGCACGCACGCACAACCGCACCAGGCTGACCCTGTGGGTGGCCGAGAATAATACACGCGCGATTCATGTGTATGAAAAGGCCGGATTCACCGTCACGCGCACGAAGTCAAGCCGGCTGACGGGCTTTTCGCTCGGCGTCCGGCGCTGGCACTTCATGGAAAAGCCAATCACGGCGACTCCTTAGTAAAAACAAGCCACCTAAG
>CAZSXY010000200.1:0-3573 GCA_964611395.1 uncultured Anaerolineaceae bacterium | reverse complement strand
CCTCGTGGTTTGCAAAACAAATCCGGTTATAATACACGGAATCGTGTCGTGAAAGGACAAAGAGTCATGGAGCAAGTGGATATTCTGTTAACCGACTGCGTTGTATTGACGATGAACCAGCACCTGGACCGTTACGCGCCGGGCGCAATCGCCATAAAGGGTGACACTATTGCCGCCGTCGGTTCCGCTGACGAGATTCAAGCACAATATCGTGCGCCTGAAATTGTGGGGTGTGGCGGTCGGATTGTGATGCCTGGGCTGGTCAATGCGCACACGCACATGCCAATGACCTTGCTCCGTGCGATGGCCGACGATCTGCGATTGGATGTCTGGTTAATGGGTTACATGATGCCTGTTGAGCGCGAATTCGTCAGCCCGGAATTCGTCAGACTCGGCACACAATTGTCATGTGCAGAGATGATTCGGGGCGGCACGACTCTGTTTGCAGATATGTACTATTACGAGGCGGATGTTGCCCAGGCCGCTGCTGAAGCAGGCTTACGTGGTGTTTGCGGGCAGACGGTTATGAAATTTCCAGCCCCCGATGCCGAGAGCTATGAAGACAGCCTGGCTTATACGCGGCAATTCATCGAAACGTGGTGCGATCACCCGCTGATAGTCCCCTCAGTGGCTCCCCATGCGCCCTATACTTGCACAGACGATATCTTGCGGGCCTGTGCTGACCTGGCGCTCGAATACGATATTCCGCTGCAAATCCATATCCTTGAAACACGCCAGGAAGCGGAAGATAGCTGGACAGAATATGAGAAAAAGGTCGTCAACCGGGTTGCTGATCTCGGCGTGTTTCGGGCGAAAACGATCGCCGCGCACTGCGTCCATGTGGACACTGAGCAAATACGCCTGCTGGCTCAACACGGCGTCGCTGTAGCACATAATCCAACCAGCAATCTTAAGCTGGCGAGTGGGATAGCCCCGGTCAAGGAGATGCTTGAACGTAGCGTGCGTTTGAGCATCGGGACCGATGGCGCGGCCAGCAACAATGACCTCGACATGTTCGAGGAAATGCGCCTAGCGGCCCTTCTGGTGAAGGGGGCAACGCATGATCCGGTTGTTCTTCCAGCAAAAGAGGCTCTATTGATGGCTACCCGGTGGGGGGCGGAAGCACTGCATCTTGGTCACCTGACGGGAAGCCTCGACGTGGGCAAGCGTGCAGACCTCATCGTTGTAGACCACGATCCCGTCCATAATATGCCCCGCTTCGCCCGCGATCCCAACGGGGTCTATTCACAACTCGTCTACGCCGGCAAAGCCTCAGACGTTCAACACGTAATGGTCAATGGGCGGTGGTTGATGCGCGATCGCCACCTGCTGACGCTGGATGAGTCGCATATTCGCCGCGAAGCCACCGTGTACGCACGCCAGATGGATGCCTTTCTGATAGCCAGAGAGGGCAATGTGCTCAACAAGCTGGTAGCAATCGGTGGTTTGCAACAAGAAGAGAGCTTCGAGATTCAGGTCAAGGCTAAGGTCGCGGGCGATGGCAATGAACTGATCGCGCGACTCTTGGAGAATCCGGCTGTACAGGTGGTTAAGCATAACCACTACCGCCAATACGACACCTATTTTTTGTTTGCGGATGATGAGCAGGGACGCGTACGCTACCGTGAGGATGACTTTATCGGCGAGTCTGGTGAGCCGCTCTCTGTGCGCACTCGCCTGACGTATACCATTCCCGACAAGGCACGCGAATTTGATGAGGCGGTGTTGTTGTCGCACTCGCGCTTCATCGCTCCCGCCGACCGCCCTCTACGTTTTTACCGTGAATATTTCCAGGCGCATGATGAATGCGAAGTCCATAAGGACCGGTTGCGATGGCATGTGCTCTACAAAGGGGTCCTATTCTATGTAAACCTGGACCGGATAATGGAGCCGCGAACGGACAACCGGTATATCGAAATCAAGTCGCGGACGTGGTCCCAACGTGATGCTGAATACAAGGCCGCGCTAACATCTGAGATTCTTGATGAAGTGCTGGGCATCGCACCGGAAGATCGTGTGCGCATGGAGTATGTTGATCTTTGCTGAAAGAGCTCCTATACGCCGCATGGCATCAGGGGCAGGGGGTGAATAACGGCCACATTGTAGCATCAGTGGTTAAGAGAGATGCGGGGCTTATGTTCTACGGCGAAGTAGGTAGACACTACTTGTTGGTTAGCGCTTGCCTTATCGCATGATTATCCATATACTACTGTTAGGTCTGGGTTGAATAATGTGAGGGTATCCCTATGTATTTGAACGACTTGATAGCAGGGTCTTTGAAGACGTTTGAGGAACACGGGCGTGATGCGCGGGTTGTGTTGCTTCATCCTGCCAGCCGGTATCGCTCCATGCTTGTTGCCCAGCTCATGAATCTGGAAGAAAAGAAGGTTTTCTATTATGCGATGGGTCCCGACGACATAAATGTGCCATCATTTTTGTCGGGCATAACGCACGATCTCGCCAACCAACATCCGACGTTCGGTCGCCACGTTAACCTGGTTCCTTTCGATGCCTCGGACAGGTGGGAGGAACTCCTTGAAGCTTTTGTCGCGGATATAAGCGATTTAAGCTCTGAGCCATGTCTGCTCATTTTAGATGAGTATGACCGCACGGACAGTGCGGATGACATCCAGGCTTTCGTTGAGCAAGTCATTTTGCGCATTCCGCCCAGGTGTCAAATCGTGATAAACAGCCGTACGCTGCCACGGCTCCCGTGGATTTCACTGATTGCCCAGAAAAAAGCCGTCATTCTACGTGACGAGCACCTCGTTTCAAGTAATTTCTATGACATGAAATCCGACGGTGAGACCCGCTTGCAGGTTTTTGCGCTCGGACCTGGTTTCGTATTACTAAATGGGGAGCCTGTTGACACGTGGGAAGGGCACCTGCCACGCCTGCTGTTCTTCTTTGCGCTCGACCGCCCAGTTGTAACTCGCTCTGAGATTTGCCAGGCATTTTGGCCTGATCTGGAGAATGATCAGGCCGTCAACGTGTTCCACGTTACTAAACGACGGCTACACAAAGCACTCGATTTTGACGTACTTGTTCATGAGGGCGGCTACTACCGCGTCAACCCCGAAGTTTCGATACAGTATGATATTGCCGATTTTGTGGGAGCACTGGTGCTAGGCCGGGTGCCTGAGACAGAAGATAAAGTGGCCGCCTGGCAGAAGGCGATAGATCTGTACCGGGGACCGTTTTTACAGGGTCACAGTGATCAGTGGATCGTTACCCGGCGGGCAGATTATCAGCAAGGCTATTTGGAGGCACTCAGCGAAATGGCGCGGGTTCGCCTAGCAGAGGGGCGGCAGGAACATGCGCTGGGGTTGCTGTTGCGAGCCGTTTCCGAAAACGACCGCTACGAGCCTATTCACCGGCAGATCATGCAACTTTATGCGGACCTGGGGCGTCGCAGTGAAGCTGCGGCTCACTATCAGAAACTTCTTGAGCAATTAAAGCAGGAAGGGAAAGAGCCTGAGCCTGAAACACAAACATTGTATGCCGCTATCATGTCATAAACCAAAACGAGTCTTTCCGACACACGCAAAATGCCCGCTAGAAACGCGGGCATTT
>CAZSXY010000199.1:1966-3655 GCA_964611395.1 uncultured Anaerolineaceae bacterium | reverse complement strand
CAGATATCGAAATCGCAAACTGGTCGCAACGATCTCACGTAGAATCATTTTCCAACTCCGGTGTCGATACCATACAATTCGGCGACCCCAACTGTCGCAACCTCGGCACCGGCGGATGGGCCATCCAACAGGACCGCCATGTCGCCTTCAATATAGTCAATCGTAATCGGCACTCGTGTGAAGGTGAGAGGCTCAAGGCTAACGTATGCCCAGGTCTCTCCATACAGGCCGTATATCACGGCAGAATAGGGAATGACCAGTCGCGTTTCTCCCTCCACTTGTTCTTCGCGAACCGAAGCCGTCTGAACGTCGAGCCGTTCAGCGGCCTTCTCAGTCAACACCACGCGATTGAACTCTGTACCGTCCATAGCCTCAGCATAGGCTGGTGCACCATTTTTGGACGCGCTTTCTCCCTTGTCTGAGCACCCCGAGACTAGTAAACCGGCGATAATGATTAGTACCATAACCATCCAATGCTTCGTGTGCCGCATCTTGTTTCTCCCCTAATGGATCTAAAATCCTGCCCGCCTGTGGTCGAATAGTCCACGACCTGTGAAAGTCGCTTCAGTAGCCAATACTCGCTTACAGTCTCAACGACAAAAGTTGCAGTGTGCCCATCTAACTATGGGCTGGTTGCTGTTGAACCTCATCATGAACCATGCTCGATGTATCAGGTTCGAGACGAGGCCCAAAGCGTAAGTACAAGGCGGGCAGAATGAACAATGCCAGTAGTGTTGACATGACCAGTCCACCCAGAATAACGGCAGCCATCGGGCGCAGCATCTCGAAACCGGCCATGTTACCGGCCAGCACGATGGGCAAGAAAACCAGTCCAGTCGTTAACGCGGTGACCAGGATCGGCGCTAGCCACATGCTCGTCCCGCGCAGTACAAGTTCAGGTCTCACCGCCGCGCCTTCACGCTGCTCAAGTTGTTGGTAGTGAGTGATCAGCAAAATACTGTTGTGCACAGCAATTGCCAGTATTGCAAAGAAACCAAAGAGTGACCCAAGTGAAATGTCACCCCCGGCCAACAGCGCCGCCAGTACGCCACCCGCCAGAGCCATTGGCAAGGTCATGATGACCATAAACGCCAGCCGCCAGCTCTCGAACGCCGCTTGCAAGAGGAGGAATATCCCCAGCAAAGCCACTATGCCACCGCCGAGCACGCGCAGTTGGGCAGCCTGACGATCCGCATACTCGCCAAGCACCTCAGCATGGTACTCAAAGGGGAACGCCACTTCATCGAGGCGACGATCGATGTCGTCCGCCACAGCGGCAAGACTCCGCCCACTCACGTGGACGTTTACATCCATGAAACGAGAGACGGCGTCGCGCTGGATAACAGTAGGACTTGGCGCGATTCGTACCTCGGCCACCTCACCCAAACGAACCTGGTTGCCACTGGGCGTGTCAATCAGTAGATTGCGGATATCGGTCAGGCTGTTGCGTAGTTCGGGAATGCCCCAAACTATTACACTGAACACTTTCTGATCCTGGTAAAGGCTCCCGACTTGAAGCCCTGACAACAAAGTGCCCGCTGCTCGGCGAACATCACCCGGCTTGAGGCCATAGCGTTCGACTGCGGCAAGATCCGTCTCGATCTCGACCTGTGGTCCCTCGGGTACAAGCTCTACTTGTGCATCATCGATGCCATCGATCCCCAGAATACTCTGCCTGACCTCTTCCGC
>CAZSXY010000199.1:0-1866 GCA_964611395.1 uncultured Anaerolineaceae bacterium | reverse complement strand
ATCCGTCTGCTTGAGCGAAGGCACCAGTGTCTGTTCGAGTAATGGGATTACGGCAAGACCGATCACCGTGATAACCACCACAAGACTGAGTGCCCGGTACGGCATCTTAAAAGTCTTGGAAAGTATCACATTGTAGTAGCGCTGGAGCGCCCGCGTAAGCGGGGATTCGCGGGGCGAGCGTGACGCGCCGGAGAAGAGCAACAGACTTAGCGCTGGCGTGACGATCAATGCGACGGCCATGGATGCCAAAATCGCCAGCACATAGGAAAGTCCAAATGGCTCCACAAACAAACCGCCCATCCCCCCCAAGAGGAAGATCGGCAGCACAGCCAGCATAATAATCAGTTTCGAGAAGACGTTCGAGCTACGCATCTCGAGCGCCGCTTCAAGAACGATGCTCTCCGCCGACTTTTCGCTACCTGCCTGCCGTTGCTGGCGGAGACGTCGCGTGATGTTTTCTACATCCATGATCACGTCGCCCACAATCGTGGCCAAGGCAACCGCCAACCCCGCCAAAATCATTATGTTGAAGGGGACATCCCCTGCGTGGAGTATGATCGCTGCCGTCAGGAGCGACGTCGGGATTACCGTGAGACTGATCAACACAGTGCGCCACTCGAAGAAAAAGAGGCCAAGAACGGCTGCCGCGAGCACCGCACCGATCAACAACGCCGTGGTGAGGTTGTCAATCGAGTTTTCGATATAGTCGGCTGGCCGAAAGACGGTAGTGTCGATTTCGATACCCTTAAGGCCTGGGCGCATATCCTCGAGCGCCGTATCTACACCTCGCGTCACTTCCAGCACATTTGCGCCCGGGAATTTTTCGATAACCAGTAGAAGGCCAAGCCCCTCGTCCAGGAAGGCATCTCCGATCAGGGGTTGGTGATCGTCTACCACCGTAGATACGTCCCCCAGAAGCAGTCCCTCGGTGCCGGTGACAGGCACTTGAGCCAAACCCGCCGGGGATGTGATGGGCAAAAGATGCCGGATTCCAAGCCGTTGATTGGGTGTATCAATCCATCCTGCGGTACCGGGTGTCGAAGCCTCCAAATAGCTTAAAGGCGACACCCACAGGGCTTCACCGGTGGTTTTGATGACTTGCTGGAGCGTGACTCCCTGGTCATGCAACCGTTCCGGATCGACCTGCACCTGTAACTGCCAGTCACGCTGCCCCCAAATGGCGACATTGGCCACCCCAGGAACGCCCATCAAACGCGGCTTAATGTTCCACCGGGCGAGCACCGACATCTCAATCAGGGAGAGTTCCTGCGACGAAAGCCCAACAATCATGACCCGGTTGGTCGTCGACAGCGGCTGCAACATGGTCGGCGGACTTGACACGTTCGGCAGCGCAAATGTCTCCGTCAAACGCTCCTGCACCATCTGCCGTGCCTGGATAGGGTCGGTTCCAGGCTCGAAGACAAGGAGAATTGAGGACAACCCTGTTACCGTCTCCGAGTAAATCTGGTCAAGCCACGCCACCCCATTAAGCAAATCCGCCTCCAACGGAACAGTGATCAAGGCTTCCATTTCGGCGGCGGAAAGTCCGAGGGCTTCGGTCTGGATTTCCACTAACGGTGGGTTAAATTCGGGATAGATGTTCACGGGCGCTTCGCTCAAACTGGAGACGCCATAAGCCATCATTGCTGCGGCGAGAACGATTACTAAGAATCGAAACTGAAGACTCGAACTAATGATCCAACGTATCATGAGGAAGTCCCCTTCAATATCACGACTTAACACCTAGCCCAACCCAATTGGCTCAGTGTAGGAAGTGAATAATGTGATAGAGGCCAGGATGCTTTCTATCACGAAGGCCGATAGGAGCGTGAACCTGGCCAAGCTTCGGTTAGGCTGAATAGCTAA
>CAZSXY010000198.1:0-3709 GCA_964611395.1 uncultured Anaerolineaceae bacterium | reverse complement strand
ACCGCCGCGTGGTAGCCGGGGATTTGCTCGCGGCGGTACGGTTCGTGCAGCCGGTCGACGACGGCTTGCCGCAGCAGCTTGAAGTCGCCGCCGCGGAGCGCTTCGATCACCAGCGCCGTGTGTCCCATGTTGTGCACGGCATCGTTCATCGTGATGCGCTGGGGGAGTTCGTCGCGGAGCCGGGGCCGGAATGTGGGCAGGATGGGCACGGCGACGACTACCCGCAATGGCCTGATCTCGATGGTGCGGTAGAGCGGGCCGTCAACCCCGCTGCTGCACACCCCCAGCCCGCCGTTGAAGGCCGCGACCACCGCTTCGGGGTGTGGCGTGAGCGAAGCGGCGATGCGAATCAGCTCATCGGTGTTGAACGGGCTGCCCAACAGGTTGTTGGCTCCAACGAGGCCCCCCACGATGAGCGTTGACCGGGCGCTCAAACCGACATCCAGCGGGACGCGGTTGGTACAGCGGACGTTCAGACCGGCGGGCGCTTGCTCCAATTCCTGAAACAGCCGGATCGCGGCACGCATGGCGGGATTCAGCACGTCCGTCGGGAGCGATTCTGCACCTTCGCCCTGCACCTGGATGTCGAGCTGGTCGTCCTGGCGCAAGCTCATCTCAATCACGTTGCGCAGGTTCAGCGCCAAACCGAGGACATCATACCCCGGCCCGATGTTTGTGCTGACGGCTGGAACTGATACGTTGACTTTGTACATGGTAAGCGTGTTTAGATGATAAAAGCCGGATGTTCTGCCATCCGGCGGCGGTGCGTATGCCATATGATAGTCATGCGCCCGCCCCCGCGCAAGCACGTTTTGTTTTGGCTGGGGCCAGGCCCTCACAAATTGAGGGGTCGGCGCAAAGTCCTTTGCGCTATGATTCTAGGCAAAGGCAGTGTGCGTTAGAGCCACCACGAGAGGATTTCATCTTCGGTGGCATAATCGAACAGGCGCGGGTCGATGATATCCGGGGGGTGCGCGCGTTCCCATTCGATGGTGCGGCGTAGACCCTCTTCCCGCGTGAAGTGGGCGACGAAGCCGAGTTCGGTGCGGATGCGTGAGGTGTCGGCGACTAATTCCTGGTCCAGGCCAGCGTGCGACTGCATCTCGATCGGCAACTGGTAGTCAGGAACCGTTACGATTTGCCCTTGCCACCCGGCGATCTGGCCGATGGCGCGGATCCAGTCCGCGGTTGTCAGCGCGGTGCGTTCGCCGACGTTGTAGATTTGCCCGACAGCGCGGGGGTGGGTGGCGGCCAGGGCGATGGCGGCGGCGGTATTGCCCACGTAGTCACGTGTCCAGCGCCAGCGTGCCATCTGGTCGTTCAGCAGGATCGCGGGTCGCCCGTCATCCATACGCTTGAGGTACGGGTAAAGGCGATGTTGGTAGTCGTTCGGGCCATAAACCATCGGGAGCCGCAAGATTGTGGCGGGCAGGTCTGGTTCGCTGCGTGCGACTCGCTCGACAAGGATTTTCTCGTAATGGTCGAGTATCTGGCGCGGATCGTTTGGTTCACGAGGCGTTTCGCTGCGGTACAGGTAGAGCTTCGACCGGAGCGGGCTATCTTCGGTCAATGGGGTTGGCTCAGACGGCCCCGGCTCTGTACCGTGAATGCGTCCGTACGCGCGGTATACGTCCTGGCTGCTGATGCTCACCAGGCGTCCGGCGATTCCCTTGAACATGTCGACGACGAGGCGCGAATCCTGTTCGGTGAGCGCGATCATGTCGATGACCACGTCCGGAGCGATGCGCCGGAACGTCGCCGCGAAGTCGCCCAGGTGGGCGCGGTCGCCACGGATGTGGTTGACGCCTTCTGGCAGCGGGACTTCGGCGCGGTGCCGGTGAAACAGCCAGATCGCATGGCCGAGGTCGTGCAGACGGCGGACAAGCGGTGGGCCGATGAAACGCGTACCGCCTATAATCAGGATGCGCACCGATGGTGTCCTTTCGCCAGGCGCAGCAAGTTACCTTGAGGAAGATCGACAACCTCCGTGACTCTACCCGGATTACCCGGCAAGTCAAACAGAGTATAATCAAAACGAATGGGCAATGATAGCGAAGGCGATGAACATGAAGGAGAAAGCCGCCGTGTGGAAAAAGCCGGTCATCATAGTGGTCTTGCTGGGAATACTCGCGCTGAGCGCCGGGGCATCGGCCCAGGAGCCTGTCTTGCAGGTGTGGCATACCTTCGAGCGCAACGACGCGGCAGCGCTGCGCGATGTGGCCGGGATGTTTCAGGACGAAACCGGTGTGATCGTCGAAGTAGAAGCCGTTGAGGTTCCGCTGCTGTTCGAGCGCGTGCTTTTGGCAATGGAAGCCGGTGCGGGTGAACCCGATGTGCTTGTTGCCGCGTCAGACGCCATAGGGCCACTTGTCGATGAGGGGCTGATTATCCCGGTCAGCGAGCGCGGGGATTTCTTCCTTGCGGCGCTGCTGAGCGATCTCCCCGCGCTGGTTGACGAGGCGTGCGGTGACACCGATGTGATCGATTGTTTGTGGCCGGGTGGGTCTCCGGCATTGTTCATAGAGCGGCCGGATAGCCGGGCGGCACGACGCCTGGAAGACTGGCTGTGTGAATCGACGCCCTATCTGCCGCAATGTTCGGGCGAGGCCTTGCCGGGCTATTCGCTGGCGTGGGGGTTTACCCTGCTCTTGCTGAACGGGGAATGGCTGGCTGAGCACGGGCTTGGACTGCCCGTAATGGTCGAGGAAGTGCTCGAGCTGCGGGCCGAGTACGGCCTTGATTTCGCCGAAGTCACGCCCAACCGCCTGCTCATGGCGGGTGATCTGCGACCTGAAACAATCGTTGTGCTGCCATCGACCATGTTGGCCACCGAACCCGAAGCCGCCCTGACCGTCCTCACCAGTTTTGCCGAGGCGGGCTATATTCCCGTGTTGTCCCTGTGGGTGGATATGACGCTGGTGGCTGCGCCTGCGGAAGACCCCGAGCTGGCCGATGTGTTGGCGGAAACGATGGCGCGACACATGGAGACGAAGGCGAGGTTGTTCGAGAGTTCCGGGCGTTTGCTGGCCTTGTCTCCTGGCGAACTCTTTGACTGGGGGCTGGATCGCCCCGGAAGCCGGGCGACGTTGCAGGCGCTGGTCGTCCTGAGCACATATGCCGGGCTGGTATTCTAGCGGGCAGGGGCGGCGCGGCCCACAGCGAGGCAGCCGCGCCAGTCGCCAGCGGGGGGTGGTAACCGTGACAGGCGAAAACTCCGGCGATCTACTGGGTGTTGCGCTGGCCTGTGTTGACGAATTTTACAGTCGCATGTTCCGCGATTGGCCGGAAGCGGTGAATCGTTCCAATGGCCGGTACACGCTCAGCTTCAGCGGTGACGCCACATTGAGTGGCGCGAATCACCTGTGGCCGCTTGCGCCAGATGCCCTGACCGCAGCTGCGCTGGATGATTCCGAGGCGTTCTTCCGCGCCTATCGCGCGAACTGGTCGATTGTCTACGCCGACGAACTTTTGCCCGGTGCCACACGGTGGTTGAAGCAGCGTGGCTTTGTGTCGCGCTGGTATTCGCCGTTGATGGTACGCGATGATTCCCCGCCTGAGCTTGCGGGTGGGGCCGCAGCGCAGGTCATTCGCGCATCCACATCGCACCACTTGCAGGATATCCGCCGCATCATGTCCGAGGCGTTTATGACCGGCGACAACGTAAACTATCGCGTGGTGCGCGAGTCGCACCTGGACGATCCGGCGGTTG
>CAZSXY010000197.1:0-3800 GCA_964611395.1 uncultured Anaerolineaceae bacterium | reverse complement strand
CTAGGCGCTGGGAGCGGGCCGGCGGGCGGGCGTTAGCGTGGCGTTGGGTAAGACGCTCTGTCTGCGCTAGAATGAATGTCGCCTGCGAAGTTCAAAGTAGGGCGAGAAGGAGTCGAGGAGTTTGGAAATTATGAACCGTCGAAACTGGATCATGACCGGCTTACTGCTGGTCGCAATTGTATCGGCGTTGGCGGCCCCGCTGGGCGGTGGCCGTGCGCACGCCCAAACGCCGGATGCACGTGTGCGATTCCTACACGCTGTGCCGGGCGGGCCGGGAGTTGATGTCTATCTCGATGGGGCTGTTGTTGCATCTGGACTCGCGTTCGGAGACGTGACTCCCCATTTGAATGTAGCAGGCGGTGAGCACCAGGTTGCGCTGCGCCAAAGTGGCGCTGGTGCCGATTCGCCTGCGCTGCTTGAGGTTGTCGTGCCGTTGGTGCCGAGTCTAGCGTTTTCGGTAGTTGTGCAGGGCGCACCTGGGCAGATCGAAGCTGCACTCTATGAAGACATTCTGGATGAAATCGAGCCGGGGATGGCACGTTTGACCGCGATCAATGCGATTGCCGATGCCCCACCGCTTGATGTGCTTACGACGGCAGGTGGCCCGCTGCTACAGGGCGTGAACTACGGCGCTCAATTCGGTACGGTCAATATCGGAGCAGGTGTTCAAGACCTGGTGATGGTACCCGCTGGTGGTGCCGTGGAAAGCGCTGTCGTGACGATTGGGGAAGTTCCCCTGGTGAGCGGCATACTTTACACGTTTGTGGCACTTGGCACTCTGGAAGGTAGCACAGCCCCGTCGGCGTTGGTGCTGGCGACTCCTGTGAATGAGGCGGAAGGCTCTGTTCGTGTCCGCTTTGCTCATGGCAGTGCCGATACACTGGCTGTTGATGTATACGCAAATGACACGCTATTGGTACCGGCTTTGACGCTGGGTGACCTGACCGGTCATGTTGCGCTTCCGGCGGGGGCCTACGCGGTTGCGCTGCGGCCTGCAGGCGCTCCGGCGGCGGATGAGCCGGTTATTACCGCAGACCTGGAACTCGACGCGGCAACTCCGGCAGTGACCGTTGCGTTCACCGGCGAACAAGGCGATGGAACGCTGGCGCTTCAAACATTCACTGACAATGTGGCTGGTATCCAGCCTGCTATGGCGCGAGTGACAGTACTCAACACGGTGCCGGGTGCGGTTGTGGACGTTACCCTCACCGACACGTCTGGGACCGTTCTGGCCAGTGCATTGGCAGCCGGAGCACAGGGCACTGCGCTGGACATCGTGCCGGGTGAGTATATGGTTGCCGTCAGCATCACAGGAGCTGATGCGCCGGTTGACCTGCTGATTCCGGCGAATGTGTATAACGGCGGTATGTACTACACCGTGTTGGTGTTTGGTGGTGGGGAAGCGGCGGTTCCGTTTAATGCCACGGTGCTGGGCACGGAAATCAACGTGACCGTCGACAGTTTGCCTGTTCCTGCTCCTGTGATGGTTGCCGAGCCGGCCGACACAACGCCAGCAGACGAAGCAGCGGTACAGGATACTCCCAGTACAGATGACGCTGAAACACCGGAACAACAGGCCGCTGAGAACACCGAACTGGTCCAGGTGCCCACGGAAACGACCGAGGTAGTTCCGCCCCAGGCCACTCCGGCTCCGGCGCAGCCCACCCAGCCACCATTAGCCTTACAGCCGGTTGCTTATGTAGAGCTGAACCCAGGCGCGAATCTTCATTGCCGCGAATTGCCGGGTGCAGATAAGCGTTCGCTTGGTCTGATCCCCAGTGGTGCGATAGTGACGGTTAATGGCCGCACTGGTACGCCACTGGTTCCGGAGACAGGCGAGGCGACACCAGAGCCGACGCCTGTGGTGGAATCGGTGGAGGACTTGTGGTTATCGGTTCGATGGGAGCCTGAATCCGGCGGGTATCTGCGTTGCTGGGTTTCGGCACAGTTCCTCAGGGTTGAATATCGCGGGCGTTTGCTGGATGAGCTGGATGAATTGTGGGCGTTGCCCGAGGAACCATTTAACCGTCCGGGCGAGGCCGTCGATACTGATGTGACTCCGCCTACACCGCTATTCAACGCGGTTGTGGCGACGGTGGATCTGGCCCCCGGTGTTAGCCTTCAATTGCGCCGTTATCCGAACTCCAATTCCGAGTCCCTGGGACTGGTGCCGGCACAATCACAGCTCGAAGTCTTGGGCTATGCCGAAGTTCCTAGCGAAGGACTGGTTGGACAACCTACTAGTCCGTACTGGTTGTACGTGCGTTTCCGCCAGGAAGATGGCAGCGCGACGGTGGGCTGGGTTTCGGCCCAATATGTGACTTTATCCCGGTTGGGGCGTCCGGTTGAATTGGATGCGGTGATTGTGGTTGATGCAGCGGAACCGGGCTACTATGAAGCACCGGGACAGACTTCGTTAGCACCCATTAAGATGGACGAAGTCATTGGCACAGTCAATCTCAATCCGGGAGCAAACTTGAACTTGCGCGATCGCCCTAGTGCTGATGCGCGTGTTGTTGTGGGTATCCCTAGTGGTGAAAGCGTGATTATCAATGGCCGGAACGGAGACGGGACGTGGGTCCAGGTGACTTACGAAACCTCGGCAGGAGATCTGGAAGGCTGGGTGGCGTCGCAGTACTTGATTATCACGCGGGGCGGCAACGCTTACGACATCAACCGGCTTGAGATCCTGACGGGTGAGCCGGACAGCATGGGAAGCTAGCCGTTTAGCAGTTTGATCATGTGAAGCCCCACTCTGGCATAGAGCGGGGCTTTTTTGCTGTTTATTGCGTGGAGTCTGAGATTACTGGCGGTTATTCGCGGCTTCGGTGAGCGTCTTGAGTGTGTTATAGCCTCGTTGGACGATTCTCCATTGGTTGGCGTCCCCGTAGCTTACCAGCACAGTTGGGGTCCCTGAAACGCCGTTATCAAGCGCAAAGGTGCGGAATTGAGCCAGGACATTGCGGTAATTTCCGGTTGCAACACATTCGATAATTCTTTTGCCGTCGAGGCCCATTGCATTCGCCGAATCACGAATCTGGTTAAGCGAGAAGGCCGATACCGGACTGGATTTGCGAGCCAGGCGGAATAATTCGTCGCTCATTTCCCAAAACGCCCCCTGTTCGCCTGCGCAAAGCGCAGCTTGAGCGGCTGTTTCCGAGTAGATGCCACCGGTGCCGGTTGTCATCACGAAGCCAAATGTTGCCTGCCCTGATAGGACGTAGTCGTTGATGAAGCGGGGAATGTCGGTTTTGTGATAATCCTGGCAGTGGGGGCACGCGAAATCGGAGACGACTACAAAGTGAATCGGGGCGTTTGGATCGCCGATGGTGGGAATGTTGTTGCTATCAACGCCACGCACCACACCGGGAGCGCCGCTGCTTTCGGCATCCAACTCACGCGAACCGGGAGATTCGAAAGCCGGGGCGACACTCGACTCACCCGCCGGCGGCACGCAGAACTCCGGGAACTCCGCGCAACTCACGGCCTTGATCGCGCCCCCCTCACGCCAATTGGCGATGATGAACACAGCGGAGGCTATCACCGTGACGGCCAGTACCATCGCCAAGACATTGATCTGGTGGCGATACTGGGCCTGGCGCTGGCGGCGCGTTTTGCCCTTTGGATAAATGACACGGACCTTCCAGGGAAATGACGATCTTGGCCGGGAATCGTGATGTTTCTGCTGAGTTGTCATAATGCTCTAGTTTTCTCCGCGTTGAAAACCTGTGGTCTGCGCCCAATTATAACCAAAGATCGACGAATGTGGGGGGATGGAATAAGGCATTTGACCGCGCCAC
>CAZSXY010000196.1:0-3862 GCA_964611395.1 uncultured Anaerolineaceae bacterium | reverse complement strand
GTAACCGAGGCCCAATAAGCATTGATTCGTCGGGCTGGACGGGTTCTCAGCCGTGGGGACATCGGGCGAGCGCTCGTATTCGCCCAGCGTGTCCGGAATCAGTTGCCAGGGTTCTGCATCTTGCGGAGGGGCTGCGCGAGTCTCTAGCTGGTATGGCGCAACAAGGGCCTCGACCAATACCGGCCCGTCATCGCTCCCCAATAATGACGACCATTGCGTCCCCAGGAGCAACCCGGCGGCAATAAGGATCAGCACACCTGTTGCTAAATAGACCCCCCCCCGCACCGCTCTGGGCAGCCGGTCGAAATCCGCTTTTGCCCGGCGCAGAAACTGCGCTGTCCGCTCGATGATCAGCGCCAGCGAAAGCCCCCCGATGGTAAGATATGCCGGTATATCCCGGAGGCGGAAACGCGGCCTGGGTTCTTCGGTTTGCTCATCCTTGTGGAGCGTAAACCGCAACTGCTGCAATTCCTCGAAATCGACCGGGGACGCCGCCGCTGATTCCGCCTGTTCCTCCTGCGGCGCTTTGGCCGCGTGCGAAACGGGGTGTATGAAGCGTTTCGCCGGAGCCGGTCGGCGCGCGGTCTGCTGCGCTGGCTGCTCGCGTGGTGTCGAAGCCGCCGCGCCAGAAGGAACCACCGGGGCTGAATCCGCCCCGTCACGTTCGGGAGCAGGAGACGCCGTTTCGCGTGCCGGTGCACGCGTGGGCGGTTCCAGCAGCCCCATTTCAAGCAAGCGCTTCAAATCTGCCGGGCTGATCTCGTTCGCCAGGTGTTCCAGTCCTTCGGGGATTGAGGCATCGGAAGTCATGGGCGCATCCCGTCATCATAGTATTCTGAACGTGGCAGGGGCGCAAAGCGCCCCCGCATCTTTCACCTGATCGCTCGCGCGGTTATTGCCACTACAGCCCGCATTCATCCTCAGCGGTATCCGATGGGTCAGCGGCGCTGACCGGCGCGGTGATCACGCTCTCGTAGTGCTCCGTACCGGCCTTGACGTGCACTTCCACAATCTCCCACTCGTAATAGCCACCCAGGGTCAGGAAGATCGTACGCGACTCGGTGGGTGATGTGGATTGGTTCAACCCGACCAGCATAATCGTATCCGCGCTCTTCTTGCCCTTACCCTTGCCGCCACCGCCGCCGCCGCCACCGCCCTCATCATAGCCCGTATCAAACTTGATGCCATACGCGCCGGTGGTGGGATCGGGCGTATCCAGATGTTCGATATATGGCTCAGACGAGCTTATGATGTTCTTGGCGACTCCCGGCGGCAAGCCGAGTATCCAATGGCTGATCGCAGGATCGCATGCCGACGTCACCTGATACGCAAGCGTCGTTTGGTCGGTCGCTTCGTCATAGCTCTTGCTGACAAGCTGCACGCTGTGGCAGTCGAGTTGGGCGTAGTCCGGTCCCTCGTCAGCCTCGTCTGGGGTGACTTCGCACGTCAGACCGCCGGGATTCTGCAGCCCCTCGACCGTCTGGGTCAGGCCGCCGGTGACGAACTGCGCCAGCCCAGAAGCGGCCAGCATGATGATAATTCCCACCGGAATGGTAACCCAATACTCAGCCATTGCCTGGCCACGCTGCCAGCGCCACCACTTTTTTGTTCGCTTTCCGTTCATGCTCCCAACCTCCCTGACGAGCCAGATAAAGCCTCATAAACATCGGCGGAGACCGGCTTTTACCGGGTACTCGCTCATAAAACCGGAAATGATTCCCCAATGTTGCGTTAATGTTTCAAATTTCAGAACTTTTTTACGTTATTCATAAGTTGTTAAAGTATTGAGAACGCCATTCTTCTTGCTCATTTTGAATTATAGTCGTCGCGTGATTAAAAAGGCATTAAAAGAGCCGCGTTTTTATGAAAATTTCATAATTCAGACGCGGGGCTGATGCAGGCTGGAAGACCGGGCCGAGATCAAGTACAATCTCCCGGCGGAACGTCGCCTGACATTGACCAAAGGAGCGAGACCGTTGAAGATATTTGTTCCGGGGCGCATCTGCCTGTTCGGTGAGCACTCCGACTGGGCCGGAGGTTACCGCCGCATCAACGCCGACGTCGAGAAGGGGTACGCGCTGATCGCCGGCACCAACCAGGGCATCTACGCGGATGTCGCTCCCCACCCGACCGCGCTGGTGCTCATATCGACCACCGACGACGGCCAGCGCACCGGACCGTACGAAATCCCGATGGAACCTGACGCCCTGCTCGCAGAAGCGCAGCGCGGCGGCTTCTGGAGCTATATCGCGGGCGTGGCCTACCAGGTGCTGACGAATTACCGCGTCGGCGGGCTGGTGATCAACAACTACAAGACCGACCTGCCCGTGAAAAAGGGCCTGTCGTCCAGCGCCGCGATCTGCGTGCTGGCGGCGCGCGCCTTCAACCGCGTCTATGACCTCAAGCTGACCACGCGCGGCGAAATGGAGATCGCCTACCAGGGCGAGATCACCACGCCGTCACGGTGCGGGCGCATGGACCAGGGCTGCGCGTTCGGCAACCGCCCCGTCCTGATGACCTTCGACGGCGAGCGGCTGGACACCGCCGAGATGCGCGCCGGCGACGATCTCTACTTCGTGCTGGTCGATCTGCAGGCCGAAAAAGACACGATGGAGATCCTCGCCCGCCTCAACCGCTCGTACCCCTTCCCGGAAAACGCGGTCGAGGAAGGCGTGCAAAAGCTGCTCGGCCCGATCAACAAGCGCATCGTGCACCAGGCGACCGAGGCGCTCAAGGCCGGTGACGCGCAGCAACTCGGCGCGCTGATGACCGAGGCGCAGCAATTCTTCGACCGCTACGCGACCCCCGCCTGCCCCGAAGAACTGACCGCGCCTGTGTTGCACAAGGTGCTGAGCTACGAGCCGCTGCAACCACATATCTGGGGCGGCAAGGGCGTCGGATCGCAGGGCGACGGCACGGCGCAATTCATCGCCCGCAGCGAGGCCGACCAGCAGGCGATCATCGAAATCATCGAGCGCGACCTGGGCATGCCCTGCCTCAAGCTGACGCTCAGCCCCGGCGCGGGCGTGCGCAAGGCGCTGATCCCCGCCGCCGGGTTCGGCACGCGACTCTTCCCGGCGTCGAAGGCGGCCAAGAAGGAACTGTTCCCCATCATCGACCGCGACGGCATCGCCAAGCCCGCCATCCTGCTGATCGTCGAGGAGGCGCTCAGCGCCGGGCTGGAAGAGGTGATCATCATCGTGCAAGAAGAAGACCTGCCGGACTTCGAAGCGTTCTTCCGCAAGCAGGTCTCCATCGAGAACTTCAACAAGCTGCCGCGCCACTTCCAGGACTACGCGCGGCGCCTGCTGGACATCGGCCAGCGCGTGAAGTTCGCCATCCAGCACACGCAGCAGGGCTTCGGCCACGCGGTGTATTCCGCCCGCGAGCTGATCGGCAACGAGCCGTTCCTGCTCATGCTCGGCGACCACATCTACCGCTCAGAAAGCGACCGCACCTGCGCCCGGCAACTGGTCGATGCCTTCAACCTGCACGGCAAGAGCGTGCTCGGCCTGCGCCGCACCCCCGAAGCGCAGATCGCCAACTTCGGCACGGCGAGCGGCACGTGGATCAACGATGACGAGCTGCTCAACATCACCGAGTTTTCCGAAAAGCCGACGGTGGACTACGCCCGCGAGTGCCTGCGCGTGCCCGGCCTGCCGGAGGGCGAATACCTGACCGTCTTCGGGCAGTATGTCATCAAGCCGCAGATTTTCGACTACCTGGAAGAACACATCCATCACAACGTGCGCGAGCGCGGCGAGTTCCAGTTGACCTCGGCGCTCGACCGGCTGCGCAAGGAAGACGGCTTGCTGGGGTTGATGGTTCACGGGCGGCGCTTCGACATCGGCCTGCCGGAGTA
>CAZSXY010000195.1:0-4258 GCA_964611395.1 uncultured Anaerolineaceae bacterium | reverse complement strand
CTTATTGAGGCCGCTGGCAATGGCACCCTGGCTGCACTTCGGGCTGAAAAAATGGGGTCTAAAGGGAATGACCCCAGTAAGTGTTGGAAACCAACAGATACAGGTGTAAGTGTTGGAAACCAACAGATAGACGCCAGTAAGTGTTGGGAACCAACAGATACAAGTGTAAATGTTGGAAACCAACAGATAGGTGACGGTAAGTGTTGGGAACCAGCAGATACAAGTGATGGAAACCAACAGATGCAAGTGCTGGATTCCAACACATGCGCCCTATATATAAGGAATGCAGAGACTACAACAGAGACTACGGCAGAGACTACATCATCATCAACCATCGAAGAGTCTGATAGCAGGGACAAGGGCGGGGCAGCGGACTCGACCCCGGTTGATGATGAAAAGCGCTTTGTTCAGGTTGAAGCTGAAAAACTCGGCCTGACTCACGACTGGTGTGAGCGACTGCTGGCGATGGATGTGCCGCACGCCGTCGGGTTGATGCTCCATGCCCGGCGCAAGGGCCACAATCCGGCAGGCCTGCTGATCACCATGCTCCGGGTGGAGCAACCGCCGCCAGAGGACATGCTGGCGCTGGTGCCGTTGGCGCTGGAAATGAAAACGCTGGACGTTGAGGAATTGGAGTCCAAACGACGCCGGCGCGACTACCGGGCGCTGCAAGACAAGGTGCGGCAGATTGCCGAGTCGCGGCAGGCGAAAGAAGAGCGCGTCGAGGGCGCGCCGGAGCAGGGGGGTGAAGGCCTGGACGAGCGGCCCGGCGGCGGAGGACTGAGCTGGCGGAATATCTGGCAGGCGGAGATGGGGCAACTATCGCTGATGCTGAACAAGTCCACATTTGCGGCGATACGCAAGATCGAGTTGGTGGGGGTGGAGGGAGACGTGCTGAAACTGCGCGCGCCGTCGGCACTGGCGCAGCAGCAGCTCGAACGGTTACGAGAGACCATCGAGCGGCAGCTCGAACGGATGACCGGCATTCCGGTGAGAATTCAGGTGAATGGAGTGACACATGGGAAATCTACTCATGGAACTGACCCGGACGCAGTTGGAAACGTTGCGCCTGATCGCCCGCTACCGGCAGATGCACCGCTGCGGGCCGACGATGCGGGACGTGATGGCGAGCGTGCCGGGCATCAACTCGACGAGCGTGGCGAACTACACGATGAGCAAACTACGCCGGGCGGGGCTGATCAACTGGGCACGGGACCCGAACGGGAAGAAGCTGGCGCGGAGTGTGTACCTCACGCCGGAGGGGGAGCGGTTGGTGCGTGAGCGGCAATGGGAGCGAGTGTGAATGGAAACATACGCCGAAGACCTCAACTACTGGCAGACCAGCCGCACGTCGTCGGACACCTGGATCGAGAAGGCGAAACGGCAGATCACCCAGGCAGGCGGCACAGTGCTGGGCGAAGGATTCGGGAGCGAAGCTCAGACGGGACGGGCAGCCTACATGATCGCTTTCCAGATCGACGGGCAAGCGTTCCGGATCACCTGGCCAGTGCTGCCATCACGCACAGGCAAGACGACGGCGGCGCGTATCCAGGCGGCGACGATGCTCTACCACGACATCAAGGCACGCTGCCTGAGTTGATGGACGGTGTCCCAACGATGTTGACGACGCAGGTTGTGAACGTACTGCCTGCGCCGCAGGAGTGAAGACGGTGAACCGAGATTGCTCAAACCGAATCTGCCGGCACTATGACGTGCCATATGAGGCACGAATCTGCCCCCAATGCGGCGAGGCGCATCTGGCGTGTCCCAGGTGCGAGCCTGCGCCTTTCTGTGAGCGGTGTCGGACGGAAGCGTACAAGACGCTTGTGCGGCGTGTTGTCAAAGGCCTGAGGAAGAGAGGATGAAGCAAGCGATCAAGCCGGGGCAGAACTACGCTCTGAACAGGCTCATCAGCCAATTTGCGGCAACCCACGACGAACGCCTGCATGTGATCGGGCGATTGGTCGGGCGCGAGGTCACGAGCAGCAAGGAACTGACCCGCGCCGAATGGCGACGCATCCGTGACCGAGCGTATCCGCGCTGGACTGATGGGGACTGGGAACCGTGCCGAGAGTTTAGGGCGCTGGTCGTGGCACTGGTCGAGGAATACCGCGAGACTGTCCTGGGACAGTTGAGATTGTTCTAAATGACGAGCCGGACGCCCGCGCAAGGCGGGAATCCGGCCCCGGAAATCAAGGAGATTATATCATGAAACCACTTACGATTACTATTTACAACAGCAAAGGCGGCGTGGGTAAGACGACACTGGTTAGCCTGCTGGGCGTGTACCTGGCGGCTAAGGGGCGAAGCGTCGCCATTATCGACCTGGATCAGCAGGGCAGTCAAAGCCTGGTTTTCGACCTGGTGGACGAGGCGGGGCGTAGTTTGGAACTGCTGCACCGTGTGATCAAGCGTGAGTTGGACATGACTGCGGCGCTAATGGAAGCCGATCTGCGCCTGATCCCCGACCTGGGCAGCGAACCCGGCGCGCTTTTCATCGCGCCCGGCGGGCCGCAAACCAAAGAGGCTATCGAGGACGTGGTCGCCAATCCCGTGCGTTTCAAGGTAGCGTCCCCGCTGGACATCGTGCGCCAGCCAATTGCGCAGTTGACCGGCGTGGTGGACGTGGTGCTGATCGACATGGGGCCGAGCGACCAGGTGAGCGCGCTGGCGGGGTTGGTGGCCACCGACGCGCTGATCATTCCCACGCTGATGGATTTATGGAGTGTGGAGCGCGTGGCGGCGGTGATGGAAGAGGTCGCCGTCGCGCAGCAGGCGCAAGCGGTGCGCGTGGCGGGGATCATCCCGACCATGACGCGGTACTACTTCGGACGGCTGCGTAAGTCCCAGGCCATGCAAGCTGGTGAAACGTACCTGAAAGCGAACTATGACGAGCTGCTGCGCGATGGCAATGGCACGGTCGATCTGCCGTATCACGAGGATTTCCGCAAAGCGGCCTGGGTTGGTGAAACGGTGCTGACGGCGGACGTGAGCAACCAGGCGCGCGAATACGCGCTGCGAGCACTGGCCGCGATGACGGCGGTTGTAGGCATTGAGGAGGAGGCATAGACCATGGTCGGTAAAAACGACATGATGCAGCAGGCGAAACAGCGTGCGCAGCGGACGGGGGTGCGATTGATGCAGTCCCAGGCGGCCATGCTTCAGTCGGCGCAGGTGGACACGGCGATCACGATCTTGCTGGACGAGATCACGGTGGACGAAGAAATCCAGGTGCGGGTGGCGGGGCTGGACGCCGAGAAGGTGGCGCAGTATGCCGTCGTGTTCGAGGAAGGGGGCGAGTTCCCGCCGGTGGTGGTGTTCCGTGACGAGGAGACGGGCGAGCTGTACCTGGGGGACGGCTTTCACCGCGTCGAGGCGGCCAGACTTGCGGGCCTGGACGAGATCGCGGCGGAGCTGCGTCCGGACGGGCGTGAGGCGGCGATTGAGTACGCCGAAGAAGCGAACCTGGCGCACGGGTTCGCGCTGACGACTCGCGACAAGCGCCACATCTTTGAGCGCCGGTGGCGTCGTGGGCACGAGTGGCGGAATATGTCCGATGGTGTCATTGCCCGTGCGCTCGGCGTGACTCGCCAGACGATCAGCAACTGGCGGCGGAAGTTGTTAGAAGAGGAAGAGGTCTCACCTAGCAAATTTTTGCTAGGTGATGGCCCACGCATGGGGGCTGACGGCAAGGTTTACGATGTATCTGGTATCCAGGAAGCACAACGCCGCCGGGCCGAAGAGCGCCGCCAGCAGTCGCCGCGCGTGCAGTACGTGGACGGCGACGAATACGATCAGACGGTGGGGGCGTGGGACGAACCGGCGATCGAACTCGAAGAGCCAGAGCTGCCGGGGGAGGCGGCGTTGTACGAAGCACACGAGATGACGCCGCGCGGACGTGAGACGACGCCCGGCGAGAGTGACGGCCAACCGGTCGATCCGACGATCCGGCGGGCGATCATCGACGCGTTGGGCCGCATCGAGCGCTACCACCGCCCTCTGCTAGTGGAGCACGTGGCGCGGGAGTGCCGAACGAATGTCAGGGTCGTGGCGGAGACACTGCGGGCGCTGGAGATGCAGGGCGTCGTGGTGCGAGAAGGGCTGGCGGTGCGGCTGGTGGAGCGCCCGGCGATCCCCGGCGAGCGCGACATGCCCCAGAATGATGATCCCCCAGTGATCCCGATGCCGGAGATCGCCGCCGTCTTGCAGGAGTTCGTGGGGCTATGCGTGACGCTGTCGCGGCAGTTGGAGAACGTGC
>CAZSXY010000194.1:0-4280 GCA_964611395.1 uncultured Anaerolineaceae bacterium | reverse complement strand
GGGTGCTACTCAAGCTCGACGGCCATGGCAACGGCCTCGCCGCCACCCAGGCACAGCCCGGCAAGACCGCGCTTCAGGCCGCGTTGTTTGAGCGCATAGAGCAACGTGACCAACACCCGCGCGCCGGATACCCCGATCGGGTGGCCGATGGCGATGGCCCCGCCGTTGACGTTCAGCTTTTCAAGCGGGATCGGGTGGCCGTCGCGTGCCAGCCCCTTGAGATCGGCGAGCACCTGCGCCGCGAACGCCTCGTTCAGCTCCACCAGGTCAACATCATCCATCGTCCAGCCCGCGCGTTCCAGAGCCGCCGGCAGCGCCTTAATCGGCGCGGCGAACAACCACTTCGGCTCAACAGCAGCCTGCCCGTAGCCCACCACGCGAGCCATGGGTTGGTGGCCGTGCTTCTCGGCATACTCGCGGCTGGCAATCACCAGGGCCGCTGCCCCATCGTTCAGGCCGGGCGAGTTCCCCGCCGTCACGATTCCGTCATCGCGGAAGACCGGGCGCAGGTTGCCGAGTATCTCCCTCGTGGTGTTCGGGCGGATCGACTCGTCGCGGTCGACGATCGTGACCTGCCCCTTGCGACCTTTGTTCTCAACCGGCACGATCTCGTCCTTGAAACGCCCGGCTTCGGTCGCCTCGTGCGCGAGCCGGTGGCTGCGCACGGCGAATTCGTCCAGTTCGGCGCGGGTGAGTTCAAACTCGCGGGCGATGAACTCCGCCGCCTCGCCCATGATCCAGCCCTCGATGTGATCCCACAAACCGTCCCACATCACCGCGTCGACCATCTCAAAATGACCGTACTTGTGCCCGACGCGCCCCTTGAGGTCCATGAACGGGGCGTTGGTCATACTCTCGACGCCACCTACCATGTACAGATCGCCATCTCCAACGCGGATCAGGCCCGCCGCCAGCATCGCGGCCTTCAGGCTGCTGCCACAAATCTTGTTGATCAGCAGGCCGCCCACATGGGCAGGAATGCCTGCCCCAATCGATACCTGGCGCGGCACGGCCTGGCCGGAACCCGCCGGGACAACCTGGCCCAAAATGACCTCGCTGAAGTGCGCCGGGTTCACGCCGCTGCGCTCAACGGCCGCTTTGACGACCATTTGTCCAAGCTGCACGGCGGTGAACGGCGTCAGCGCACCAAGCAGCTTGCCTTGAGGGAGGCGCGCCGCGCTAAGAATGACAACGTCGCGGGCCGATTTTTCATGAAATGCCATAGGGACTTATCCTTTCAAAAGTTTTGTTTGAAAATGAACCATGCGTTTCTTGAACCAATGGTTAACGTCGCCCTCGATTCTCGTCCGGGCCGAACCGGATCGCACCGGGTGACCTGTTTTCACCCCTGATCCCACACCCCGCGCACTTTCTGGTATGTGTCCGCCAGCATATCGGGAATCACGCGCGTTCCCCCGACGACGGTCATGTAGTTGGTGTCGGCCTGCCAGCGCGGCACGATATGCAGATGGAAATGATCCGGGATACCTGCCCCGGCGCTGGAGCCGATGTTCGCGCCAATGTTGAAGGCATGCGGGTCATAGACGGCCCGCAGCGCAGCGAGCGCCTTGTTCGTCGTGATCATCAGGTCAGTGAGCGCCTCCGGAGACATGGCTTCCATCGACGGCACATGCGCATAGGGGACGATCAACATATGCCCGTTGTTGTACGGGTACATGTTCAGCGCCGCGTACACATAGTCCGACCGCGCGATCACATATTCGCGGGCATCAAATGTCTCGTCGTCCGGGTCCACCGTTGCTTTGATACAAAACACACAGTCGTCATAATTCTGGCGATCTTCACCGCGTAAGTACGGCATCCGCCAGGGTGTCCACAAAAAGCTACCAGTCATGAACGTGTTCTCCAGGGGCTTCACAGGTTACCGCACAGATGGGAGCATTGTAAAGCGTGGCCCGCCCCAACACAACCTCATCCGGCGGCCTGATAGCCAGTATCACCTTACTGTCCGGCAGTTACGGTCAGGTTACACCTCTGGGCGCGACGCCTGCCGCCTATACCCGCGCCAGCGCCGCTCTTGCCGCCTCGATGATCACGCGTGCCGCCGCATCGATTTCGTCCGCCGTCGTCATCACGCCAACGGTCAGGCGTAGCGTGCCCATCGCGACCTCGACCGGCACGCCCATCGCTTCTAGCACGTGCGAGACGCGCACATCACCGGAATGGCAGGCCGCGCCCGCCGACGCCGCCACCTGATCCGCGATCTGGCGCAGCAGCGCGTCCCCGGCCACCTCCCGGAACGATACGCTCAGCGTGTTGGGCAATGCGTTGTCAAGCGGCGTGTTGACCCGCATCTGCGCCCCGGTGAACGCCTCGCGCAGTGCGTCGTGCAGCCGGTCGCGCATCCGCCGCATGTGAGCGTGATTGTGTTCAAGATCGCGTGCTGCCATCGCCGCCGCTTCACCCAACCCGACGATTTCGAGCACGTTTTCAGTTCCAGCACGCCGCCCCGCCTCGTGATTCGCGCCAACGATCAGCGGTTCGAACGCCACGCCCGACCGCGCATATAGGACACCGATGCCCTTTGGCGCGTAGCATTTGTGCCCCGCCACCGACAGAAAATCCACTCCCAGATCATCAACATTCACCGGAATCTTGCCGATGGACTGCGCCGCGTCCACATGCACCAACGCCCCGCCCGCGTGCGCAATCTCCGCGATCTCGGCGATGGGCTGGATCGTGCCGACCTCGTTATTGGCGTGCATGATCGACACCAGGATCGTGCCGGCGGCCATCGCCTGGCGCACGTCAGCGGGATCAACGCGCCCGGTGGCATCGACCGGTACAGTGGTGACGCGGAATCCCCGTGCCGCCAGCACCCGGCATGGCTCGGTCACGGCGGGGTGCTCGATCGCGCTGGTGATGATATGCCACCCACGCGCGCGGTGCGCCAGTGCGACGCCAAAGATCGCCGTGTTGTTCGCCTCGCTGCCGCCGCTGGTGAAGATCACCTCGCCCGCCTCGCAGCCGAGCAACCCGGCGACCTGCTCCCGCGCCCGCGCGACGGCGCGACGCGTTGCCGCGCCATACGCGTGTGCGCTGGAGGGGTTGCCGAAATACTCGAACAGGTACGGCTGCATGGCCTCGGCCACTTCGCGGCGGATCGGCGTGGTGGCATTGTAATCAAGGTAGATTGGTTTGGCAGGCATGGTGGATTTTCCTCTGGCTGGTATGGTCACTCACAAACGGACATCATCCACCCAGAGTTTAACAGGTGTCGAACGTGCCCGACAGCGCCGAATCACGTAGCTGAGGATGTTAAGATGCGGATTCGGCGGTCACGTCATCGAGCAGGCCGGACATGAGGTTGGCGACATAGCGCACCGCGCTGACCGCCCGCCCGTAGCGCATCCGCGTCGGGCCGAGCACGCCCAATGCCCCGCGTGCCTGGGGCGTCCCATAGCGCCCCAAGACCATGCTCAAGTGGCTGAGATTCTCCCAGCGCCCTTCGCCCGCCACCACGATGCGCAGATCGGGCTGGTCAGGGGCCAGCATCTCGCGCAAGATCGCTTCGAGCAAGTCCCCTTCTTCGAGCACGCGGAGCGCCTGTTGCGCCTCGTCATCGGTGAACGAGGTCAGGCTCTCGCTCAGCCCGTAGCGCACGACATCGCGGGCGGTTTGCTGGTTGGTCTGGCACATGGCGTCGGCCACCAATTCGCCGATCTCACGCGTGAGTTCATCCGGTTGCGTGCGCGCTTTGGTCTGCAACTGCTCCGCCGTCATCCCCGCGCAATTCTGGTTGATAACCTGCGCCGTGCGCGACAGCGTCTCCTGCGGAACCGGCTCGGCCAGCGTGAGCACCTGCTGGTGAACGGTGCCGCCTTGCAACACCAACACCATCAACACCAGCCGCCCCTGCGTATTGATCAGTTCCAGGTGTTTGAAGTGGTTTTCGACGGGGCGCGGCGGGGTCACCAGGGCCGCTGTGCGTGCCGTGCGCGACAACACCATCGCGGCGATGCGCGGCCACTCGTCCACGTTGAGCGCGGCACCGGCGAACTCCCTGGCGATGCGCTGCCGCTCGTGCGCGGGCAGGTTCGACGCCGTCAGCAGCCGGTGCACAAAGTAGCGGTAGCCCTGCCTGGTCGGCACGCGCCCTGCCGACGTATACGGCGCGTAGATCAGGCGGTGCTGTTCCAACACGCCCATTTCGTTCCGCACGGTGGCGCTACTCACGCCCAGATCGGACCGCTCGACCAGCGTCTTGGAGCCAACCGGTTGCCCCTCGCGGATGTACTCGCGCACGATCAGCGACAGGA
>CAZSXY010000193.1:0-4293 GCA_964611395.1 uncultured Anaerolineaceae bacterium | reverse complement strand
GTTCACAAACGACTCTGGCAAACTGGGCACGAATGCGCTATAGTGCCCCTGCTTCTCCGGACGGTGCGCCAGACAGACGCCCGTACACGCGAGACGCGATCTTTGAGGAATGATCCCGCTGCGCTTTTTGTGATGTATTGGAAGCCCTGGCTTGCGCAGCAGCCAGTATGCACGCCGGTCGCCGGCCCCCCGCATCACCGGTCTGGCAATGGCGGGCATAGAGGAGTAACGCGGAACATGGTACCCAGCAAATCAAACAAGACAGCCACCGGCGAACACCAGCGCCTTTCATCGACAGTGCCGAACGACTACGATCACCTGAGCGTACCCGGATCGCTTAACATGCCTCTCGATCACCCCCGGAGCCGGCGGCCTCATGCTCGAAGGCGTCGTGGGGGTGGCATGCCCAACTGGGTGAAGGCGCTCATCGCGATGGGCGGCGCGGCAATCGCGTTGGGGATCGTCGCATTAGTCATCTTCCTCATTGCGTTCCCGCCGTTTTTTCGCAGCCTTGAACCGCGTTACCAGCAGCGCCTGATCGACATGTTCCCGCCGTTCGAGTCGCTGCGACCAACCGTTCCTTTTGAGGTGCTACCCACCGTCGGGGGCGCAGGCGATAGTGACGCGGCCCAACAACTGCTGCTGACCCAGGACGTTCCGGCGGACGCCTCCGCGACTCCCCTGCCGGACGCGGGCGCTGTGGGCCAACCTACGCTCGACGGTGGTGACCAGGCAGGCGACGCTTCGGGGGACACGCCCGAACCTTCACCGGCCAGCCCTGTCCCCACCCTGACGCCGACAGAGAGCGCGGGCGGCATTCCGGTGGGAATGGCAGCCACCCAGCAACCGACCCCGCTGCCTACGTACGTGCCGCCGGAACAGGCCATCGTGCCGACATTTACCCCTATCGTCCAGCCGACCGACGTCCCGCTGCCGCCCACCTACAAACTGGGCAACATTCGCTACGAACAGCAGGGCTGGAACAACTGCGGCCCCACGACGATGACCATGGCATTGAGCTACTTCGGCTGGACGAGCGACCAGACCGTCGCCGCCAACTGGATGAAGCCCAATCCTGAGGACAAAAACGTGAGTCCCTGGCAGATGGTGCGCTTCGTCAACGAGAAGACCGGCGTCAAAGCCCTGTACCGCTACGGCGGCACGCTGCAGGCGCTCAAGCGGCTGCTGGCTGCCGGGTTCCCGGTGATCATTGAGGAAAGCATACAGCCCGAAGGGGAAGGCTGGATGGGCCATTACCTGCTGCTGATTGGGTATGATGATTACGAGCAACACTTCCTGACCTTCGACAGCTTCCTCGGCAGCAACCAGCAACAGGGACGCCCCAGCCCGTACAGCATCCTGGATGAAAAGTGGCGGCACTTCAACCGCGTATTCATGGTGGTTTACGAGCCATCGCGCGAGATGGAGCTGCGGGCCGCGCTCGGCGACTACGTAGACCCGACCTACGGCTACAAGACCGCGCTGGAGCAGGCACGCACCGAGGCTACCCGCGACCGCGAGGACAAATGGGCCTGGTTCAACATGGGCACGTCATACGTGCTGCTCAAGGATTACGACAACGCGGCGCTGGCCTATGACCAGGCTTTCCAGTTCAACCTGCCGTTCCGCATGTTGTGGTACCAGTTTGGCCCCCTCGAAGCCTACTACTACACCGAACGCTACAACGACGTGCTGTTCTATGCCGAAGTCGCCCTCAAAAACAGCCTGAACTACATCGAGGAACCCTACTACTACGAGGGTCTTGTGCATGCGGCGAGAGGCCACACCAACGAGGCGATGAGTAGATTCGACACGGCCTTGCGCTTCAACAGGAACTTTTTCCCGGCGCTCGACGCCAAGCAGGCCCTGGAAGCGGGCACGTTCACGGTCGCCAATACCGGCCCGTAACTCGCACCGGATGACGAACCAGTCGGGGGCGTAGACATACGCCCCTCTTTCGTACCCGTTCCAACACCTGACGGACAGAGGCTATCATGAGCACCATCCCGACCAGCCAGACCGAGGCGGCCCCCCAAATCGACACGCGCGGCATGGCCCGCAACACGATCATTTTGATGGTTGCCTTTGCCACCGCCAAAATGATCAGCCTGGCCCAGACGTTCATCATCGCCAGCGTGTTCGGTGTGGGTGACGAGTGGGACGCTTTCGTAACCGCGAATCGCATCCCGGAGCAGATCGTGCTGCTGATCGGCGGCGGGGCGTTGTCCTATGCCTTCATCCCCATCTTCAGCGGCTTCCTGGCCCGTGACGACCAGGTAGGAGCCTGGCGACTCGCCAGCGCCGTACTCAATACGGTATTCGCCGCGACCTTCGCGCTGAGCATCGCGGGCTTCCTGTTTGCGCCCTGGCTGGTCGAGCATGTCGTCGCCCCCGGTTTCGACGCGGACAAGGTCGCGCAGACGGCAACGCTGATGCGCATCTTGCTGCTCAGCACGCTCATCTTCAGCGTGAGCGGCATCTTCCAGGGCATCCTGCACAGCCACAACCATTTCTTGCTGCCCGCGCTGGCCCCGATCCTGTTCGACGTGGGGATTCTGTTCGGTGTGGCATTCTTGATCGGGCCGCTCGGCGTATACGGGATCGCGTGGGGAGCGGTCATCGGCGCGCTGATGCATTTCGGCATCCAGGTTCCCGGACTGGTGCGTTACCGGATGCGCTGGATGCCGCGCCTGGGCTGGCACGATCCCGCCCTGCGCCGCGTGATCGTGCTGATGATCCCGCGCGTGACCGGTTTGGGCATCGTCGCGTTCAACACGCTGGTGTTCAACAACGTCGCCTCGCGCATGGGGAGCGGTGCGGTCAGCGCCTTCGATTGGGGTTATCGCCTGATGAACATCCCGGAGACGCTGATCGGCTCGGCGATGGGCTTTGTCGTGTTTCCGACGCTCGCCGCGTTCAGCGAGCTGGGCGACGACACCCGCAAACGCCGGGCGATGTCTGGGGCGCTGCGGTTCATCGTGATCGCCACGATCCCCGCGGCGCTCGGCCTGATCTTGATCGGCAAGCCAATGATCAGCCTGCTGGAGCGCGGGGCGTTCGACGCCGGGGATAGCGCGCTGGTGTACGGAGCCTTGCAGTTTTTCGCCTTCGGACTGATCTTCCAAAGCCTCCACGAAGTCGTGGCCCGCAGTTTCTACGCCGACAAGGATACACTCACCCCGCTGTGGACGGCGATCATCGCCGCCATCGCCAATGCCTTGATTGTCGGCGGGCTGTACCTCGGCTATGTGAACCAGTTCGACGATACGGCCCGTGATGTCTTCACGACCTGGGGCCACCAGTATGCCGGTGGGGACGCCGAAGGGGCCTTTAGCGTTCTGACCGGCGGCGTGAGCCGCCTCAACGACCAGATCGCAGGCGTGACCGGCGTCGGCGGGCTGGCGCTGGGCTATTCGGCTACCTTTTTGATTGAGCTGGCCTTGTTGTTGGTGATTCTCAAGCGCCGTTGGGGAGACATCGACCAGCGGCAGTTAGGGCAAACCGTGCTGCGTACTGTCGCCGCATCGGCGGTAATGGGTCTGGCCGTGCTCATCACTGACGCCGGTTTCGGGGCGATGGGTTGGCACGATGCCGGAGCCATCCGCACGGCGCTGCGCGTAATGGGCCTGGCCGGAGCCGGTGCGATTACGTTCGTGATCGCGGGCATGGCGCTCGGATTGCGCGAGATTCGCACGCTGCCGGCGATGGTGTTCCGGCGACGCCAACCGGCGCTTATCCCCGAATCCTAAGAGCCGTCGTGTTGCACAGTGAACCGGCTACACGGCAGGCATCGCGCCCCTCACCCGGCAAAAACACCGCCGCCCAGGACTGCGGTGCGTATGAGGGGGGCACCTCCCGGGCGGCGGGATAAAATCAGCCAGTTGTTTGCCTCAGTATCAGTAGGAGTATGCCTCAATCGCTGGCTCAAGACTTTCGAACTTGACCGACGACAGCGAGAAAATCCACGGGCCACGCCGCCAGGTGAGGGTCACCCAGCCACGCACCGAGCTAAAGAAGTAATCCGCGTCGCGCACGCCGCCCAGCGCAAAGTCGCCCACCTGTCCGTATTGCCGCGCATGGCGCAGCAGCTCGAACATGGTGAGTTCGGCCTTGATGTCATTGGAGAAGCGGGCGATAGCCAGGTCAACTTTGATGCGACCGTCGAGATAACGTGCGGAGGCCGTCCCGATGACCCCATAGCTCCGCGTGCAGAAGGGCGCGTTGATGATCTTGGCATCGTAACCGAGGCCCAATAAGCATTGATTCGTCGGGCTGGACGGGTTCTCAGCCGTG
>CAZSXY010000192.1:0-4418 GCA_964611395.1 uncultured Anaerolineaceae bacterium | reverse complement strand
TGTTTTATCATCGGCGATAGCGAATCGAACGACGCGCTCGTGATTGATCCCAGCGATCGCGCGCCCCTGATCGTGCAGACGGCAACCGATCACGGGTGGACGATACGCCACATTCTGGCGACGCACTGCCACTTCGATCATGTGTCCGCCAGCGCCGAACTCAAGGCGCTGACCGGCGCATCGTTTCGCGTTCATGCCCGCGATGTGCCGCTCCTGGAAGCGATGCCAGAGCGCGTCCGCGAATGGTTCGGCATTGAGGTTCCCCGGCCCGCCGAACCGGATGGCTTTGTGGATGAGGGTGAGACCATTCGGATGGGTGGGGTGGCGCTTGAGGTGCTGTTCACGCCGGGGCACGCGCCCGGCCACGTGAGTTACGTGCTGCGCAGCGAGCAGACCGTCTTTTGTGGCGATTGCTTGTTTTACGGAAGCATTGGCCGGACCGACCTGCCCGGCGCAGATTACCAGACGCTCATGCAGTCCATTGCAGAGAAATTGCTGCCGCTGGGCGACGACTTCACCGTTGCCCCTGGGCACATGCAGAATACGACGATTGGATACGAGCGGGCGCATAACCCGTTCCTGGCGGACTATCTTGGTGCGAATTCGATGTGATTGATCCTTCTTGCGCGCGTTTGCGCAGTGTGATAGCGCAGGTTCCGTGGAATGCCGCGTGCCGCGTGCCGCACATGGTTCTCAATGTCGGCTGTGGCACGTTTCCGGCTGCGTCGGCGCTGCGGCGTGTCTTGCCGGGGTGGAGGCTGGTTGGCGTTGATCTCGATGCCCAGGCGCTGCGCCGCGCCCGCGAAACCTCGGCAGATTTGTGGTTGCTTCAGGCCGATGCCCGGCAGCTATGGCAGACGTTGCGGGCCGAATTTGGACTGGTTTTAGTGCGCCATCCCGATGTGTTCCGGCGGAATGCCTGGAGAGAGATATTCAAGAGGCTACCCGCGCTCGTGGCACCGGGTGGCGTGCTTATTGTCACGGCCTATGCCGCCGAAGAAATCGCCCGCATTTGTAGTTTCGGGGTTCCGCTGGCCCCCGTGAACCAGCAAGCGCTGGTGCCGCCGGATATGTCGGGCGCGGATCGCTTTGTGCTCCAGTGGCGAGCGCCGCAGGTCTCTTGTGAGGAGAATAAGGCCGCACCTGGCGTCATGATGGGGCTGTAAATATAGGGATGGGGGCGTTTATGGGCAGGTTACCTCGGCGGGTGCGGTTTGTATGGCGCTATCTGCGCGGCGACGTGCCCTGGGATTCGGGCATTGTGCCGCCGGAAATCGTCGCCTGGGTGAAGGCGTCCGAGGAACGCGGAGACCGTCCGGGCCGCGCGCTGGACCTCGGTTGCGGGACCGGCACGACGTCGCTCTATCTGGCCGCGCGTGGCTGGGCCGTCGTGGGGGTCGATTTCGCCCCCAATGCGATCTGGCAGGCGCGGCGCAAAGCGCGCCAGCAGCGCCTCAGTGATCGGGCCACGTTCTTCAGCGCAGACGTGGCACACCCGGACTTCCTGCGCGACGCGCCGCCGTTCGACCTGGTGATCGATGTCGGCTGCCTGCACGGGTTGAGCGCCGCGCAGCGCCGCGCCTATGCTGCCCACATGATCCGGCTGGCACGCCCCGGTGCGAGCTATTTGCTGTACGCGTTCCTGCCCCGCTTCGGGCGCGATGGCCGCCCGGTCGGGATTGATCGCGACGGCCTGCGCCAGTTGTTTGACACCACGTTCGAACTGGTTAGCTATGTGCCCGGCGAAGAGGTGACGACGTCCGAGCCCAGCGCGTGGTATACCTTGCGCCGCCGGGAGGATGTCCCCTGATGCATGTGTTGCTGATGTTTCTTGATGGCGTCGGGTTGGGCGACGACGACCCGGCGGTGAACCCGTTTGCCGCCGCGCACACTCCCACCCTGAATGCGTTGGCGGGTGGGGGGCGGTGGCTGCGCGATACGCCGGGCACGGATACCGGGCGCGCGCTCTTCATCCCGACCGATCCCCGCCTCGGCGTGCCGGGCCGCCCCCAGAGCGCGACCGGGCAGGCGACCATCCTCACCGGGCGCAACATCCCCGCGACGCTCGGCGAGCATTACGGCCCGCGCCCCAATGCTGCCATCCGCGCCATGCTGGACGACGATAACCTGTTCAAGCGCGTTGTGGGTGCGGGTGGTTCGGCGGCGCTGATCAATGCGTATCCGCCGCGTTTCTTCGAAGCCCTGAACCGGGGCAAACGCCTGCCGTCTTCGATCCAGCACGCGGTGTTGTCGGCGGGGCTGCCCCTGCTGACGGAGGACGACATTTACTCCGGCGCGGCGATGAGTCCCGACTGGACGGGCGAAGGCTGGCGCAGCGAACTGGGCTATGCCGACACGCCGATCTATTCTCCGCACGAAGCGGGCGCGCACCTGGCGCGGCTGGCCATGCAGCGCGATCTCACGTTCTTTTCGCACTGGGTATCGGACGTGATCGGGCATCGCGGCCCCTTCGAACGGGCGGTGGCGCTGCTCGAACTGTTCGATGCGGTGATGGCCGGTTTGCTTGAGGCGTGGGACGACGACGCGGGCGTGATCGTCATCACCAGCGATCACGGCAACCTCGAAGACCTCAGCACGCGCAGACACACCGAAAACGACGTGCCAACGGTGGTCATCGGCGGCGCGCGCCACGCCTTTGCCGACGGCTTGCGCGACCTGACCGGCATCACGCCCGGCGTGCTGCGCGTGCTGGACGGTTTGGGGCCGTTGTGACGCCTGTCACACCCCGATTCGCCCCCTGCCACAATCCGTGTATAGTAATCCCCGGCGCTGTGTGGCGGGCAGCGCGTGAATGGTCAACCGCCTGGATGGTATCCCCCTGTTGGAGAGACGTTTGATGGCTGATAACCGACTTATCCGCGCCGGAATCGTTGGGGTGGGCGGCATGGCTCGCCACTACATCCGGCAACTCCTTGAGCGCCACCGCGACGACACCCGGCTGGTCGCTTTTTGCGAGCCGTCTGAAGCCAGCATGGCCGCCGTGAAGGCGCTTTTCGCTGAATATGATTTGAAGCCACCGCCCAACGAACCCGACTTCGCGCGTTTTCTGGACACATTCGCCGCCCAGCTTGATGCCGTGTTCATCATGACGCCCCACGTCTTCCACCATGACCAGGCCAAAGCCTGCCTTGAAGCCGGGGTCGATGTGTTGCTCGAAAAGCCGATGGTCATGACCGCTGACGAAGCCCGCAGCCTGATCGCCACGCGCGACCGCACCGGCAAGCACCTGGTCGTGGCGTTTCAGGGCAGCCTGTCGCCCCAGGTGCGCACCGCCGCCGCGATGATTCGGAACGGGGCTATTGGCGAGCTGCGCAGCATCAGCGCGAGCATCTGGCAGGGGTGGCGCTCCAGCGTGGGGGGAACATGGCGGGAGCAGCCGGAACTCTCCGGTGGCGGCTTCATGTTCGACACCGGCGCGCATATGCTCAACACCGTCGCCCATCTCGCCGGGCAGGATTTTGTTGAGGTCGCCGCGTGGCTGGATAACCGCTCGTGCCCGGTGGACATCATGGGTACGGTCATGGCGCGGCTGGCTTCCGGGGCGCTGGTGACCATGCACGGCTGCGGCGATACCATCCGCACGTGTAAGTCGGACATCATGGTCTACGGTTCAGCGGCGATTCTGCGCACCGGGGCTTGGGGCGAGAAGCTCGCCATGCAGCGCAACGGCGAAGACGATTTCACGCCGGTTGAGGTCGCGCCGTCCAGGGGAGCATGGGAGCAGTTCTTGCGGGTGCTCTGGGGCGAGATCGAAAATCCCAGCCCGCCCGAAGTGGGGCTGCGCATGGCGAAACTGTGGGACGCGATCCGCGAGTCGGCGGCGCAGGGCGGCGCTGCGGTGACGATGTGCTAGATGGCATGGAGGAGGATGATCTGATGACGAACCAACCGCGCGTGACGGTCTGGAATGAATTCCGGCACGAGAAAACCCACGACGAGGTCAAGGCGATCTATCCCGACGGGATGCACACGGTGATCGCCAACGCGCTGGGCAAACGCGGCTTCGCGGTGCGCACGGCCACGCTCGACGAACCCGAACACGGCCTGACAGATGCGGTGCTAGCCGAAACCGACGTGCTTACCTGGTGGGGGCATATGGCACACGGCGAGGTGCCGGACGCGGTGGTCGAGCGCGTGTACCGGCGCGTGCTGGATGGCATGGGGTTGATCGTGCTGCACAGCGGGCACTTCTCAAAGCCATTCATCCGGCTGATGGGCACAAGCTGTGACCTGAAATGGCGTGAGGCCGGCGAAAAAGAGCGGCTGTGGGTGGTGGAGCCGGGGCATCCCATCGCGGCGGGCCTGGGTGAGTACGTCGAAATCCCGCACGCGGAGATGTACGGCGAGCGGTTCGACATTCCCGCCCCCGAAACGCTGGTCTTCGTGAGCTGGTTTGC
>CAZSXY010000191.1:0-4471 GCA_964611395.1 uncultured Anaerolineaceae bacterium | reverse complement strand
ACTAGGCTTGTTCGTGAAGGATGGTGAGGCCACATTTGAGAAGGTCACGATGTCTACGCCATGACAGACAAAAGGTGCTTCCCCATCCAGCTTGATTTCGACCCTGGCAATCTTGATATGGCTGTCTTTCGATGCCGGTTTGTCGAGATGTGGTTGAAGGTTCATACAAATCAATGTGCCTGACAGTTTATTGAGGAGTATAGAGAACATGCTCTTCAGGCCTAAACACGAACTACTTTGGGACACCTGGTTAGTGCCGCATGGCGGGAACTACTATCTGTTTTACATTCGGATTTCTGAGTCAGAAACCTCCTCTCCCAAACCAACTATAGGTGAGGGCTGGAACGGTATCAGCCTGGCCCTCTCGAAGGATTTGCTACACTGGGAGGAAGTTGGTCCTGTACTGGAAATGCACCCTGAGGCTGCTTTGCTGGGCACCGGCATGGTGTACCGAGTCGATCATCAATTTGTGATGTGCTTCTGCGAAGAGCGACCGACTGGCTCTTCGGTCATCTGTTTCGCAAGGTCAGAGGACATGCTGAACTGGGAGAGACTGCCAGAGGAGTATGACCTGCGTGCCAACACGCGCTACTATCAGCGGGAGCAGGCGGAAAGTGCTGACCCGATCCCCCGCTGGGGCGATCTGGGGGTTGTTCCTCCCACCGGGGGCCAAAAAGAGTATCTGGCCTTTACCGTGGCCAATGCACGTGGCACGCTGCCAGGTGAGTGTGGAACGCTGGGTTTCTTAAGATCACAAGATGGCCTGAAATGGGAGGCGCTGCCACCCGTGGTAGCCCCTGGCCTGTTTCCCAGTTATGAGGTTCCGGAGTACGTTCGCTTCGGCAAGCGCCACTATGTGCTGTTCTCAACAAACTCGACCGCCGGGCCACGGTTTGATCCTTATGCAGTTGGCCCGCATAGTGGCACCTATTACGTGGTTGGCGATACGGCCACTGGGCCATACGTTCGACCGCCGCACGACTGTCTCCTATTGGGAACGCGTAACACAACACGTCTGTTCCAAACGTACGTTGGTCGCCCCATGCGGATCGCCCCCGATCAAGTTCTGTTTTACCACCAATGGTCAGCCGGATACCCGATAGGTTGGGCTGGAACGCCGAAAGTCTTGGTCGAGCGCGCGCCGTACCAGTTGGGTCTTGATTACTGGACAGGCTGCGAAGGGCTTAAGGGAACGGCGCTTGGCAACGGTGTGCTTGAGGGAGCAATAATACCGCTCAAGACAGCCGGACAAGTCCCCGTGATCGATTGGTCAGCCAACAACGGCTCAGTTCAGGCGGTCAATCGAGGTGGCACTCATGGGGTTACATGGGAAGTAGCGAGGGGAAAGCCGTCGCAATCATTTACGGATCTGTCTGATGGCAGAGTTCTGGAGCTGGGCATTCGAATCCGCCAGGGAAGAGGATTGGGAATCTGGATCGGGCAGCGCAATGTCTCAGACTCACTTGCCATACTACTTAATGCAGAAGCAGGCGCTGTCGAGATTGGAGCACTTTCCTACACAAGACATGGGGCTTCTTACCTATTTCAGCCAGATGAGAGGATCTCATGGCCGGTTGCTACGGGGGTGCGACATGACCTAAGAGTCTTGGTTCGCCGAAACTTCATTGAGATTTATCTCGACGAGCGTTTTGTTCATGCCTATGTGAGCCAAGAAAAACTGGACACGGACAACCTAGGGTTCTGTGCCGAACTCGCCACAGGCGATTTTATTACGCCTCGGATCTGGGCAATGGCCTAGATCGTTGCTTCGACAGGTGTGCATTAATGAATGGACGGGACCTGTACAGGACCATTTGTGAAGGGGAGAAACCAGACCGACTCCCTATACAAGGCCTGTGGCCCTGGGCGGAAACGCTGGAACGATGGTATGGGGAAGGGCTGGAGCCTGGAAAAGATCCTCATGAAGTTTTGGGGTTAATCAGTGACGATGTTCTGTCTCTTCCGCTCGATCTTAACATGGTACCCAGATTTCCGATCCGGGTGCTGGAGAAGGATGAGCGCTATGTCACGGTAATGGATGAATATGGTGTAACAAAGAAGTTGTTTCGCCATGACTACAACGCGACTCATGGGAAGATGGCAGAGGCCGGATTGACCGGTTCTATGGCCCTTTGGCTCGACTTTCCTGTTAAGGATCTGCGCACCTGGAAAGCTATCTACGAAAAACACTTCCAGCCAACATTGGCCGACCGCATACCCGCGAACTGGGCCGAGTGGAAATCGGAATTTGTGCGGCTTTCGGAGACTCGCTGGGTTTCCTTTTTCTGCTTCCCTTTATTCGGTCTCTTTGGCCCCCTGCGTCAATTAATGGGGTTTGAGCGTCTTCTCTTTGCGATGGCTGGTGATGACCCGGATCTGATCGACACCATAGTGGGGGACCTTACCGACTTCTGGTTGGAGGTCTTCGCTCGAATGCTATCTAACGTGCGGCTCGATGAGGTGGTCTTTTTCGAAGATATGGCTTCGACTCGGGCACCGCTCATTAGCCCTGCTATGTTCCGGCGTTTCTTGGCTCCAGGATATCGGAAAATCATCGGCGGGCTGCGTGAGATGGGTGTGCAGCATTTTTTCATCGACAGCGATGGCAATCTTCAGCTCCTTATTCCCGATCTCCTTGAATGCGGGATCATCGGGATAGTGCCGGTTGAAGTGAGTGCGGGGATGGACGTGGAACAGCTTCGGTCAGAGTTCCCCACCCTGATTCTAAATGGCGGCATCGATAAGCGGGCGCTGACGGGGGCACTGGCGGCGATTGACGCTGAGTTGGCCCGCTACTTTGCTATCGCCTGGGAAACGGGGAAGTGCATACCACGGCTTGACCATGGTGCTCCCCCAGACATTTCCTGGTCCAACGCGCAGTACTTCGCCCGTCGCTACCTGGCACACTGTAGAGCGCAGCCGACGCGTGTCGAAGGTGCCAGGCCTTGGACGGCCTTTCTCGTGGAGCGTCTGGGGTCATTTTATGGGGTTGCAGAGTAGATTCATGTCTGAACCAGCGGCCTGAAAGCGCCCCTCTACAGGAAGGAAAGATGATTCGTGAACGCAAGAGAGCGAGTACTTGCTGCCCTCTCTCACCAGGACATTGATCGCGTTCCGGTTGACTTCTGTGGGCATAATGACAGTTGTATTCACCGTCAAGCCTATGAACGACTCAGGGTGTATCTAGGTTTGCCGCCGGTTGAGCCAACCATCGCTAATGACGTCGAAAATGTGGTATATGCAGAGGAGGAGATTCTGCGGCGATTTCAGGCAGACACAAGAGCTGTTTACCTGCCCATCTCAGATAGAACAGGAGAACCTCAACCCGATGGTAGTTTTCTGCTGACTTGGTCGGATGGGTCCGTGTGGCGCAAACCGCCGGGCGGGTATTATTTCGATCTCCATCAGCCTCCACTGCGCGGCGAATTGACCTCGCAGGCGATTGCCGAAATGCCCTGGCCTACAATTCCTCAAGAGGCCTTAGATGCGCTGCGCATGCGGGCGAAGCGGTTAAAATATGAAACCGAGTATGCAGTTGTCATGTCAGGTTTCCTGATCATGCCGGTGTCGGGTACGCAGATTTGGCGCGGTTTTGAGCAATGGTGCGTGGACACGCTCAGCGACACTATGCGGTGGCAGGAAATGACCGAAGCTTATATGGCGCGGGCTTATGCCCAGGCCGATTTGATCCTGAAGGCGGTTGGGGAATTCATCGATGTGGCCTACCTCATTGGGGATGACATTGCCACTCAGAATGGACCTTTTATCAGTCCCGCATTCTACAGAAAGCATATCAAGCCTTTTCATCAGCAGGCCATGGACTTTATTCGAGCACGGACGGATGCGAAAATCCTCTTTCATATGTGTGGGTCAGCGCGAGAGTTCATCCCTGATCTAATAGACATCGGCGTTGATGCCATTAATCCAGTGCAGACAACAGCAGTCGGCATGGAGCCGACCCAACTTAAGCGCGAGTTTGGCAACGAGATGGCGTTTTGGGGCGGGGTCGATACTCAACGGGTTATGCCCTTTGGAGCACCTGAGGACGTGAAGAAGGAGGTCCGGCGAATAATCAGGTCCTTGGGCCCGAGCGGCTTGGTTTTGACTAGCTGCCACAATATTCAAGCAGATGTGCCGCCGGAAAACATTGTTGCGATGTTCGGGGCTGCTATCGATTTTGGATTTATGTGACGGTTTCGCAATTGGCTTGTAGCCCAGATGGCGTACCAAATAACTCGTTTAATCGTGATATGAACCACGATCACTCAAGTGTATGAGTGGAACTAAACTGGCTCTTTCGTGCTTTTGGTGATTCAGGTGAGGACCAGAGGATCACAGGAATATTGCGCAGAAACAACACGAAGGATAAGCAATGTTCCCAGATTTTCTGCTCCCTGATAAAACACGACGACGAACTGAAACAATCGAAGTAGAAGATACGGTCCTCACGCTCACGGTGCGTTCGATTTAG
>CAZSXY010000190.1:0-4543 GCA_964611395.1 uncultured Anaerolineaceae bacterium | reverse complement strand
CTTTTGCTCGATCGTTTTCAAGCTTGGTGGATCACTTTTACTTTATCAAAAACACCCCTTGCCATGGATGAAGATGCTGCCGGTGTTAGAGGGGTCGCGGTTGATGCGGGCTGGCAGCTCGACATCGTCGACCGTCAGACGGGCGACCTCGGACAGGCGGACACCCGTTTGCAGGATAAGCTCGATGATGGCCGCATCACGCGTTTGATGCGCACAGGCGCGGAGCAAGGCGCGGTATTCCTGGGTGGTCAGGAAACGGGGCTCTTTGTGTTCGCGCTCAGGCGGGATGAGTTCGCGGGCGGGATTGCGCGCGAGCAAACCATGCGCGGTGAGAAAGCCGAAGAACGCCTTGATGGAGGCGGTCTTGCGGCGGCGCGTCACGCCGGTCAACCCCCGCGCATCGAGGTCGGCCAGGAATGCTTGCAGGTGCGCCAGGCCCGTCTCCCCTACCCGACGGATACCGCGCGTCTGCAGAAAAGTGGCTAACTGGATGATGTCTGTTTTGTATTCGTCACGGGTACGGGCCGCCAGGTTGCGGCTGGCCATGTACAACGTTTCGAATAATTGGAGCGCCTCCACCCAGTCCAGACCTTGGTGGTGCTCGCCTGCTGGGACTGGCACGCGGTCGAAAACCTTTGACATGTTTCAGTATAGCATGTTGAGAAACCCCGTCGTCAAACCACCCCTTTGCCCCCCACTTAGTGGGACGAAACACGCACCGCAGCGGGTCTTTACGCCGCCTAACCGTGATTTGACGACGGAAGGGCGTCAGGCAGACGCTGTAGTGCCGGCCAGCTACTCCTCGTCGTCTAGAAGGATCGCCGGCCAGGCGCTCATGTCTGGCCGTTCGGCTACGGTGCCGTCATGTCCGTTGAGATCGGCTGCCATCGCGAACAGTCTGCCCCGGCGCGCGGGCGCATTCTTCGCCGCCAGGGGGGCCACGACCTGGCGACGCCGGTCCACCAGCGCCTGAACCACTTCCTTCGAAAGCCGCCGGTGGCGCACGTCGGGCAAGGGGTGCGCGTGATGCCACGCCCACTCGTCCAGCAACCACCGCGCGCGGATTTCGTGGTAACCCAGGCCATAAAATGTCAGATACTGGCGCTCGCCCGGGCCCGGGCGACTGAGCGTCAAGAAGAGGAATTCACCGGTGCTGCTACTCGCCGCCGTGAGCCGATGCGCCAGCGTGCCCTCATCGTCAAGGATCTGCATGAGACGCTCATGCCGGACGCGATAATACAACCGCTCATGATCGGTCAAACCGAATTGCTCAGCCGGGGAGCGTTTTCTGTCTGGTGCTGGTCGCTCCTTTGACATACGTTGAAAGACTATTCACCGCGCGCCCGCCGGTGCTGGTCGCGCAACTCGCGCAGACTGGTTGGTTCGAAATAACGGTCGCGCTCAATCGGCAAGCCCAAGGGGCCACGTACCTCTTCCAGTTCCTTGAGCGAGAAGTAGCCCAACTCAATCGCATGGCCCACCACCAAGCCGAAGAAAATGTCGTCGCCATCGAATTCGGACGCATACCACGTCCACCCCGCGTCTGGCGTGAAGAACTTGACCTGCGCTTGGGCCTCCAGTCCGAGCTCTTCATTGGCATACAACGCCGGCAACCGCTCCCGCACATCGTTGGTCAGTAGGGGCAGGCGCAACGGAAACCGCGTCTCGTCCTTGACCGGGACCACATCCGCCATCCGTCCGCTTTCCGGGTCATAGCGGATGAGGTAATGCTCATCGTCGTCATGGCCCCACACCTCCAACTGGTCTTTCCCCACCCGGCGCACCAGATAC
This sequence comes from uncultured Anaerolineaceae bacterium, assembly GCA_964611395.1. GTDB lineage: Bacteria > Chloroflexota > Anaerolineae > Aggregatilineales > Aggregatilineaceae > CAZSXY01. Next base: position 2,752 of record CAZSXY010000190.1, on the reverse strand, counting down.
CCGCACTGCGCGGCGATGGCATTGGCCTGCTCAAAGGCCGCGTCGCGGGTGTCTTGCAGCGCCAGATCCATCTCACCATAGAGGTGCACGATGCCGACCTGGTCCGGGTCACCGGGCTCCCACAACATGCACTCCACACCGGACGGGAACGCGACCATCGGGTACTTCTGCCCGGCGGTCCAATCGCGTCCAATGCGCCGCGCCACCACGTCGCCATCCAGAAAATACAGCCCCCGGATGGGCTGCGCGTCAAAGAGGGTTGGTTTTTCTTTTTCAGTCCATGCCATCTGCCTAGGAATTAGCCTGGTTGGTATCGGAAAACATCGGTTTGGTATTGGCTTCGGCTTCGCGCTGGCGGTCACGCTCGATTTCCTCAGGCGTGCGCGGGTCTTCGGGGATAAGCAGCAGCTTCGTGTTGGGCGACAGCGGCATGAGCGGACGGGCTTTGACGCCAAACTGGGCGAGGTCGCGCTGCGAGAACATCTCGAGCGGTTGCGGCTGCCCACGTTCACGGTCCAGCTTCTTCTGGCGGCGCGTGCGATTGTCGTCCCACTCACCCGTGAACATGTTGTGTTGGCGTGGTGTTTCCGGGGTCATGGCTCACGCTACCATATCAGATAGCTCACTGTCAACGTCACACATAGGCCGGTGGGGTGTTATCTTGCTCCGTTAACAGGCTTGCCTGTAAATTGCGTTCTGCCTGGGCGTACGACATGCCATGCTGTTTGAGACTGTGCTGGCGTAGGGCTTCCACCTGTTCGTCCGTGGCGGTGTACGGCGGTATCCGTGTCGTCCAGATGCGTCGCACCGTCCCGTCAAAGCCCGCCACGTACGCCTGGCGTGCGGATTGGTGCTTCAATTGGGTCGTCCAGGCTTCCCACTGCTCAGCCAGCGGTGCATAGACCGGGTGTTGTGTCGTCGTCTGCGCTTCGCGTTTCACCGCGTCAGTATTCACACGCCCGACCTCGCGTGCAAACCATTCAGCATCACGGCGCGCCACGCCAAAGATAACGCGTGTTTGGATGTTGCCAATCGCGCCCAGCATGCGCTCGCTCAACTGGCTCAGATTCTGGTGCGCCAGCGTCAGGTGCAGCCCAAACTTGCGACACTCCGACAGAATCTGCGCCAGGCTCTTGACCGAGCCCGCATTCGAGGCAAAGTCCTGGAACTCATCAATGTAGGCATAACACGGGCGACGCTGCTCACGCGGCACATCCTGCCGACTGACCGCCGCTTGTTCCAACCCCGTGACCAGCAGCGAGCCCATTAACCGCCGTGTCTCGCCATCACAGCGGCCCAGGTCGACCACCAGCACCTGCCCTTCATCCATGATGCGGCGCAAATCCAGCCGGTTCTCGCGCTGGCCCAGCACCAGGCGCAGATGCGGATTGAACGTAAACGCCGCTACCTTGTTGAGCGTGCTCTCACGCAAGAGCGGCGCTTCGCGCCCCCATTGGTCGTAGCGGTCGTGGAAAAAGCTCACCACTTCTGTATGATCCACCCGGCTCAACAGCATTTCACGCCAGTCGGTATCCACCAGCAAGCGGTGCATGTCAATTAAGGTCAGCCCGTGTTCGACCAGCACCATCAGCGCCGCGGTGGCGACATTCGAGAAGTGTGGTGCTTCACGCAGGCTCTCGGGCCAGGTGCGCCGAAACGCCTCTACGATGCGCTGGGCAACTTCGTATGGCTCACTACCGGTCGCCAGCACATTAAACGGAATGATGTGGTCGCGTCGTGTGGGGTCAAAATAGATAAAACGGTCGGGCGCCAGGTGTGACATTCCGCCGCGCGTCAGCACTAACTGCAGCACGTCGCCCGCCAGGTCGCTGTGCGGGTCCACCAGGACCACACCCTGTCCCGACATGATGTCCTGGGCCAGACAATGCTCCAGCAACTTGGATTTGCCCTTGCCCGTGATGCCAATCACGTACATGTGGGCGCTACGGGCCTGCGCCGGCACCCGGTAGGCCGGATGACACACCAGCGGCCCGGTCCGTCCGAGGATCAGACCGCCTGTTTGGTTGAACCAGGGCAGGTGCAGCATTGCTTCCACCCTAGCAAACCCGGCCTTCGGTTTCAAGCGGCTATGGCGCGCGGATAAGCCGGTCGCGCTCAGCTTGTCCGGCCACATGCCAGACTGGTGCGTCGAGCACCGTGTCAGGTGTGAACTCATGCAACACGCCGAACCAGCACCACTTGTCGCCCCTGGCCTCTTCCGTCACAGCTTTCAGATTGGCCAGGCGCGCATGGCTAAGGGTGACCGTCAACACGCGCAGCACACGCGTGCCATACCGCTGTTCGTACGCGCCGCTGAAATAGTAAGCGCGGAACGCCTCGATTTTTGCTCGAAACCGTTTGGTCGCCATGGTGCCACGGTCCAGTTCCAGGAAGAAGTGCGCTTTACCGGCAGGGGTCTGCAACGCAAAATAGCTGTCGGGCACGACCGGCACGGCCCGTCCCCAGCCCGGCACATACACTTTGTCATAATCCTGCTTCACCGCGGTCTCCGAGTGCCAGTCCAGGACCGCGTAACCGGGCTGCTGGCAGGCCAGCGTCACCGCAATGCGGAAGTCATTAATCGCCAGGGCATGCTCGAGAAACTCATAGCCGACCCGGTTGTGGCTGCGCTGCCACTGCACCTCCTCAATCCCCATCTCGGCACGCAGCAGTTCTTTGCCACGTGAGGCGAGCAGATGTTTTTGATAAAGTAAAAGTGATCCACCAAGCTTGAAAACGATCGAGCAAAAGA
>CAZSXY010000189.1:0-4795 GCA_964611395.1 uncultured Anaerolineaceae bacterium | reverse complement strand
CCCCCTACTGCGCCGTGTACCCCCCATCAATATACAACTCCGCGCCGGTGACGAACTTCGCCTCGTCCGACGCCAGGTACAGCACCCCATACGCCACATCGAGCGGTTCGCCCGGATGCCCGATCGGGTGGATGGCGCAGCGCCCTTCCATATATTTCTCGTATCCTTCCGGCGCGTTGCGGGCCATTTCCTCGACCAGCTCGGTCATGATCGTGCCAGGATGCACCGAGTTCACGCGGATTCCGTCTTTCGCGTAAAAAATCGCGTCCGTCTTGGTCATCAGCCGGACGGCCCCCTTCGCGGCATGGTACGGCGGGATGTCCGGCGCACCCACCGCGCCGTAGATCGACGACAGGTTGACGATGCTGCCGCCGCCCGCCGCCTTCATGAGCGGCACGACGTGCTTGGTGCAAAAGAACACACCCTTCACATCAACGGCGAACACGGCATCCCATTCGGCTTCCGTGATCGCGTGGGGCGGCTTGTCCGCGCCCGCCACCCCGGCGTTGTTCACCAGGATGTCGATGCGCCCGTAGTGCGCATGAATGGCGGCCAGCGTCTCGCGCACGTCCGCTTCCCGCGAGACATCCATCCGCCAGAAACGCGCCTGCCCGCCCCCTTCGCGGATCGCGGTGGCGACGGCGTCGCCCTGCGGTTCCAGAATATCGGTGACCGCCACGATCGCGCCTTCCTGCGCGAACAACTCGCAAATCGCGCGGCCAATGCCCAGCGCGCCACCGGTCACGACCGTCACTTTTCCTTCGACACGTCCCACCTATCATCTCCTTTCCTGCTCAAATGCGCCGATTATGCCACACCATGAGCCGGGCGGGTATTTCTTGCATCTAAACGAAAGGAACGTTCGACACATCGCACCTGATCCGGCTATACTCTGTTACGGATTGTGCGGCGCTTCACAGCCGGGTGTCACAACCCGGCCCGCCGGAGCCTGATCCGGCAGACGGTCATCAATGGAAGGAGCATGGTATGGCCGGACAAGAAGTTTCTTGCACGCAGTCGGCACGCGGCCCGCTGGTCGCGCCGCCGGCCACCGAAACGATCGATTCAGCAGAATCGGCGAAGGAGGTTGATCGTATGATCGCACGTGTGGGGAAGGCCGCGCCCGATTTTGAGGCGATGGCCTATCATGAGGGTCGTTTCAAGCTCATCAAACTATCCGAGTTCCGGGGCCAGTGGACGCTGGTATGCTTCTATCCCGGCGACTTCACCTTCGTTTGACCGACGGAACTAGCGGCAGTTGCCGCTCACTATGACCAGCTCCAGGCGCTGGGCGTGAACGTCCTGTCGCTCAGCACGGACAGCCACTTCACGCACAAAATCTGGCAGGAAGAAGAGCTTTCCAAGATGGTCGAAGGGGGCGTTCCCTGGCCGATGCTTTCGGACGCGGGCGGGCGAATCGGCCAGGTATACGGCGTGTACGATGAAGACGCGGGGGTGGACATCCGGGGCCGCTTCTTGATCGACCCCGACGGCATCATCCAGGCGATGGAGGTCATGACGCCGCCGGTGGGACGCAACATCAAGGAGCTCATCCGGCAGGTTAAGGCCTTCCAGCATGTCCGTGAAACCGGCGAAGCGACACCCGCCGGTTGGGAACCCGGCAAAACGACGCTCAAGCCGGGGCCGGACCTCGTGGGCAAGGTGTGGCAAGTATGGCAGCCCGACAAGGAGCTGCAACTGGATTGACACATATCATTACTTGCTGGTTATGCGCGGGATGCTCTAGCAGACATCCCGCCATTTATTGTGAATGACTGCCCAGACCCGATGCCCGTCACCGACTATCCGGTTCCGGCATCAACATTCGTGTGGAGCCACCGGCCCGGCGTACGCACAATAGCCGGGTCGCAGCCGTGCCCACCGTTTATCCACCAAAACCATTACCACCAACCAGCGGCGACGGCGAACACCGGCCATGCACGCTCATGCCGGACGCCTGCCGCGCATGAAAGGACAGCTTATGATCCACCTGTTTCCCCACGGCGTTGACTTCCTGGCCATCATTGGCCTGATCATCCTGGGCGCGTTTTTCGCCGGGCAGGTCTTTCGCCAGTTGGGCATTCCCCAGGTCGTCGGCTTCATCGTCGCCGGTACGTTGCTCGGCCCGTCGTTTTTACGGGTTATCCCCAAAGACCTGACCGATAACCTGGTCTTCGTCACCGAACTCGCTTTAGGTCTGATCGGTTTCGAGATGGGCCAGCACCTGCTTTTCAAGGAACTGCGCAAGCTCGGCAAAAACATCCTGGTGATCGTGATCATGCAGGCATTGGGCGCGTTTCTGCTCGTCGCCGGTGGCGTGTATCTGGTCACCGGCTCGACCGCCGCCGCGCTCATCTTCGGGGCAATTGGCATGGCCACCGCGCCCGCCGCGACCGTCGACGTATTGAGCGAGTATGGTGCTGAAGGGCCAATGACGACCACCCTGCTGGCCGTGATCGGCATTGATGATGCGTTGACGCTGCTTGTTTTCAGCATCACGGCAGCCATGGTCGTGCCACTCCTGGAAAACGGTGGAGATATTGGCCTGATGGATGTGCTGAGCGGCGGGGGAGACATCTCGCTCCTGGAAATGCTTGAGCTTCCCCTTTTTGAAATCGGCGGGTCGCTGGTCATTGGGGTGGCCTTTGGTTTCTTCCTGACCTATGTCATGGACCATATCAGCACCCGTCATGCGCCCGATCGCCGCCAGCATGACGCGATGGCCGTTTCCATCGGGATGATTTTTGTCGCCACCGGCCTTTCGCGCAGCGTTGAAATCTCCCTCATTCTGACCACCATGATCATGGGCGTGGTGGTCAGCAATCGGCGGCCACACAACGGGCGCTACATCCGCTATACCATTGAGCAAGCTGGCCCGGTCGTCTATGTGTTGTTCTTCGCCCTGGTGGGCGCTGGTCTGAATATCGACGCGCTGCCGGCGATGGGCGTGCTCGGCCTGACGTACATCGTGCTGCGCATTGCCGGGAAGTATGCCGGTGCCTGGGTCGGTGGCTACCTGGCAGGAGCCGATCCGAAGATACGCGACAACCTGGGGTTGGCCCTGCTCTCGCAGGCAGGGGTCGCGGTGGGCCTCGCGCTAGCCTCAAGCACCCGCTTCGCCAAATACGGCCCGGACGGCGAGGAACTGGGCGAGCTGATTCTCACCGTCGTCACTGCCACCACCTTTGTCGTGCAGATCATTGGCCCGCTGCTGGTCAAAGTGGCCGTTATCCGTTCGGGAGAATGTGGCAAGTGTTCGAAACCGGCGTCCGGCACAGCAACTGAGTAGTGCGTTACACCACGCGTGCAGCAACAGCACAAACGCAGCGCCGCTCCTGCACCAGCACCCCGGCGCGGCGCTGTCTCGTTTTTCCCTAATACGAGTTTCATCCCGCACAATTTCCGTCTATCATTAAGCTACAAGCTGCTAAACTGCTAAAATAGTCTTGATGTTGCGCGCGTCGCCGATTTTTGACGACACGCTGTTTTTTGCCCACACCCTTATTGACGACCTATGCCCGCCCGCCAACAGATCGTCTCTGTTGCCGAGTGCAGCCCAGGAGGTAGTGATGGAATTTCCCGGCACGCTCGACACCCTAGCACTCGTTGGCCTGACGATCTGGGGTGCATTTTTTGTCGGGCAGCTTTTCCGCCAGTTAGGTATTCCTCAGGTCGTCGGTTTCATCGTCGCCGGGACGGTCATGGGGCCTTCCCTGCTCAACATCATCCCCCAAACGCTCAGCGAAAGCCTGTTGTTTGTCAGCCAACTGGCGCTGGCCCTCATCGGCTTTGAGATGGGCGAGCATTTACGTTTTCAAGAACTGCGCAAACTCGGCAAAACGATCATTGTCATAGTCCTTTTCGAAGCATTCGGCGCTTTCATACTCGTCACCCTGGGCGTGTATGCCGTGACCGGCGTGATGTACCAGGCGCTGATCTTCGGCGCAATCGCCTCGGCGACGGCCCCCGCGGCAACGGTTGATGTGCTGGCCGAATATGGCGCAGAAGGCCCGCTGACCACGACATTGCTGGCCGTCGTTGGCATTGACGACGCGGTATCACTCTTGCTATACAGCATTATGACCGCCGTTGTCGAGCCGATGATCGCAACCGGCGCAGACAGCCTGGGAGAGATTTTCTCCGGAGAAAACCAGGCATCCGTCGCCCAGATGCTGGAATTACCCTTGACCGAAATTGGCGGGTCGCTGCTTGTCGGGATAGTGTTCGGGCTGTTTCTCACGCAATGGATGAACCACATCCACAAGAATCACGCCCCCCAGCGACGCCAGCATGACGCCATGGCCGTCTCGATTGCGGCCATCTTCGTGGCTGCCGGGCTGAGCCACACCCTGAACCTGTCATTGATCCTGACCACAATGACCATGGGCGCGGTCGTCGTCAACCGCAACCCCGCGCATGGCCGTTACATCCGCTTCACCATCGAGCACGCCGGGCCAGTCGTTTATGTCCTGTTTTTCGCGCTTGTGGGCGCGCGCTTCGAAATCAGCACCCTGCCAGCGATGGGCGCTATCGGCCTGGTTTATGTCGTGCTACGCAGCGGCGGGAAGTATGCTGGCGTCTGGATTGGGGGGACTGTGGCGAACGCCTCACCGGTTATCAAGAGAAACCTGGGGCTGGGGTTGCTTTCGCAGGCGGGCGTGGCCATCGGCCTGGCGCTGGAAAGCAGCGTTCGCTTCGCGGAGTTCGGCCCCGAAGGCGAAGAACTGGGCGAGCTAATCCTGACCGTGATCACGGCGACGACGTTTCTCGTGCAGCTCGTTGGCCCGATCATGGT
>CAZSXY010000188.1:0-4848 GCA_964611395.1 uncultured Anaerolineaceae bacterium | reverse complement strand
CAATTTGCTTGCGCTCACATTCTGATGAATATGGCAATTTACGGATAGATACTAAATCGGGGCGATGACGAATGACCAAGACATATACCGAAGAATTCAAGAAAGATGCTGTGCGACTGGTGGAAACCAGTGGGAAACCGAAAACGCAAGTGGCCCGTGACCTGGGGATCAGTGAAAGCGCGCAGTACCGGTGGAGCAAGGTCTCGTGGCTAACGGTATTGTACATATGCTAACAGCTTGTCGAGAATCATATGACTATCACAACTGCGAAACCCCAATGGATCGCTGAAGTGTATCCTGTCAAACCGGGCCGAGATCATCTCGGTATAGGTAGCGTATCAGCGAATCAGATCTTGACGAAATTGTCCCCCGGCGTGCAAGTACTCACATTTCATCCCCGCTATCACAGTTTCTATACGTTTCTACTTGATGAATTTGTGAGACGCCGACCAACTTTCAGCCGACAGGCATTCACAGCTTTCTACCGTCCACGTGAGTTCATCTTCTCTTTGGGGGCATATCTCTGTGAACAACCAGAGCATGGCGATATGCGAAACATCGTCGGGGGGCAGAAAACGGGGGGATGGGCGGCCCAGCATCTTGCCACGTATAACACTGCAGAGTACAGCTCTTCGTATATCAAGAGCCCACTTGGTGGATATGGATTGTACTATCGGACAGTTTTGGCCCAACTCGGTTTGATTTATCCTGGCGGTCAGGGCCTACCCTACCCTTTTGATGTACCATCCGAAAAAGGCCAGGAAATCGCTGAAGCCTTTCGCAGCGCGGTGGAAGACACGACATACTATCGGGAATTCTTTGATGACGATGCCGCAGAGGTGCCCTTGGAGGTCATTCAGGAATACATTCACTGCGCCTGCCTGTGCCAACTGCAAGTTCCTGATGCGCCGGATCGTGTCCCCTTACTTGACGTGTTCTTACACGGCGGAAATGAACAAGATGCTGCATCCCGCCGTGCCACATTTCGATTGTTACTCGATATCGCCGATAAAACTCAGGGCTTCGCGATCGATGAGGATGAATATCGGCAACTCATCTATTTTGGCGCATCCGATACTGGAACGCAGTATACACCCCGTGCCGATCTACAGAGCACATGTCGACAATGGCGGCTATACCAGGCACGCGAATATTATGCCTTTGCGCTCAACACAATGTGGTTCCATCTCTGCGTGTGGGGCATGAACAATCGCGGTGATATGTGTCCCATTCCGCTCAGTCGTTTCGCAGAATATGTTGAGCGTAATCTCGACTTTGACTCTTTAGCCCAACGATTGAACTTACGTTCGCCTAATTTGCAGGATATGTCTGACCTCCGCAGCCTGCTGCAATGGCTTCGACATGCTGCCAGAACCGGCCAGCCATCCCTTGATACTCCGTATGATGTGGGAGCGCCTCTTCACGAACACACATTGTACCATCTCGCACAGTCTGATGAAGCTCCGGATGTAATGATCGCGGGCATGGTCGCGATGCTGGCAATGATGCTTGTTCGTTTTGATGATCCTGACATTAGAGAACAGCCCGAATGGGCGATTTCGAAGATGGGGGCTGATGGCCGACTCAGCGTTCACGGTTTTATTCAAGCTGTGCAACGCAAGCTACAGGGTGGACCTTATACGATTGCTGAGTTTGCTCATTGGCTTTACGCGGATTATGTCATTTTGCAGCATCAACTTGTCGCGACCAGCAAACTACCCGACAACACGTTCCGTTTCCGCCGGGATGGCGACCGCCTGAGGTTCGTTGCGGTCTATGATGCGCGCGCGTTTTGGAATTCACGGTTCCCGGCGTTAAGCACAACCCTGAATGAACTGGGGCTTTGTGGCGAGTTTGAGTCTCCTTCGCATCCGTTGACGGCGGACGGACGAGCATTGTTAGAACAAGGAGACTTGAAATGAATAGGTTAGTGCTGCCTGATCAGTTTAAAGGGCCGTGGGAGAATGTGCTGATTGTCACCTATGGTGCTGATCTCCCGTTTTGGGAAGGAGTCTTATGGCGAGAGCTCTCGGCGCAATGCCGAAACAAGATTGTTCTGGTGGATGGCAAACGTTTTCTAGCAGCGTGCAACACGTATGCGGAGAGTGGCTTAGTACGGCGTCTCAATCACCAATACGTGGCCGAAGGCATCTTTGGAACGCTTTCCGCTCACGCGAAAGTGATTCTGTTGACCAACTCTGAACAAGGCCGTTTGTTGGTTGGTAGCGGCAATCTCAGCTGGGAAGGATATGCGGCGGGTGGGGAGATGTTTGTCCAGTACGAGTATGGTCCGGACATCCCAAATGATCTGGGTGCATTTCTGGGGATCCGAGACTTTCTTCACCACTTGCTTGATCGCGGAATGGTCTCTTCAGGAACAGTACGCCAACGGATAGATCACTTACTTGAAACCACACCATGGTTGTCCAATACGCCAAGTGATGAATGGCAACCGGTACGCCACAATTTCGAGCACAGCTTCGCACAACAACTTCATACCCTTATCGGCGATGAGATCGTTCATGAACTCTGGATCATGTCACCGTTTTATGATGTAAACGCACGTGCGCTCGAAAATCTACTCACCACATTGCGCATTCGACATGTTAACTTGCTCATCCAACCAGGCTACACATCAGCGAACCCAGCAGCGCTATCCACTGTGTTTGACCGCGTTGATGCCAACTGCGAGATACATTCGTTTGGTTTTGGTCGCCATCATCCTTACTATCATGCCAAGCTGTATCTGTTCAAGCTAAACGACCGGGCGATTTGCCTGCAGGGCTCTCCCAATCTATCGCAGGCGGCCATGCTGTTGACACCCCCCCAGGGCAACATTGAAGTGGCCAATCTGCTGACGGGCGCGGTAGACGCCTTTGATGATCTCTTTGAGGATCTGGAAATCAACCATGTTCCTAGATACCAGATTCGAGAACTAGATGTATCCATCGCTGTCACAGACGACGATAGTCCCACAACCGCAAATTGGTATCTGACTGGGGGAGAGCTGAGTGGGGACAGGCTGCTATTGTCATTCCAAGGAACGCTTCCACCGGGAGACGTAATCCAATTGATCGTCTCAGGGAACGTTTTCGAAGTGGATGTCACACGTAATCATCACGCCCTGAGCATCGTCCTTTCCCCACAAGCTGTGAAAGCGCTAGAACATCCTGTGCCAGTTCGTGTACGCTGGCAAGTAGATGAGCAGTACATTGAATCGAATTCCGTTTTCGTGTGCCATCGCTCAGCGCTACAGGCGGTTTTGGAAGCGGAAGTAGACGAAGAATCGCTGCGCGGCATCGGTGACTTGGAGTTGGATGACGATGAGTTTGAGCGGCTGCTGGGAGAACTGGACGCTGCCCTGATTATTGATCAGCGCAGTGTGTGGTATATGGCTGGTCGGTCGCTGCCTGCCGAACGAGAAACTGATGAGGAAGAGCTCCATTTGGATTACGAGGACATCGATTATGATTTGCTCAAAAAACACCCCAAAATCCAGCGATATCTGCAGCGAGTGGGCGAAAGCCACAGCTACTCACGCTCACGGTTACAAATCGTCCTGAGTGCCATCACCGAACATTTTCGTAGCCTGTTAGAGGTGTCACACGAGGGCAAAACAGCGGCGATTACCACACTCGACGACATCTTCGCCGAAGCCGAAGCCCAAACCGAAGAGGAGCGCGAAGAACAGGAACAAGAAGAGGAACAGCAGCACCGGCGTCGAAGCCATAGCCAACGTATCAGGACCATTCTGCGGAACTTCATCCGACGTTACCTGCGCGGCATTCGCAGCAAACCCTTTCAAGAGTGGGCGGGCTTTGAGGTGATTGCTCAAAACTACATCATCTTCAACCATGTGCTGTTTTATCTGCTCGGCAAGCGGGAGTGGATTGACCCCGAATTTGTGATTGAGACCTGGCTAGAGATGACACTGTTCTTCTGGGGTGGCGACCAGGTCCCTGGGTATTATGAGGGGCTGGAATCGACGCAACAGACACAAACTATGGCTTGGATACGCGAAAAACACACCGATGCGGAGTTCGTGGTCGGCCTTTTCTTCAGTGCGGAAACGCTTGAAGCGGCACAGTTGACTGACCTGCGATTCAGACTACGGGATTTTTGGCGCAGCTTTTTGCGGCGACCGCCGTTTGATATCACAGCCGAGATTTTGACCGAGGCGTGGGTGATAGTGGGGGATCGTTTTCGCGAACGAGTTATGCATTCGACTGAGGGTGAACCGAGACGATATGGTCCGCCACCGAGCACCATCGTTGCGAGGCTATCAGACATTGCCCGGTTTGAAACAGAGCAGAGTTTCCTGCGCCGGATTGAACATCAGTTTGGGCTGCCCCAAATGAGTTGCCGATTTGAACGCTGCATTGTGTATCGAGAAGGAATCGAGCGCAAAGTTGCGGTCGATGTCCTGAACATCAATACGCCTGATGCTTTGACGGACTATGAAACAGCAATAGAAATGATGGGTCAATGGATGGACTACGAGCCTGACCTGGACTACTACCGCGTTTCGCTTGACTGTGAAGGTTTCCGAAGAGGCATATTCTATGATGTACCGGTAGGAAGTGGGATTTTCTGGGCAGAGGATCTGGGCGTCGAACGGCCAGTAGAAACCGTGCAAACTGAGTCGCCTGAGTGGGCGAAATTGCTTGATCATTTACGCAAGTTAGCAAGCGAAGTTGAAAACGAATTGGTCATGAGGGTTCCAATCCGCGTTAGCTTGACTGACGCACAACGCTGACCTGATTAGTTGATCCTATGGCCGTGATGACGAAGTGCTTATTGAGAAAACAGATTAAAGTTGTACAATCTATGTATTATGGCCAAACGCAA
>CAZSXY010000187.1:0-4935 GCA_964611395.1 uncultured Anaerolineaceae bacterium | reverse complement strand
GTCGGCAATGTGGCCGCATTCCTCGCCAGCGACGCCAGCCGGAACATCACCGGCGAGACGATTTTCATCGACGGCGGGTTCCACACGTTGGGCCTGACGCTGTCCGACGAGGATTTGAACGAACTCAAGTAACACCGCCGCCAGGCACAAAAAAGAGGGCGTCCGGGCGACGCCCTCTTATGAGTCAAACGCAGCGTACGCGCAGCGCCTCACCATCGTGCGGCCCGGCGTGCTGCCAGCCCTCCGGCGAATGGTTCAGGATTGCCGGGCGGCCTGTTCGCGCGTCACGGTGGACAATGACCCGCCGGGTCCGCGCCCATTGAGCGAGTGGCTAAGCGGTTCCACCCGCGCTTCGACATAACGAAACCTGATTTTCTGGGCTTTCAACCCGCGCGGCCCACCGCCGATCCGCTTATTCGAATCTTGAGTATCCATCTTTTCAACCAGGGTGATGCTCACGCCCGCATTGGGCAAAACCCAACGCGTATGGTATTCGCCCCAAATGGCGTTGCGGTGGAATTTCAAATCCGCGTCGGGGTCGAGGGCGCGAATTTCGTTGCGCACCTGTTTGAGCTTCATTGCACTCAGGCGTTTGGCCAGTTGTTCGCGTGCAGTCTCGTCCATCAAGGTGCTTCCTCCGGAAGAAATACCAGAACCGACCGATAATCCCTTACCGTGCATCATTGTAGCACAGATCACCGGGCTCGTCGCATGGCTTTGCCGCGTCGGGTGATGTACAATGCGTCTGCATCAAACAAGGTTGGGAACCCGTATGATTGTTGATCCCTGCACCATTACCGAAATCACCGCACGCATCCGCGAGATGTTTGAGGAAAATACTGACCTGCAGAACGTGTGGGTCGAAGGCGAGGTCAGCAACCTCACCCGCGCGGCATCCGGCCACCTGTACTTCACATTGAAGGATGAACGCGCTGAGTTACGGTGTGTCATGTGGAGTTCGCGTGCGGCGCGTCTGGGCTTCGACCCCCAACACGGCGATGGGGTCATCGCTCATGGAACCATCACCGTCTATGAGCCGCGCGGCCAGTACCAGCTCGTGTGCGACGCGATGCAAATCGCCGGGGCGGGCGACCTCAACCGCCAGTTCGAACTGCTCAAAGCCAGGCTCGAAGCCGAGGGCCTGTTCGACGCGGATCGCAAGCGCCCGATCCCCTCATTTCCGCGCCGGATCGGTGTGGTGACGTCGCCCACCACCGCCGCATTCCAGGATATCCAGAACGTGCTGCGGCGGCGCTACCCCCTGGTCGAGGTCATCCTCAGCCCGACGCTGGTACAGGGCAAAGACGCCCCACCCCAGATCGTCGCCGCGCTGGACCGCCTGAACCGGCACACAGACGTTGACGTGATTCTGCTGGCGCGCGGCGGTGGCAGCCTGGAAGACCTGTGGTGCTTCAATGACGAGGCCGTCGCCCGCGCCGTCGCCGCCTCCCGCATTCCGGTTGTGACCGGCGTCGGCCACGAAATCGACTTCACGCTGGTTGATTTTGCCGCCGATCTGCGCGCGCCCACGCCATCGGCTTCCGCCGAAGTGGTCACCCCGGACGGCCCCGCCCTGCTGAGCGATGTCCGCGCCTGGCGGGAACGGCTGGCAATGGCGCTCGAAGTCACTGTCGAGGAACGGCGGCGATCCGTTGAGGCGCACCTTCGCCTGTTGGAGCGCCTGTCACCTCAGAAACAGATCGACACGGCCCGCCAGCGGATCGACGACCTGTTCGACCGCGCGACGGTTCGCATGACGCACCACCTGGGCCGGTGGCGCGACCGGCTCAGCGCCCAACACCGCGCCCTGGATAACGCAAATCCGTTGACGCTCCTGGAGCGCGGCTATGCCCTGGTCACCCGCACGAGCGACGGGCACCGCGTGACCAGTGTCCGGGACGCCGCCGCGGGCACATCCGTCGTCATCACCCTGCACGATGGGCGGCTCATCGCGACAGTTCGGGAGCGTGAAACACGCTTGCTACCAGGGAGCGATACCGGATCATGAACGACAAACCACGCTTGGTCACCGGTCGCTACCGCCTGGACGAGGAAATCGGGCGAGGCGGCATGGGCAATGTTTACAAAGCCACAGACATCGAAACCGGCGAAACCGTCGCCATCAAGCGCCTGCATGCGTCGATCCTCGAGGAAAACCCCGACATCATCGATCGCTTTCTGCGCGAAGGCGAAGTGCTGCGCCAGCTCGATCATCCCAGCATCGTCACCATCCACGATGCCATCGAGGAAGACGGCCAGCACTACCTGATCATGGAGCATGTTAGCGGGGGATCGCTACGCGATCTGATCGATGCCCAGGGACGCCTGCCACTCGAAAACGTGCTCAACATTGCGCTCGATCTGGCCGATGCCCTCTCCCGCGCCCATCGCCTGAACATCGTCCACCGCGACATCAAACCGGACAACGTCCTGCTGGCCGAAGACGGCACGCCGCGCCTGACGGATTTCGGCGTGGCGCACCTGGGCGACCGCACACGCCTGACGCAAACCGGATCGGTCATCGGCACCTATGCGTACCTCAGCCCCGAAGCCTGCAACGGCCTGGACCTCGACGCCCGCACCGACATCTGGTCGTTTGGCGTGATGCTGTTCGAAATGCTCGCCGGGCGCGTGCCCTTCCAGGAACAGAGCACCGCCGCCATACTGAACGCCATTCTGTCCAAGCCAGCCCCAGACCTGGGGCGGCTGCGCCCCGACCTGCCTGAGCCGCTGGTCGACCTGATCCACCGCATGCTCGAAAAAGACCGCGGACGGCGCATTAGCAGCATCCGGCTGGTCGGTGCCGAGCTTGAAGCGCTGATTCACGACCTGGATGCGCCCCTGCGCAGTCTGTTGCTCAAGGGGCAGAACGTCCAAGAGGGCTCATCACGCTTCGCCACGCCCTCCGACGAGCGAACAGGGAACGACATCCCGGCGATGGCACGCGGTGATGCCGGGCAGACACACGGCCTCTCGCTCTACCCCGCCTCCGTCACGCCGGGCGGCACGCCGATCACAGGCGAGTACGCCCCCGCTACTAAGTGGAAATGGATCGCGTTTATGGTCATGGCCATCGCACTGGGCTGTTCGGCGGTGCTGATCGCGGCCATTCTCAGCGGTAACCTCCAGCGTGATAGTGAAGCAACCAGGGAGTCACTGCTCGTGCGGCCGCCAGCCGGTGGCCCGCAAGATGCCCCGCCGCCCGACGTCGAGCCACCCGAAGCGGGGCATTACCTGGTGCTGGTCGCCAACCTCGAAGACCTTTCCGGGACCGGGCAGATGGTGGGGATGCCTCAACCGGATGCCATGCGCTTCCTGGTTGGCAACCTGGAAGAAACGCTCGAAGAAACGATGCCGTCCTCCAACATCAGCGTCAGCTACTACCCTGCGCTGATCACATCGGATCGTGAGGCACGCACCATCGCCGAACAATACGGCGCAACCGTCATCGTCTGGGGAAACTTCACCGAAGAACTGGTTGCGATCGAGGTTCAGGTTGGCGTCCTGGACGCATTTCCCAACAACCGGTTTGAGCGCAACATGCTGGAGCGAACAGCCAATGTCCGGCTGCACCTGAGCGATGTGCGGCGCGAATCGCTTGCACCACACGTGTTGAATGTGCTCAACATCCTGTTCAACGCAGATGGCAACGCGTTCGAAACCATGCGCAGCGCCGCGATTCTGGACGCGATTGTAGAGACCGCGCCCCCCGCTGACGTTACCGGGAGTGGAGTTGCGGCACTCATTCACCGGCACATGTTGGCCGGTGATCCCGCCGAGGCGGAAGCTCTCCTCGACAGCGCCATCGATCGCGATACGGGCAATGCCCTGCTCTATGCCTATCGCGCCATCGCCGGTCTGAGATTGGGCGACCTGGATGGGGCTGCGTTTGACATGCAGACGGCGGCCCGATTGGGGCCGGACACGTGGACCACACCGGCTTACTTCAACATGGCCGGAACCGGCCCGAACAACGCGACTGCCAGTGCTAACCGGGTGATCCAATTGCGCCCAGACGACTGGTACGCGTATTTCATGCGGGGCATCATCTTGTTCGCTGACGCGGGCAATATCGCACAAGCCAAAGCCGATTTCGAGCGATCCATCGCGCTTGACCCGCCAGCCAACCTGCCCTATGTTCCGACGATGCTGATCGCTTTGCACGAAGGGCGCATAGCTGAGGCCCAGGCGTTAGCCCACACCATCCTGACCCGGTTTCCTGACCCCGAACTGACGAATCGGGCATTCATGTCCCTTTATGGCAGCGAGTCGGACAATCTGCTTGTTGGTGTGTATTTCTCCGCCGTCACCGATACCATCCTGGGCCAGCACGCCTCCGCCATTGACGCGTTGACCCCCTGGCTATCCGCCCTGTTCGAAAAGCCGGCAATCCCTGGGCTGCTCGGCGAGGGAGACGTCATGCTATCCGACCTGTTTTTTACTTATGGCATGGCACACTGCAACCTGCACCATTACGAGGAAGCCGAAGCCGCCTTCGGGCAAGCGATCAAATTCAACCGCGATGTCCCGCTGTTCTATCTGCTACGCGGGCAGGTGCGCCTGAATTTGCTGGACAAGACGGGAGCCGAGGCCGATTTCGAGACGGCAAGGGCCCACACCCTCGACCCGGCGTTCGACCGCTGGGCGGAGGCAGCCATCGCCGGGGACATGACCTGTGAAAACCTGTTCGATGCCACACCAGCGGAGTGATTTCACCTATGAGCCAAGATGATCTATCCAAACTGACGTTCGAGCAGGCCTACGCCCAGCTTGAAGCCATTGTCGCCCAACTGGAATCGGGCGAGCTATCGCTGGACGAATCGGTTGCGCTGTACGAAAAGGGGCAGGCACTCGCCCAACTGTGCAGCGAGATGCTCGACCAAGCCGAATTGCGCATCCAGCAGATCGACGACGACGGCACGCTGCGCCCGCTCA
>CAZSXY010000186.1:0-5048 GCA_964611395.1 uncultured Anaerolineaceae bacterium | reverse complement strand
ATGCCCCATAGGGGCTTTCACGCCACATCATTCCCCAAGATACGCTATGCGACGGTGTTCGCTGTGGCGGTCGCGCAAAAAAGGCTGGCGTAACACTTCAATACGGTTGGCGTCCTTGCTTTTCTCGGCGGCACAGAGCGAACCTCTGGCCGCTTGATTCTTGCGCACAACTCACGAGCGAAACCTTATCTGCTCCCCATACAATCAGGCCGCTATCTCAGAGCCTCGCTACATATAACACGTGGTATTAGAACTTCGTCTTGCTGTCCAATGTTTCGGTATAGATCTTCCAGACCATAATCTCGCACGATACGTAGAAGTTGTTCAATAAGAGCATCGCCTTCAACTGTTCGAGTTCGCAAGTTGTTGAGTTCGTTGTGGCAGCGACGAGACAGAGGGGCACGGGTGAATAGTCGGCTCAAATACTCACTCAGTTGCTTGGTAGACTCATCTTCTGTTTGCCCGAAAATTGCACGGAGTTGCTGAAGTACATACCCACGTCCAAGTGCTCTGCCTGTTGAATATTGAAGCACGGACTGTCGAGTACGTACCTCGCGCTCGAATTCTTGTTGAACTCCAGCAACTGCTCTGTTGTATCCTGTGGGGATTGCCTGGCGAGGCTCATCATACGTGCACCGGAGAGTGCGGAGTATTGTCGGTATCTCGCTAGATATGATTTCGCCGTCATCGTTTACTAAGAAGAGACGACGGTATCTTGCGTTACCTTGCCTATCTTGTGCCTCGCACAAGACGTAAGTGCCGTGAAGGTCATCACAGGAACGACTACTACGCACACCATCTGGCAAATTCTTGATGTACTCGAAAACCTCTGGGTTGTTTTGTTGCAACTGTCGGATGATTTCTTCCGCTTCCAGCAAGCTGAAAGGCACAGGTTCGGCCTCGTCTTGATCCAGCACAGTGCTGTCCCCTTGATAGATGGCGTACATCGCTTCTTCGTTGAGCCGCTCGGTTGGGCTAAGGATTGGGGCATCCTCGCCAATCGTGTCATGTATTTCTTGAACGCGCCGGGATATGCGCTCCTTCAATCGCAACTGCCGCTCCATACCAGCTTCTGGCAGGAAATTGAAAACATGAACCTCTGCATGGGGGCTGCCTAAGCGATCTACGCGGCCCACGCGCTGAATCAAACGCACCGGATTCCAATGCAGATCATAATTGATCACATGATCGGCATCCTGGAGATTCAAGCCTTCGGAGAGCACATCGGTTGTTGCCAGCACCCTTAGCTCTCGTCCGGGTGTCAGTTCGTAGGCATTAGCCTGGGGAGCAAATCGCCCGATCACTTCTAACAAGTCTGAGGTGTCGCTGTCTACTTTGCGGATCAATTTATCCCCGACAACGTCCTTCAAGTTATCGTACAGGTATTGGGCTGTATCAGAGAACTGCGTGAAGATCAACACTTTGCCGGTGGAGAGACGGCCAGGCAACGGGCGGTCTTCGTATGGATTGCGATCCCGACGTAGCATCTCACGCAAGACCTGCAATTTGTCATCCAGTTCGGGCGTGATTGGCTCGACTAACCCTTCCATGCGTTCCAGGGTTTGCAGATCGTGGAACAACGCTTCGCGTAAAGCTTCCGTGTCGAAGTGTTCGGCACGGTATTCCTGGCTAGCCTCGCGCAATTCGTCCTCAAGGTCGGCGAAGTCGGGCAGATCGTCACGGTCGGTACCGTATAATATTGACTGAGCCTCTTCACCTGCCGGAATAAATCCGGCATCAAGTGCCTGGATAAACAACTCGTGTATGTTGCGTAACCGTGTGGCTGTCGCGCGGAAAGCTGCCACGCTGCTCTCAAGTCGTTTGAATAGCAGAACTCGCATTAAGCCACGCAGCGTGCCGGACGCGGTTTTCAGCTTTTGGTAACGAGCTTCGCGGCGATATAGGGGTAAGACATATGGATAAAGATTGTAACGTGCGTAGGTCAACTGGTTCATCAGTTGACGTAACTTGGCATAGACTTGTGCACCGTATGTTTGCTCGATGCTGTAACTCACTGTTGCCAGACGACGATGGGGAAAATACAACGGTTGACCTTGAACCGATACAAAGCGTCGCCCTTGAGCATCTGTGTCGCCGTAGAAATCAAGCACATGCCGCCGTGTGCGCCGAATAAGAATCTTGTCAAGCAGGTCGCGCAAGGCCGCGCTTGGTGCACCGCCATTGCGCGGTTCTACTCGCCGGAAATAATCGGCTAGATTCGGGGGATTGGGCGGGTCCAAGAGAGCGGTTCGATCGTCGGGATGCCAGAGCTTGATCTGATGGTAGATGTCCCATGCACTGGTATTGCGTGGGGTGGCAGTGAGTAAGATGCATGGACGATTCTGAGTGAACAGTTGTAATGCTCTGTAGCGTTGTGTGTCCGGCGAGCGAAAGTTATGACTTTCGTCAATCAACACAATGCCAGCATTGCTATATTTCGGGTCGGTCAGCAGCAGGCGTTCGTGCTCACGCTGGCTCAGCATTCCCATGCTCAACACCGTGCCCCAAATACCATAGCGGGCCAGGAAATTTTCCCACATATGGACCAGCGAACGTGGGCAGATAACCACTGCATAGGCGTTGTAGTACAGATTCCAGTGTTTGAGCAGGGCTGTGCCAATGAATGTCTTGCCGAAACCGACCACGTCGGCGATAAAAACGCCGTTGGTTGTGCTCAGAATACGTCTCGCCTGCTCGACCGCAACCCGTTGAAATTCTGCCAGGGGAGGCATTTCTGCTTCCCACAGCAGTTGGATATCACGAGCTTCCCCTAGGCGGTCTCGGGCCAGGGTATAGAGCGTCTTGAGATAGATCTCGTAAGGGGTGGCCTTGTGGGCAACCCAACTTCGTTTGATCTCCTCCATGAGCGCGACGCTGAAATCTTCGGCCTCGTCCCACAGTTCGTCAAACCAGCGTTTCAACTCGCGATGGTTGGCGTTACCGTCCAGGCTTGCATTTAACTCAGTATTGTGGGCGAGTCCACTCAGGCTCAGGTTGCTGCTCCCAACGATGCCTGCACCGTCATAAGGCAACCCCGGTTTGAAATCGAAGATGTACGCCTTGGCGTGCAACCGGCCTTTGGTGTAAACGCGTACTTCAATACGCCCTTCCTCAATGCCTTGAGCAAGCGATAGCGCTGCGTCCTGTTCATCATCAGATTGGAGCATCAGCGCGAGTGTGTCACGGGCGCTGATCGCCGTTTCGGTTACAATCGCGGCGCGCTCCTGGGCATTCATGCGCTCATCTCTCTGGCGACGTTGCGCGTCTTCAAGGCGATGATACCCTTCGACCATCTGCTCCAGGGTTTCGCGGTTGGTCGTATTGCCGATCAGCAAGCGCAGCTTGTCCAGTTGGGCCACATAAGGCGCTATCGCTTTGTACCCGCTCAGGAAGAAGTATCCAACCGCAAAGTGTGCGGCCTGGCTATGTGGCAAGAAATCGCGTACGCGGTCTACCAGGCAGACGGTTCGGTTGTCGATAACGTCATGTTGGGGCATAGTATTTCCTATTCAGAGTCGTCTGAATTTTCATCGGGCTGATCAGGGAACAGGGCTTCCAGCGCTGCGATCAACGCGGGCAGGTCGTAGATCACCACATCCCACACGATGTCATAGTCTACATTTGCGTAATCATGGATCATGCGATGCCGCATCCCAATGATATCGCTCCAGCGAACCTGGGGGAATGTGTCGCGCGTTTCCTGCGACACCTTGTTCGCCGCTTCGCCGATGATCTCCAGGGCGCGGACGACCGCAAAGCCCACGATCTGATCATCTTTATCCAGGTCGGCGCGCGTTTTGCCCTGGACAAAGCGCCGCGCCCGGCGTGCCTCGTCCAGCATATCGCGCAGCCGCACTTCATCCCGCTCGTTCATAGATTACCCTGGCTGACGCAATCACTCGATCCCGAAAGTGGCGGCTGAGAAAGCCATATGTGTTGAGGTCTACAGGGCGTCCCAGCAGATCGCTTAGTTCGTTTTGCATGGTGATGAAATTCAAGCCGACCACCGTCCCCGGTTCGAATGTCACCAGCACGTCAATATCGCTATCTGGGCCGAAATCCCCGCGCAGCACCGACCCAAACAGCGCGAACTTGCTGATCTTCCAGCGACGGCAGAACGCCGCGATCTCGTCCATCGGCAGGTCAATCGGCAGCCGATCGTGAACACCTCTCACCGTTGTCCCTCACTCTATGCCGTGCTCGTCCATGTAAGCACGCCGAATTTGATCCAGGGTGCGGCCATCGTGCTCAAGCACGGTCCACTCATAAATATTAACCGACTTCCAGCCCGTGACCAGCTTCGCCCAGTCGTTGATGCGCATAATCTGGGCGTTGTACACCACTTCGTGCGGGCTGATCAGCAATGCGGGCTTGTCTTCATGGCCCAAAATGTAGAGGCGATCATTGATCACGAGCACCCCCCACTCGATCATCTGGGGCAGGCGGGGCAAGTAGCGGCGGCTTCGCTCGTCATCGTCACCCGGTTCAGCATCGGGATCGGGTGCAGTCTCCAGCAAGCGTTCGGAAACGATGCTGATCAGGCGCAACATCTCATCACGGGTAAGGTTGTCTAAAAGTTTCACGATTTTATTAAGGGCCATGGCTTCTTAACCTTTCTGATTCACGCTGGTCTCAATTAACTCAATTTCACCCGGTGTTAGATCATACGCCTGGTACACCAGCCGGTTCAGTTCGGTCTCCAGGTCGGCTATGCGCGGCCCCTGCCCGCGCAGCGCCAGCAGTTCGCGCACCAGTACCTCGATTTCTGCACGTATAGCGAAGGAAACGGCAGGAACAGGAACGGGTGAAACATACATCGGTTTATATTCTACGAATTGCCCGCGCCTTTCCGCACCTGTAGAGCGTATCAGGTAGTCCACTACTTTGGAGTTCAGAATCCCCAAGATGTAGAGCAAATCTTCCTCGTCAGTAGAAATGATGTTAGCAGGAGCACTGACGTAGGCTTGCGTGACATCAAACGAAAACTGTGCCTGAGTAGCCAAATTCCCCCACACAATCTTCGGCTTCTCAAACTCAGCGTAGTAGGC
>CAZSXY010000185.1:0-5074 GCA_964611395.1 uncultured Anaerolineaceae bacterium | reverse complement strand
GAGCATGATCTGGCGGCGGTGTTCGTGGTAATGCTCGCCGATGGGGTTAAGGTGGACGATTTTATACGGAAAGGGAAAGTTCTGGAAAACATCCGTTGGTGTATATCGAATGTCTTCCTTCATCGTTGATGCAAAACGACGTACCCATAAATCATGAAAAGATGATTGTAACAAAGCAAATGCCCACGCCTCATCGAAGGCAAATACAACTGTCATCATGGCGTAGACCATGCCGTTTGGAACAAAAGAAAACGCCAAGGTTTGACTCGTCTGCGCCACCACCAACACCCGCCGCAGTGGGGCAATGGCTTCGTAGAGTTCTATTGTTGGGCGCGTGAAACGCCACCAGATTTCACGGCGCTGCTTGTTCCGGTTTTTCCGGCGTTCGGGATAGACCTTTTCCCGTACAATCGCCATGCAGTCAGGATACTGTTCGGCATGTTCGAGTGGCCAGTCGAAGAAGTTGATCACCCACCGACTCGGTGACTGGTCAGGGCGATTATTGAGGTCCTGCCCGTTCAGGTAGGGGAACAGCACATCGGCGTTTTTCGGATCGCGTTCGATCAGGGTCTGCGCTTCTTTGGGGGACATGGTGAAACCCAGACCCAGGATATTGGAACCTTGAAAACTGAGGCTCTGATTGGCCGTTAGACGGTGGGGCTTGTCGCGCACCTGCATCGTATCCAACAGCGGGCTGATATACGGGGCAGTCTCGCTGTCCAGCACAAGTTCGCCCGCGTAATGGCCTTTGTGCACGTGTACGACGTTCACGACGACTGCTGCCGTGCCAGGCCAGTGCTGGTTGTTGGTGGCGTGATAGATGACGCCCCCCTCCTGGACAATGGCGTCCAACCCCACCTCGCGCGAGTCTCCTTGAGCGATGGTATTGGTCGCAATCAGACCGAAGTTTCCGCCCGCGCGCAGCAAATCAAACGCGCGCAGGAAAAAGTAAGCGCAGAGGTCGGCGCTGCCGCGTTGACCCCCTGCCAGCGCGTTCACCAGGTATTCGCGGTAGGGGACACCCAGTGCCCCGGTGATCTTCTGCCCGCCCTGAAACGGCGGATTGCCGATGAAGGCATCGAACCCACCGCGCGCATCTAGGAACACTTCGGGGAATTCGAGTTCCCAATGGAATGGCCTTAGCCCCTGTTCTTCCAACGTTGGCACATGTTGCCATTCATCCGGCACGTTTTTGCCATCGCGGTGGGCGTGCAGCAGCGCTTCACGGAAGCGGTCCTGCTCGGCTTTGGACAGGTCGTTGAAATAGCCCCACACCAGCGCATCGCTGGCCGCGCGCAGGTTGTGCGCCAGCTTGTCGGCCTCGCTTAGCAGGTGGGCTTTGTGGCGCTGGTCGTCCACCGTGTTCACCGGCAGGCGGCTGATCTCGCGCCGCAGGGCGATGATGCGCTCGCGCTGCGCCTCGAATTCGTAGGCGAAGGCGGCCTGCTGCGTCGGGCCTTCCGTGTCCAGCCGCCAGTAGCGGAGCTGCTCTGGGCTAACGCCGACCAGCGAGTCGCCGCACTTGAGCGCGTGGTCCAGGAAGGTAAAAGCGCGGCCCTTATCCATCGTGATCAGCCACAGCGAGAGCTTCGCCATCTCCACGGCCAGCGGGTTCTTGTCCACGCCGTAGAGGCAGCGGTCGGCGATCAGGCGGCGGGCCAGCGCCAGGCGTTCTTCGGTGTCTTTCGGAATGAATCTCTCGCCTTGTTCACCCTTGGATGATTTCCCTTCCGGCGTGATCTGAATGCCGCCCTCGGATGCCTCCTCCCACGCCTCGACGAGCCGCTCCGAGAGATAGCGGCAGGTTTGCACCAGGAACGCGCCCGATCCCATCGCCATATCGCAGATTTTCAGGTCCAGCAGATCGGCGGCAGGGCGCAGCCGCCACTGTTCGCGCGGTTTGCCCTCGGCGGGGCCGATGTAGACCAGCGGTTCCAGCGTGTGCTGGACGATCGGCTCGGTCAGGCTGCGCGGGGTGTAGTGCGTGCCGGTCTGGCGGCGCGTCGGCCCCTCGGTGACGTACAGGCTGCCGGGCAGGATCACGACCGGGAAGCCGTTGTCGTCGTCGCGGATCAATTCCAGGTAGGGCAGCACGCGCCGGTAGAGCGTCTCGTCATTCTCGCAAGCAGCGCGCAGGCGACTCATGCGGAATTGATCCGGCTCGC
Organism: uncultured Anaerolineaceae bacterium; assembly: GCA_964611395.1. Lineage (GTDB taxonomy): Bacteria > Chloroflexota > Anaerolineae > Aggregatilineales > Aggregatilineaceae > CAZSXY01. The sequence continues at coordinate 2,909 of CAZSXY010000185.1, read as the reverse complement.
GTGCCAGCCCGTTCTTGATCGCGCCGGGGCTACGTCCAGTCTTATCTTTGAGGAACTTGACGAGATCGGCGCGGTCGGTGTGGCGTTCCAGGGCCGAGAGCGGGATTTCCGGCTCTTTGTTCTTCGTGCCCCTGAAACCCAAGACGGGTTCTTCGGCGCGCACCGCCACATGATCCAGCAGGCCCTCGTACACATGCCCGATCTGTTCAATGTCCAGCGCACGGAAGCTGAGCCGCCGGGCCTCTCGCATAGAACCACCTGGAACGCTCACTTGCAGGTATTGCAGCGCTTCGAGCAGGTGCAGCACGGTGCGGTTATTGATCGGCAGTGGACGAGCGAATGTGTTGCGCCAGTGCGTGCCGGGCTGCCGCCCCTCCAGGAAGGGATATTTGTCGGGGTCGAACAGGCTGCTGCCATAGGCGGGCAGGCGCAGCCGGTCATGCTGGATGCCGCCGTACACCGCCCGGAAGGTCGCCAGCAGGCGGCTCCAGGCGTCGTAGCGCCGTTCGAGCACTTCCTCGCCTTGCTGATCGGCTAGTTCGCGCTGCTGGCCCAGCAGGGTCGAGATCGCGTAGTTCTGATCGTAGATCGGATCGCCGAGCAGCAGCAGGCCGCGCTCCTCCGCACTGAGTAGGAAGACCAGCCGCATCATGACGGTCAGCGCGGCTTCATAGAGTGTGTTCTCGTCCACATCAGTGAGCAGCGTCCGGCCCCGGTCCACGTCGGCGCGGTCGATGGCCTGCACCAGGATTTCGACCGCCCGCCGCACCTGTTTGCCCAATTGATCGGTGACCTCATGCTGTTCCTGGGCACTGGCGGCGATCATCGCTTCGAGCGTCTGATCCTCCGGCACGCCAAAGAAGCGGTGCACACCCAACAGGCTGCGGAAGGCGCGCAGCGTGAGTTTTTCTTCGGTCCACAGGTCGGCGTACCAGGAGATGTAGCCAGTAGTTTCGCCGCGCGGGGCATGGACCAACATCCACTGCTCGCCGTTGGTCACCAGGCCGAGCTTGATGTCCGTGGCGTGCAGCAGTTCCATCATGCGCGTGGCCGGGCTGGTTTTCCAACGGCTGTTCGCGACCGCATGTTCCAACCCTTGCCGCGCCGGATAGGTCTGGATCACCATGCGCGGCGACTGATCATCCGGATCAATCACCATGTAATCCGGACGCAGCACTTCGCCATGTTCTGGGAAGGTCGCCTTGATCCCGCCGGGGATGGCCTGACCGCTCGCCAGCACTTCCGGCAGGTAGTCGAGCGTGTTTTCGAGCACATACCGTATCCACGCCGTATGGATTGCCGGTTCGGGATGCAGTCCACCCTGGTTATCGAGCCACTCCTCGTAAGCGGCGCGCAGTTCGGAGTAGTGCTCCGGGTCGTGCGCGTCCAATCCCTGAGGGAACACGTCCTGCAAGACCGGGATACTCAGGAACGGCCCAGAAATCTCAAGCAGTGACAACCATTCAGCGTGATGGCGAGCAATCGACATGACACTCATTCTCCACACTAACGGTTAAAGCGCTCAGGTACGAGGAACGTGACACCCACCGGGAACAGGCGTGGCTGCGGATCGGCAAAGCGCGCTCGAATTTGCGCCTGTTCCGCTTCGATTTCGCCGGGGATTCGTTCCAGCCGAGCGCGTAACGCAGTCTTGTTGCGGTGCAGTTGGTCGGCATCGACTTCCCAGAGTGAAAGCTGGCGGTATTCGGGTTCATCGAGTTCGCGCTCGATGGCGATCTGGAGTTCGGTAAGAATCGCTTCGATATCAGCCAACTCTTTAGCTTCGCGCTCTTGCAGCAGCCGCTCCATGCGATTGAGGTAGTCTCGCATACGTGCTTCCAGCGCCAGTTTCAAGTTGTCTTCGATATTCGGCCATATCTCCGCGATGCTCTGCCGAACGCGCTCGTTGGCCGGTGTGTCGAGCATAGCATCCAGGGCCGATTGTGTCTGGCCGACGTTCATACGCTGGAAACGCCCATTGCGAATTGTGCCCCCGGCAGTGATGATTTCCTCGTGCAGCCGGTGGCTGTCGCCACCGATGACAACCAGGCGCGCATGAGCAATTACAGCCATTGTATCCAGAGCATGATCAGGCACACATCGTGCGGTCACGCGATACAGCCCTTTACGTTCCTCCAGAGACCAGACTTCAGCGCGCAGCAGCCGCAGTGACATTTGCACCAGGCGATGGTTCAGATGAGCCAGCACCACGTCGTCTCGTCCCTGCGCGATCCGGTGATCGAATGTGATCGGGCGCACTTCGCGGGTGTGGGGATGTTCCAATCCCTCGGAGCAGCTTGCCCAACTCCCACGCAGCGCAGGGACATGAAACATGCCCGGCTCTTTGGTTGGAATTAGTGGTGGTTGCCCCGCCAGTTCAAGTGCTACATTGACCGCTGTCCGGATATTGTCCGGCGACAACTCAAGCTCTTGCTGGGTGTCATGCAATTGCCGATAATGTGCTTCGATCTGTTTGCGCAAGTCTCGCTCAAACTTCAGCATCTTCCGCACCGATGCGGTTCTACCTTCAGCCGGTAGTGTGTCAAGCTGCCGCCTTCGCCCCAGCATGGCCTCTTCAACCTGGGCGGCGATCACCGGCCCCACGTTGCCCAGGTCTTCGCGGATCTGCTCGACCTTCTGCACTGCGCGCATCAGGAATTCCAGGTCGCCTTCCAGGTCGCCCGGTTCGAGCGTATGGGCTTCCGCACTCCGCGCTGCGTAACCTTTGCTCACGAAGTGATAGACGAGCGGGTTGTGCTGCTGTCCGTGCCGGTCGATGCGACCGTTTCGTTGCTCCATCCGGTTCGGATTCCAGGGAATCTCGTAGTGAACCAGGCGGTGGCAGTAGTTTTGGAGGTCAATACCCTCTGAAGCCGCATCTGTAGCAAGTAAAATGCGCACCGGACTCT
>CAZSXY010000184.1:0-5099 GCA_964611395.1 uncultured Anaerolineaceae bacterium | reverse complement strand
ATACCTTAAGCTTGACCGATTGCCATCCTTTTTTCCAAAATAGCCAAAGTCCAGGAGCAGGGCTGCGCGCCCTGCTCGTTTTGCGTGTGAGCGGACAGCGCCTCGAATCCGCTAGATACGGTCACCTGGCAGTTTTCCCCCTTCTTCACGCGTGATGTTTGCAGCGCCTTACGTGCGCATGCGGCGGCATACCTCGGCAACGTTCATTTCTCGAACATCATGCGGTGCGACCTTGCTCCAACGTGCTACAATGAAAAGCGGCGGCGCATTGCGCGTAGCCCGAATGACTGACTCATGACTCGCCACTCGGAACCCGTAACCCGCTATGGCTGAATATACACCCTCTGAACGCATCCAGGATATTCTCGATAACCTGCCCACCGAGCCGGGCGTCTACCAGATGATCGACCCCGACGGCACGATCATCTACGTCGGCAAGGCGAAGAATCTGCGCAGCCGCGTGCGCAGCTACTTCCAACCGGGCAACCACGACCCCAAAGTGCTCAAGATTCGCCACGATACCGCCGACATCCAGTTCATCCTGACCGGGGATGAGCTGAAGGCGCTGATCACCGAAGCCGAGCTGATTCGCGTGCACAAGCCGCGCTACAACATCATGCTCAAGGATGACAAGCGCTACCCGTACATCCGCGTGACGGTGGGTGACGCTTACCCCACCGTGGAGATGACCCGGCGCGTGGATCGACGGGACGGACACCGCTACTTCGGGCCGTTTACCTCGGCGGGGGGCGTGCGCGAGACGCTCGACGTGCTGCGTAAGGCGTTTCCGTACCTGACGTGCGACCGCGAGATCACTGGGCAGGACAAACGCGCGTGTCTGTACCACGACATCAAGCTATGCGGCGCGCCCTGCATCGGGGCGCAGACTCACGCGCAGTATATGGCGAACATCAACGGGCTGATGCGCGTGCTTTCCGGGCATGCCAGCGGGGTGCTCAAGGATTTGCGGGCGCAAATGGAGGCCGCCGCCGAGGCGCTGGACTTTGAGCGGGCGGCGATCCTGCGCGACCGCCTGAAAGTCGTGGCGCAGATTTCGGCCCGGCAGCGGCTGGTGGCCGATGTGAAGGCCGACCAGGACGTGATCGCCTTTGCCCAGGAAGGCAGCGATGCCGTGGTGCAGATGTTCCTGATCCGCAATGGGCGATTGGTCGGCAGTGAGTATTTCGCGCTCGATGGAACGGAGGATACAACCGCCGAGGAGATTGTGGGGGGCTTCCTGACGCAGTTTTATGAAGACGCGACCGACATTCCGCGCGAGGTGATCGTGCCCGACGACGTGACCGAAGCGCGCATCATCGAGCGGTGGCTGCGCGATAAGCGCGGCGGCAAGAAGGTGAAGCTGGTCGTGCCCAAGCGGGGCAATAAGCGCGAACTGGTGCAACTGGCGGCCCAGACCGCCAGCGAAAAGCTCCACATCCTGCGCTCCCAGTGGGAAAGCGACACGGTGAAGCAGGAAGCCGCGTTGCGCGAGATTCAAGAGGCGCTGGATTTGCCCAAGCCGCCCAACCGGATTGAGTGCTACGACATCAGCACCACCCAGGGCACGGCCATTGTGGCCAGCCGGGTTGTGTTTGCCAGGGGCGTGCCGCGCAAGAGCGAATACCGCCGCTTCAACATCCGCACCGTGATGCACGAGGGATCGGACGATTACCAGTCCATGCGCGAGGCGCTGACGCGGCGCTTCCAGCGGTGGGTGGAGGCCGTCGAGAACCCGTTGGCGGTGGAGCCGGGCAAGAAGGACGTGAGCGAGACGTGGCGCTTGCTGCCCGACCTGCTGATCGTGGATGGCGGCAAGGGGCAACTGGGCGTGGCGGTCGAGGTGTTGGAGCAGTTCGGGCTGATCGAACGCGTCCCGGTGTGCGGTCTGGCGAAACAGTTCGAAGAAGTGTTCTTGCCGGGGCGGTCGCAGTCGATCTTGTTGCCCCGCCGCAGCGAGGGGTTGTACCTGCTCCAGCGCGTCCGTGACGAGGCGCACCGCTTCGCGATCACAAGCCACCGGAACCGCCGCCGCAAGGCCGGACTCGCCAGCCAGCTTGAGCAGGTGCCGGGCATCGGCCCGCAACGGCGCAAGGCGCTGCTCAAGGCGTTCGACAAGGATATCGAGGCCATCCGGCAGGCGACCATCGAGGACTTGATCGCCGTGCCGGGCATCAACCGCGAAATCGCGGAGAACATCAAGGCGGTGTTGGGGGGCTAGAGTTCTTGCTTCCCGTGTTTCTTTCTTTCGCCTGGGCCGCCGTTCAATGATAAGATCAGGGCATTGGCAAAGGCGAGTGGTCTATGCAGTTTCTCCGGCGACGGTTCAAGAACCGCAAACACGCATACGGCGAACCCGAAGACAGCAGCGTCAACTGGTTTCTGCTGGTCGTGGTGCTGGCAGTGGGGACGCTCCTGTGTTTCCTGGTATATGCCTTGCTGTCTCCGTTATTGTTCGGCAACGAGCCGGAGACGAAGATCGTGCCCTACGGGTGGGGCGAGACGGCCACCGCGCCGCCGACAGCGGTGCCGACTGTTGCCACAGATGCTGCCACGCTGCCGACAGCCGCTCCCACCGTGACACCCCTGGCGAACATTCGCATCACGCCGGAGACGGTGCGCGGCCTGCAACCGGCGGCGACCCTATCCGGCCACAGCGATCCGGTGAGCAGTGTTGCCTACAGTTCCGATGGACGGCTGATCGCGTCCGGTGATTTGAGCGGCGCGGTGCGCGTATGGGATGCCGCGTCGGGCGCGGTGATCGCCAGTTTCCGCAGCGAAAGCAACCGCGTGGTGTCCGTTGCCGTCAGTCCGGATGGGACCGAGATTGCCGCCGGTGGGCAGGATGCAGTCGTCCGGCGTTGGAGCCTGGCGACCGGCACGGCCTTGCCACCGTTGACGGGGGCGACGGCGGCGATCAACGCGGTCGCGTACCGTCCCGACGGCTCACAGGTCGCGGCGGCCAGCGATGACGGGCAGGTGTACGTGTGGGCATTGCCCGGCGGGACGCTCGCGGGCATCCTGCCCGGCCACACGTCCTATGTGACCAGCCTGGCGTTTACGCCCGATGCTTCGGTCATAGCCGCCGGGGGAGAAGACGACACGATCCGGTTGTGGGCGGCGCAGGATGGCATCGCCCTGGCGACCCTTGAGGGGCACAGTTCGACGGTTTCCGCGGTAGCGTTCAGCCCCGATGGGCGGACGCTGGCATCCACCGGCGCGGATCACACGGTGCGGTTGTGGAACCTGTTGTCGGCATCGGCGCTGCGCACGCTGGAAGGGCACACCGAGAACGTTACCAGCCTAGCGTTCAGTCCGGATGGGCGCTTGCTGGCGAGCGGAGCCGGTGGCATCGAAGATAACACGGTGCGGCTGTGGGAAGTGCCCAGCGGGGCCTTGTTGCACACGCTCAACCCGCCGGGGCCGGTGAATGCCGTCGCGTTCAGCCCGGATGGAACGGCGCTGGCGATGGGCGGCGCGACCTACCTCACGCTGTGGCGCGTTACGACCGTTCCGCAGCCGGTGATCGTGTCGCCTCCGACAGTCCCCACGACGATCCCCGCCCAGGCGATCCCCGATGGGCAGGGCGGCGCGGCAGCCTGCTCCCTCACCGTGCGGCTCAGCGAGGCCAACCTCCGCGAAGGGCCGGGGACGGGTTATCCGGTGGTCGGCACGCTGACACAGGGACAGACGATACCCGCAACCGGCTGGGTGACAGGTGACGACGGCTACACCTGGTGGCAGTTAGGCGTCAGCGGTTGGGTGCGCGGGGATGCCTTTGTGGACGCGCTGAACCCGACGCTGCCGGATGGTTGTTGGACGCTGCCGCCGGTGAGTGGTGTCCCGCCGACACCGGGGCCGGCGGGGAGCAGCTTCACTCCCGCGCCGCCGGTCAGTATTGGCGGGGGAAGTTGTACGCTGATTGTGCGCTGGGACGAAGCGAATCTGCGCGATGGGCCGGGCACAACGTTCAACGTGATCGGCACGTTGGCACTCGGCCAGACGGTGCAGGCCATCGGCTGGGCGCGGGGCGCGGAAGGATTCACCTGGTGGCAACTGGCGAGCGGGAGATGGGCACGCGGTGATGTGTTTGTCGATGCCGAGAACCCATCGGTTCCGCCGGATTGTTTGACGCTGCCGTTTGCTGGTTGAGCGGTTTGGTTTGGGGCATGACTTACGAGGAGTAAACCTGATGGCTGATTTTGTACGTTGGGGGGTTTTAGGGACGTCGCATCACGCGGAAAACACGGTGATCCCGGCGCTTATGGCCGCGCCGAGCGGGCGTGTGGTGGCTGTCGCCAGCCGCGACGCGTCCCGCGCCCACGAATACGCCGCCCGGCTAGGCATTCCGCGCAGCACCGGCAGCTATGAAGCGCTGCTCCACGACCCGGACGTAGACGCCGTGTACATTCCACTGCCGAACAGCTTTCATAAGGAATGGGCGATCCGCGCCGCGCGCGCGGGCAAGCATGTCTTGTGCGAAAAACCGCTGGCGCTCAACGCCGCCGATGCGCAGGAAATGGTCGTGGCCTGCCGTGAAGCGGGCGTCAAGCTGGCCGAGGCGTTCCAGTGGCGGCACCACCCGCAGGCGCAACGGACGCGGGAGATGCTACGCTCCGGTGTCATTGGCGATCTGCGATTGATCGAAGCCGGGTTCACCTTTCCGCTGAACGAGGGGCAGAATGTGCGCTGGCAGCCCGCGCTCGGCGGGGGAGCGGTGTATGATGTGGGCTGCTACCCGATCGCGCTCGCACGCTTCATGACCGGGCAGGAGCCGCTCAGCGTCACGGCCCAGGCGACGTGGTCGGCGTCCGGCGTGGATGATCTGGTCGTGGCGACGCTGGCTTTTCCGGATGGCGTGCTGGCGCATATCAACTGCGGGTTTACGCTGCCGCTGCGCCGCTATTACGAGCTGGCCGGTACGGCAGGGTCGCTGGCGGTGAACCGGGCCTACAACCCGAAAGATGACTTCCCCGGCCAGGTGATCCGGCGCGGCAACGATCGTGAAGTGATCGAAACCATCACCACCGAGCAGGCGAACTCGTATGTGCTCATGGCCGAAGACTTCAATTGCGCGGTGCTGGAGCATCATGACGTGCCAT
>CAZSXY010000183.1:2535-5152 GCA_964611395.1 uncultured Anaerolineaceae bacterium | reverse complement strand
CATGCCCAGGACGGCAGCCGTCCGGCCACGCACACTGTCCAGCCGGGCGAAAACCTGTTCCGCATCGCGCTGCGCTACGGCGTGACCGTTGAAGCGTTGATGCAATCCAACGGGCTGACCGACGCCGATACCCTGCTCAGCGGGCAAACGCTTACAGTCCCCGGCGAGGCCCCGCCCCCCCTCGCCCCAGACTCCGGCAGCGGCACAACAGACCTGGGGCTGATCGGCGTCCGGATGGATTTCACCCCGATCCGGCTGCCCGTCGATGACCTGGGCATCCTGGGCGCGGGCAGCGGGCCGGTGACCACACCCGACATCTCAGGCATGAAGCAGCCAGACGTCGTTTCCCCCGTTTCTGACGCGCCGGAAGAGGCGGCTGCACCCGACCGCGATCCGGTTGAACCCAGCACGGCAACGGCTCTGGAGCCTGCCCCGGACGAACGCGACACCACAGCCGTCATTAGCGACCAGTCACCGGACACCGCCGATCTGGGCATTCTGTCGTCAGATGAGGGGGCACAGGAAGACAGTCACGCCGCCCCTGCGCCGGACACCTCCTCAGGGGACGCGACCACCGTCACCGGCGAGGCGGCGAACAGCCCCGACCTCGGAATTATCTCCCCCGACACCGCGACATGGATGCTCCAGCCGGAGATCATCACGGCGGGCGGGCCGAACGTGCGCACGATCTATTTGCGCGGGCTGCAACTGGGCAACAATCCCCATGCATTTTCGAAGATCGGGGACTGCAACAGCGAAGCGCCGTTCTTCCTGGCCAAGTTTGATAACGGGGAATACGAGCTGGGGCCGTACGATTACCTGCAACCGGTGATCGACCATTTTGCCGGATCGTTCGGACGCGAGAGTATATCGACATGGACGGGCAACCACGTCTGGGCATTGTTTGACTCCACGTGGGCCAATCCTGCCCTGTGCCTGCCGGACGAAACGCCCATCGCGTGCGAGTTCCGCGTTAACAAGCCCAGCGTGGTATTGATCCGCTTGGGAACCAACGAAGCAGGCAGCCCCGATCTCTTCGCGCAATACATGCGCCAGATCATCGAGTTCTCGATTGAACGCGGCGTGGTGCCGATCCTGGGAACCAAAGCCGACCGGCTGGAAGGCAGCGACCGCAACAACGACACCGTGCGGCAGTTGGCGGCGGAGTACGAGGTTCCACTGTGGGACTTCGGGCGCATAGTCGATACGATTCCGGGGCGCGGGCTGCGCGAAGACGGCTTCCACATGACGTGGTACCCGCTCACCTTCGACGATCCGCGCGCGCTCCAGGCGGGGCATGCCGTTCACAACCTGTCGGCGTTGATGGCACTCGATACCGTCTGGCGCAGCGCCATGCATTAGGTCGCCCGAACACGTGCGCGGCGCGTCTGGCGAGCGCGTATCCCGGCGAATACGGCCACCATCGTCAGCCCTTCGGCGGCAACCAGCAGCGTCATTGCCAGCCCGCTAACCTCGTCTAGGAGCACGCCCTGCACCCAGGGCAACGTCGTCGCGCCCAGGCTGGCCATCGCCACGACCACGCTGGTCGCCTTGCCCGGCCCATCAGGGAACGTAGCCGTTGTGATCGCGACCACCGTCGGGAAAGGAGGCCCCGACCACACGCCGAGCACCAGCACCGCCAGCACGGTCAGCACCGCGCTCCCACTGCCCGCGACCAGCAGAAAGCCTCCCGCCGCCATCCCCACCAGGCACGCCCACAGCACCGTGTGCGGCGCAAAGCGCCCCCCATAAACAGCCCCGGCCACGCGCCCCACCGTGAGCGCCAGCCAGTAACTCGCCGTGACCAGCGCCGCCGCCGACTCGTTCAATGCCGTCGTCCGCTCGACATACGCGGTCGTCCAGGCCCCCAGACCGGCCTCAAGCCCAACATAAAGCAGCAGGAGCGCGCCCAACGCCCACAACAGTGGCGTGCGGTAGCTAAAGCTGGCGGCGGGCACATCCGGGTTCGCAGGGGAGCGATCAGGAGCGCGCGAGTCCAGGCGCAGCACGAGCGGCAACGGCGCAATAGCCACCACAATCCCCAGCGCCAGCGCCGGCAAAGCCGTATCCCACAACTTCAGCGTCAGGCCTGCCAGCGCCGGGCCAATCACCGCCCCAACGCCGAAGAACACGTGCAACAGGTTGAGCATCGGCACACCGCGCCGCACGAACCGCTGGGCGATCAGCAGGTTGGTGCCAATGTCCAGCCCGCCAAACCCCAGGCCGAATACGGACCCTGCTGCCAGCATCAACCACAAGTTCCGGCTGGATACAATGACCAGGCTGCCCGCTGCCACCAGCACAACACCCATCAGCAGGATGGGCCGCTGGCCGAACCGGTCGTTGACGGCCCCGGCGACCAGTTGCGAAACCAGCGTCCCGCCCCAGACCATCGTCACCAGCCCACCGAGCGTGGCCAGATCGCGCCCGGTCCGCTCGGCCAGATCGGGTAGCGCAGGGCCAAGCGCCGCGCTCAGCCACCCGATCGCCACAAAAATCATAAAGGCCATGACCAGCGTTGTGTTGCGATTCATCCCCCACCGCCTGTTGATGCGCTTTCGGTTGCAGAGGCCGTGTTTACCAGCAAAGGCGGGCGCTGTCAAACTGACCTCCAGCG
>CAZSXY010000183.1:0-2435 GCA_964611395.1 uncultured Anaerolineaceae bacterium | reverse complement strand
CCCCCCCCATGAAAACGCCCGCGAAGTCGCTTCACGGGCGTTGCAAAGTGCCACAGTCCAGGGGGGATCAGGCGATCCGCTCCCTTGTTTGTGCGATGGGTAAGCGGGTGTGCCTACTCGCTGCTGCCCACCGTTCCGGTTTCGAGCGAGGCCCCGCTCGCCTGAAGCAATGCTTCCAGATCAAACAGGAACGGGCTATTGGACGGAATGACAATGATCTTGACATCGTCGCCAAGCTGCTCGATATACCGCCACTGCAACAGCAGGGGGTTTTGGGCGAGTTGTTCGTTGATCAGCCGCATCGCTTCGGCTTCACCCTCGGCGCGAATCTTGGCGGCATCGGCATCGCCCCGCGCCAGTTCACGGGCCTGGTCAGCTTCTTGCAGGCGCTGTTCCACGCGGAACTCCGCTTCAAGGGCTTCTTGTTGGGCCACCTGCTTGCGCTCGATCGAGGCCACGTACTCATCCGAGAACTTGATCCGGCGGATCAGGACGTTGGTCAGTTCGAAGCCTGCCGGTTCGATCAACGCGCGCACGCCATCCTCGATTGCGTCCTCAAGCGTGATATGGTCTGCGCCGTAAATCTGCTCGACATTGAACTGGGTGAGCGCGGCACGGGCCTGGTTGCGCAGAGTGGGACGGATCAGGCCGTTGACATAACCTTCGGGCCACAGCTGGCGGACGATGTAGGCTTTGTTCGGGCTGATGCGATAGATCATCGTCACGTCGAGGCCGACCTGCTGGCCATCCTTCGTGAGCGCGACGACGGCGTCATCCCCGCGCACGGCTCCCTCAGTGGACGTGCCGGAAACAGTATACTCCTGCTGAGCCGTCGAGTAGATTGTCACCTCTTGCACCCCGGGGATGATGAGATGCAAACCGGGTCCCAGCGGGTCTTCGGACAGATCGCCGCTGACGACATTGAAGACCACTCCGACCTCGTCGGGGCGGATTTCGACCACACCGGCGCTCATGGCAAAAAAGATCACGGCGGCAAGAACGCCCACCACTGCCACGAACACCCCAGGACGCACCGAATCGTTGCGCGATGCGGCTTGCGCCGCTACAAACACACCAAAACCCGCAATTGCCAACCCGGCAATGGCAAGCGTACTCAATACCAGACCAATCATGGGTAACTCCTCCTTATGGCGCGGCAGCGATCACGTCGCCGCCCCACCGCGGTGTCTACTAGTCTCTTCACGAACAGATTATACCAGTTCTGGCCCGTTTTCCCTGAAATCGCCCTGACGGCAAACCGACAAACCCGCGAGACAGCACCAGCCTACCGTCGTTTGACAGCACGCCGGTTTCGCTTTAACGTTTGCATGTTAGGGTTCACCACCGTATTCTACGGGAAACGCATGCATCGAGTTGTGGTTGATTTCGGCCCCATTGTGCTGCACACCTACGAAGCGTGGTTGCTCGGCAGCCTTGCGGCGGCTCTCGCGGTGATCGTGTGGCGAGCGCACCGCTTTGCGCCTGGGCAGGTGCTGCGCTGGTTGGACGTGGGGATCGTCGCGGCGCTTGCGGGCATCACCGGCGCGCGGGGCCTGTATGTCATGCAGCAGTGGGATCACTTCGCCGATCATCCCGACCAGATCACCCGCCTGTCGTTGGGCGGGATGGCCTGGCACGGGGCCGTACTCGTTGCAGTTCCGGCAGCAGTGATCGCGGCCCGGCTGCGCGGCGTGCCGGTTCGCGCCTGGCTGGATGCTGCGGCGCTGGCCTGGCCGCTGGGCATGATCGGCGCATGGCGAGGCTGCCGGGAGGCGGGGTGCGGTTATGGGTACGAAGTCGCCACGCTGGCCAGCTGGCCGGGCTGGCAGGTCGAAGAGTTGCCGGATATTTACGAGTTCGTGGCCCCCCGGCTGGACGTGCAGGTCATGGGGATGGCGCTGGGCAGCGTGCTGTTGGCGCTGGCGCTGCTGCTGACATGGCGCGGCTGGCTGCCGGGCGTGCGGCTGTGGATCATCCTGGCGCTGACCGGACTCGGCCAGGCGATACTCGCCTTCCTGCGGGCCGATCCGGCTCAGACGTTGCTCGACCACCGCGCCGACCAGGTATTCGACCTGGCTCTGCTGCTGGTGAGCACCGTGTTGGGAAGCGCGGTCTGGTTGGCGACCCGCCAACAGAAACGTGGTTGATGGAGAGGCCATTTCAGCTTTGCATGAACTGGAAGTTATGAGTGGGGGGTTGGGAGTAATGAGTCACGGGTGATGGCTCCAGACTCATCACTCCAAACTCATGACTCACTACCCCACACCCATGCCGGTGGTGCAACGTCTATGTGTGTGCTCCATGAGAGCGCAGGATGCGTTATCATTGGTCAGGCGCAAGCCAACGAACGAATTCGGGCGGCGAGGGAGGCGTAACCGCATGAAGATCACACTGGGATTGGCCCAGATCAGCCCCAAACTGGGCGATGTGCCCGC
>CAZSXY010000182.1:0-5183 GCA_964611395.1 uncultured Anaerolineaceae bacterium | reverse complement strand
GGGCGTCATTACCTGACCTATACCACCAGCTACCATTTTGGAACGCCGTACCCGGTGCGTGATGCGCACCAAGTCACCGGCTCATTTTATCTGGTATCCGACACCATGCTCGCGGGCTATCATCCACCGGCAATCAACAACGCCCTGAATGCCAGCGCGCCCAGCATGATGACAACCTACGTCGGACGCAGCATCGCCGCGCCGGACAACAACCGGCAGCGCCTGTATTACTACCACCATGTGTTCCCAGGGGCACCCGGAGAAGGCTGGACGGGGTCGTTCGCTGCCCCTAAAGTGCTGGAGGAAGGCGGGGCGGGCCAACTGGTTCTGCGCTATGACCCGGCGTTATTTGCCGGGCACCTATCCGAGCCGGTGGCGATCGTTAACCCTCTGACACCGGATAGCCCGCTAGACCTGGCGCTACATGACGCGCCCGATGGCGTGTACGAAGCGCGGGTCGCCGCGCCGTATGCTGGCATTTGCTTCCGGATGAATCCCACCCGTGAGGGAGACATAGCAGGGCTTGCCGTCTGGCTGGCCCCGGAATCGCCAGCGGCGAGCCAGTGGTATGTCATGCTCGGCAGCGTGCATTTTTCCGGCGGGCCACAGGGTCTCCGCCCCGCCCTGGGAACCCCGGTCGCCCTACGGCGACTGGAACCCGGCTGGCATCGGCAGGCGTTCCCCCATGTTCATTTGCGCGTCGTAAGCCGGGATGTCTTTGTGGATGTCTATGTTGATGATGTGCTCTATCTATCCCACACGTACGCTGCGTCGATGATACCGGCCTCCGGTCACGTCGGCCCTTTTTATGCGGGACACCCAAAGCAAAGCGCGATCCACCAGTTCACGGCACACCGGTTCAAGCCGTAATCGATTCCCCGGGGCCTGCCTGGTGCGGGCACCGGCGTTTCATCGCCCATCGCCCGGCCAGTAGAGGAGAGGAGGATACTATCGCAGAAAGATCAAGCAACCGGAATTGCCCAACAAGCCCGACCTATTCAAGTAATCTTGCAATTAGATGGAGGTAACAATGAAAGCCTTACGGATGCTGATACTGGTGGCGATCATCGTTGCGATTGCCGTGCCGGTGAGCGTTTCAGCTCAAGGTAAGACCCAGGTGACCCTCTGGTTCCACTCAGGGCAAGGCTCTGAACGAGATGCCCTGGATGACCAGATCACCCGCTTCAACGAAAGTAGCGAGCAGTACGAAGTTGTCGCCCTGGAAGTTCCAGAAGGCAGCTACAACGACCAGGTCAAAGCAGCGGCTCTGGCCGGTGAACTGCCCTGCGTGCTGGACTTCGACGGGCCGTTCATCTACAACTACGTTTTCTCTGGAGACCTGATCCCGCTGGACGACTATGTGAGCGATGATCTGCTGTCCGACGTCCTGCCCTCGATCATCGAGCAGGGCACTGTTGATGACCATCTCTGGAGCCTCGGCCAGTTCGATAGTGGCCTTGCCATCTGGGCGAATAAGACGTACCTGGAAGAAGCAGGCGTTCGCATTCCGGAGGGCATCGACGATCCATGGACGCTCGATGAGTTCAACCAGGCGCTTGACGCGCTGGCCCCGCTTGTGCCAGAAGATGGTTACGTGATCGACTTCAAGTTCAACTACACCGGCGAATGGTACTCGTATGCCTTCGGCCCCTGGATCCGCAGCTTTGGCGGCGACACCATCGACAAGGAAACCTACGATACCGCCGAAGGTGTGCTGAACGGGCCGGAAGCCGTAGCGTTTGGCGAGTGGTTCCAGAGCCTGTTCGAGAAGGGCTATGCCACCACCACGCCGGTTGATGCGGATGCTGACTTCATGGAAGGGCGTGTCCCGTTGAGCTATGTCGGCCACTGGATGTACGTGCCGTACAAGGAAGCCCTGGGGGATGACCTGGTGCTGATCCCGCAGCCGGACTTCGGCCATGGGGCCGTGACCGGCATGGGATCGTGGAACTGGGGGATCACCAGCATGTGCGAAAACCCGGACGGAGCCTGGGCGTTCATCGAATGGCTGCTTCAGCCAGAAAACGTCAAGCAGATGACCGATGGCAACGGGGCGATTCCCTCGCGCCTCTCGGTGTTGGAAGCTGACGAGCGGTTCGCCGAGGGTGGCGATATGTACATCTACTACCAGCAGTTGACCGGCGGTGTGGCCGTTCCGCGTGCGGCAACGGCGGCGTATCCGGCCATCCAAACTGCCATGTCCGATGCAATCAATGCCATCGCCCGTGGTGAAGATGTGCAGGCCTCGCTGGATGCTGCTGTCGACACGATCGACTCGCTCATCGAGACGCTGAGCCAGTAAAACGTGTAGCAGTGGTGTATGTCCGGGGAGACCGGGTCTCCCCGGACAACTCTGGAGCAGGCACATGGAAACATTCTTCCGACGATACCTGAGCGGCAGACGTGGACGCGACCTGCTCATCGCGTGGCTGATGGGCGGCCCGGCTTTCATCTTTTTGTTCTTGTTCATGATCTGGCCGTTCATCAGAGGGCTGGACCTCAGCACCACCAACCAGCGCTTCGACGGCTCAGAAGCCCACCGCCTCGATCCCTGGTACCGCAACTACGACCGTGTCCTGAGCGTCAACCTGATCAGGCTGCCGGATGTCCCCGAAGATGTTCCGTTCCGCGCCCCTAAAGCCGGCTGGTATCGCGCCAAGACCGACGCCTGCAAGGCCTGTGAGGCAGAATGGCAGTGTAAAATTGGTGAGGCGGATGATACGGCATGTGAGGCAAACTGCGGCCAGGTGTGCGATCAGGGCAAACTGATCTTTCGCTGGCGCGGAAAAAGCCTGGATGAAGTCGGGTTAGAACAGTGGTCCGAATATGAGATCGCTCGCACCTTCTCGATTGCCGGTAACTACTACGCCATCATCGCCAAAGACTCCTTGTTTTGGGAAGGGTTGCTGAATAATTTTTACTTCGCGCTGGTCGTCGTTCCGATCCAGTCATCCCTGGCCTTATTGCTGGCCATTTTGGTCAACCAGAAACTTCCTTACGTCAATGTCTTTCGCACCATGTATTTCAGTCCGGTGGTCACGGCGATGGTCATCATTGCCGTCGTGTGGAAATTCCTCTACAACCCGGATTTTGGCCTGATCAATGAAATGATCCAGTTTGTCACGTTCGGCCAGGTTGAGGGGTTTGACTGGCTGCAAAGTCCCCGCATGGCTATGCCGGCCATCATCATCATGTCGATCTGGCAGGGGGTTGGTTTCCAGATGATCATTTTCCTGGCCGGGCTGCAAGACATTCCGGAAGACCTTTACGAAGCATCCGCCATCGATGGGGCGAATCTCTGGCAGCAATTCCGTTTTATCACGCTGCCTATGCTGCGTAATACTACGATCTTCGTCGTGCTGACCACGACGATTCTTGCCTTTCGCCTGTTCGACCAGGTCAATGTGATGACGCCTGATGGGGGGCCGGAAGAATCGACGGCAACCATGGTCTGGTATGCCATCCGGCGCGGTTGGACGCAGAGCGAAGTCGGCTATGCTTCGGCCTTGTCGGTGGTATTCGTGGGGATCGTCCTGATCGTTTCGCTGATCCAACGAGTCCTTGTCCGGTCGGAAAGTGCATTGGACAGGTAATGTGATGACCACAGGAACCCTCAACCAACACCAACGTGAAGAAGCCCGGCGATTGGCCATCGTTGCCCATCTACGCCAGATTTTCCGGCGAATGATCGCTTATGGCTTCATGTCATTTCTAGGCTTCCTCTTTCTCTTCCCGATCATTTTCATGGTCGTGGCTGCCTTCAAACCCAATGATCGTGTCATCGCCGACCTGGCCAGTATTCGCGCCTTCTTCCCCAAGCCGAGTCAGCTCACAACGGTAAATATCGAGGATGTATTCGCCCGGGTTCGGTTCGGGCACCTGGCCTTTAACTCGCTTTTCATCACGCTGGTGACCGTCATCAGCGGATTGTTCGTCAACAGCATGGCGGCCTACGTCCTGGCGCGCCTGCACTGGCCGGGCCGTCGCATGATCCTGGCCATCATCGTCTCGCTCATCATCATCCCGCTCGAAGCCATCGCCGTGCCCCTGTTGATGCAAGTCAACCAGATGAGTAGTTTTTTGAACACACTCACTGCCGGTATGCTTATTCTGCTCACGTTGTTATTGTGGGGTGTGACCTGGAGCGCTTCGGGGAAATTTTTACGCGAAGTTCCCCTCCTTCGGAAGTGGCCCGAACAGGCCTTTGCGGTCTTGCAAATCGCCGCCATGATCATCGTAGCCGCCCCCTTTGAGGTGCTGGTCTACTTCGTCATTGGCCAACTACAAGAGGGCGGCACATGGTTGAACTCGTACCATGTCCAGATTTTGCCGTTCATCGCCGAACCGTTTTCGATCTTTTTGTTCTACCAGTTTTTCATCAGCATCCCAAAGGATTTTGATGAGGCCGCCTATGTGGACGGAGCCGGGCCATTTCGCATCTACTGGCAAATCATGGTTCCGCTCTCGCGGCCCGTATTTGCGACGGTCGCGATCCTGAAGTTTTTGCAGTTCTGGTCGTTCTATATGTGGCCCCTGATGGTCACACGCGGCGACGAATACCAGCCCCTCATGGTCGGGATGGATTTCTTCCAGACGCAAGCCCCGATCAAGTGGGGCAGCATCATGGGCTATGCGGCGATGGTGACCATCCCGGTCTTGATCACGTTCTTGTTGTTCCAGAAATGGTTCGTCCAGAGTGTGAGCAGCAGTGGCGTCAAGGGGTGAGTTGGCAGTCTTAGCTCGACTTTGTACAAAAGCTCGTTAAAAACTGAAAGGCAGATTAAGCTGTTGGCCTAACTGCGAAGAAAGGTCAATCAAATGCTTAACCTGCCGCCTACGATTATGACGGTACCTTGATTGCTAGTTGACGTTGGTTAGAGCAAGGGCGACAAGAGAGGCGAGCACCTTCAAGGCAAAACCTTCATTGGTGCGCGCGTACAGGCGCTGGAGACCCATTTTCTCAAGCTTGCTGTCGACAGGCCTCGGAAACGTTGCCTAACGCTTCGGCCAACTCCAACACACTCAGTCGCTGCCGTGCCAGTTTTTCTTCTGCTTTCATCTGCTTCTCTCCTTGCGCCGATTATGCGCCATTTCTGTCTGGAGAGAAACCTAGTAGTACAGGTTACAATATAACCTCAGTTCGGGATAACAGTGAGAGCTTGAACCTGCTGAGGGGTCAAGTT
>CAZSXY010000181.1:0-5279 GCA_964611395.1 uncultured Anaerolineaceae bacterium | reverse complement strand
CCGCTCCTGCGCAGCATGTTTGTCGCGTGCCTCAACAATACCATCGCGAACTACAAGGAACTGCCCAGCGGGTTTGCCGGGTTGTGGGCTGGCCCCGCCTACGCCTTCCCGCCCCGCCTTTACTTCCGCGACAGTTATTGGGCCGCGCTGCCCCTGTTGCCCTACCGTCCCGAATGGGTGCGCAAGCAGCTCTTCAACCTGGCGACCGGCGTCCACGCCGACGGCACGTGCCCCAGCGGAGTCATCGACCCTGCCGCGCTGCCCCTCGAAGACCAGGGCGAACCGAGCGCGACCGACTGGATGTCCGATCACCAGGATTCCCCGGCATTCTTCGTGTTATTGCTGCACGACTACGTGGCGTGGACGGGCGACAACGCGGTAGTCCACGAGCGGCTGGACGATGGCCGCACGTTATGGGAATGCGCCCAGGCCTGCCTCAACCGGTTGACTGCGAATCCGGCCAAGCCCCGCGCGCCGAATGACTGGACAAACAACGTATTGCGTAGCGATTGGGTCACCTACGACCTGGCGTTGAGCGTAGGTGCGCTCAAGGCGGGGGCGGCGCTTGCCCAACATCTCTCCGAAGCGAACACCGCCGCCAGCTACACCCAGGATGCCCAGCAAATTGCCGAACTGCTCCAGATTCACAACTGGGACGACGAACAGGGATACTACGTGGATTACCGGCGCACCGGCGAAAACGGCACGCCCGCCTTCGTTGAAGACCACCTGGCGCTTGATACGGTGCTGGCGTTGCGGTTTGATGCCGCCCCGCCCGAACGCGCCGAACGGGTGCTGGAAGCCATGAAACAGGCGCTTCAAACACGCAACAATCCGTCGCAGCCGTTCGAAGACTGGGGCGTGATGGTCTGCTGGCCGCCGTATGGCCTGCGTGCCGACCTGTTTGGCAAGTCGGCCAAAGCATACAACTGCCATAACGGGGCGGAATGGCCGTACCTCAGCGCGATCTATGCGCAGGCATTGCTGGAGCGCCACGATCCGGACTGGCGTTACACCCTGACGCGCTGGTGGGAAATTCAACTGGCGAACGCCTGGTTGACCCCGATCGAATACCACACCCCGGCGCACGCACCGGGGGCGCTGCTCCAGGGCTGGAGCGCCATGCCGGTCAGCGCGATGATCGCCGGTGGCCTCAACCTGACGCCCACCCTTCAGGGAGACATTGCGCCCCGCGCCCCGGCCTGGGGCACGAGTGTCTTCCGGCACGTGCAGATTCATGGCCGCCCAACAACGATCACGGTGGATGACGACACCGTGACGATCAGCTAACAGGGGGAAGTTATGCGCATCCTGGTGGACATGGATGGCGTGCTGGCCGACTTTGAACAAGGCTTCTTCGACAGGTGGCAGGCCATGTTCCCCCACCTGCCAGCCATCCCTACCACGCAGCGCCGCCACCCGCTCGTCCAGGACGAATACCCGCCGGATTTGCGCGAACAGGTGCTATCCGTCTTCCGCCAGCCGGGTTTCTTCCGCACGCTGCCACCCATCCCCGGCGGGCGCGAGGCTCTAGAAGCCATGCAAGCGATGGGCGTTGATGTGTGGCTCTGTACGACGCCGCTCGTTGACTACCGGCATTGCGTAGTCGAAAAATATGCGTGGGTGGAGGCCCACCTCGGCGCGCGGTGGATCAGGCGGATGATCCTCACGCAAGACAAAACGCTCGTGCGCGC
Organism: uncultured Anaerolineaceae bacterium; assembly: GCA_964611395.1. GTDB lineage: Bacteria > Chloroflexota > Anaerolineae > Aggregatilineales > Aggregatilineaceae > CAZSXY01. Next base: position 3,585 of record CAZSXY010000181.1, on the reverse strand, counting down.
CAACCTGCTCATCGACGACCGTCCCAACATCAACGGCGCAGCAACCCCTACCTGGGAGCATGTCATCTTCGACCAACCCTACAACCGGCATCTCCGCGACAAACGCCGCATCACCTGGCAGACCTGGCGCGACGTGCTGTTCCCAGAGGCAGAGTGAAGCCAAAAGCGGGCGCATACGCTGCACCCGCCCGTGAAGCTGGATCAACCATTGCGCTCAGAGGCTGGCGATGGCCAGCCGGATGCGTTCCAGGCATTTGTCGCGGCCCAGGACGGCCATCGTCTCAAACAGCGGCGGCGAAACCTTGCGTGCCGTCGTCGCCTCGCGCAGCGTCCCGAACAACTGCCCCGGCTTGAGGTTCAGGTCGGCGGCAAGCTGGCGCAGCGCCGTTTCGAGCGTTTCGGCATTGAAGTCCGGCAGGGCTTCGAGCACCTGCAACGCCGCTTCAAGCGCCGCTTTGGTGCTGGCCGCATCCATTTTCTTCTGGATCAGAGCCTCCGCCGGTGGGGGCGTGAACGTCTCCTCGAAGAAGAACCCCCCGACCTCGACCACATCATTGAGCGTCTTGATCCGCTCGCGCACCAGCGGCACGATCCGCAGCAGCATGTCATCATCAACGGTGTAACCGGCTTTTTCCAGCACCGGTCGCAGGTGTCCGGCCAGCGCGGTTGCGTCCATCTCGCGGATATACACGCCGTTAAGCCAATCCAGCTTCTCAACCGGGAACGCCCCGCCAGCCGGATTCACGCGGCTGAGGTCAAAACGCGCGATGGTTTCTTCCACGGTGAAGACTTCGCGGTCTTCGCCGAAACTCCAGCCGATGTTGGTCAGGAAGTTGATCACCGCCTGCGGCAGATAGCCGCCCTCAATGAACTCGTGCAACAGCACGGGTACTTTGCGCCCGCCGTCCGTAAACCCCACGCTGCGCTTGGACAGCTTCCCCTTGCCGCTGGGGTTGAGGATGACCGGCAAATGCGCGATCTGCGGCATCTCCCAGCCAAAGGCGTCGTACAGGTTCTTGTGAATCGGCGCGGTGGAAATCCATTCCTCGGCCCGCAAAATGTGGCTGATCCGCATGAAATGATCATCCACGACATTCGCCAGGTGGTAGGTCGGATAACCATCCGACTTGAGCAGCACCAGGTCTTGCAATTGCGCGTTATCGAACGCGATGTCGCCGCGCAACAGATCACGGACAACCGTCACTCCCTCCAGCGGCATCTTGAAGCGGATCACATGCTGCCCGCCCGTTTCCGCATGGAGCTTCGCGCGCTCTTCCGGCGTCAGGGTGCGGCAGCGCCGGTCATAGCCGAATGACTGTTTGTTCGCCCGCTGCTGCTCGCGGACCTGTGCGAGCCGTTCGGCGGTGCAATAACACCGGTAGGCGTACCCCTGCTCTACCAGCCACTCGGCCCACTGCCGGTACAGGTCGGTGCGCTCCGACTGGAAATAAGGCCCATAGTCGCCGCCCACCTCCGGCCCTTCGTCCCATTCCAGGCCCAGCCAGCGCAGCCCCCCGGTGATCAATTGCACCGCTTCGGGGACGTAGCGGCTGCGATCGGTGTCTTCGATGCGCAGGATGAATGCCCCCCCATGATGCCGGGCGAACAGCCAGTTGAACAACGCCGTGCGCACGCCGCCGATATGCAGCGGCCCGGTGGGGCTGGGCGCAAAGCGTACGCGAACAGGAACGTCATGATGATCGGTCACAGGCTTCACTCCTTTGTGGCAAGCTGGCCCAGCGGTGCGGCACGCCGCATTATAGCAGATGTGCGGCGCAGGGTGTACGGGGAGTTAAGCCATCCGAACCGTGCGCAAAACCAATTACGCAACCTTCCCGTTGATCTGGTACACTAGGCGCGTTGTGAATCCTAACCCACTTGTGGAGTACGCGAACGATGCCAACCAGTGAATCGGGCAACGAAACTTCTGCCCCGAGCAACTTCATCCACCAGATCATCGACGAGCACAACGCGAACGGGCGCTTTGGCGGGCGCGTGCATACGCGCTTCCCGCCGGAGCCAAACGGCTACCTGCATATCGGCCATGCCAAGTCCATCCTGCTCAACTATGGGACGGCGCAGAAGTACGGCGGCAAGTTCAACCTGCGCTTCGACGACACCAACCCCACCAAAGAAGAGCAGGAATACATCGACGCCATCATCCATGACGTGAAATGGCTGGGGGCCGACTGGGAAGATCGCCTGTTTTTCGCCTCGGATTACTTCGACCAGCTTTATGAGTGGGCGATCGCGTTAATCAAGAAGGGGCTGGCCTACGTCGATGACCTGACCGCCGACGAAATCCGCGAATATCGCGGCTCGCTCACCGAGCCAGGGAAGAACAGTCCCTACCGCGACCGCTCCGTCGAGGAAAATCTCGACTTGTTCGAGCGTATGAAGAACGGTGAGTTCCCCGATGGTTCGCGCGTGCTGCGGGCCAAGATCGACATGGCGTCGCCCAACATGAATCTGCGCGATCCGGTCATGTACCGCATCCTGCACGCCGAGCACCCGCGCACGGGCGACACATGGTGCATCTACCCCATGTACGACTGGGCGCACGGCCAGTCGGACTCCATTGAGGGCATCACGCACTCGATCTGCACCCTGGAATTTGAGGATCACCGCCCGCTGTACGACTGGTTTCTCGACCAGCTTGGCGTTTTCCACCCACAGCAGATCGAGTTTGCCCGCCTGAACCTGACCTACACCATCATGAGCAAGCGCAAACTGCTGCGGCTGGTGCAGGAGGGGCACGTGCACGGCTGGGACGACCCGCGCATGCCCACACTATCGGGGCTGCGGCGGCGCGGTTATACCCCGGAAGCGATCCGCGACTTCGCCGAGCGCATCGGTGTCGCCAAGAGCAACAGCGTCGTAGAAATTCAGTTGCTCGAACACTCCCTGCGCCAGGACCTGAACAAACGCGCCGAACGGCGTATGGCCGTGCTCGATCCGCTCAAGGTCGTCATCGAGAACTATCCCGATGAGCGCGTCGAGGAAATGGACGCGGTCAACAACCCCGAAGATGCCAGTGCCGGTACGCGCAAGGTTCCCTTCTCAAAGGTCATCTACATCGAGCGCGAGGACTTCATGGAAGACCCGCCCAAGAAGTTCTACCGCCTGGCTCCGGGCCGCGAAGTGCGGCTGCGATACGCGTATTTCGTCACCTGCACCGGCGTGATCAAGGATGAGCGCGGCGAGATCGTCGAGTTGCGCTGCACCTATGACCCGGCCACCAGGGGCGGCGATGCCCCCGACGGGCGCAGGGTCAAGGCGACGCTGCACTGGGTTTCGGCGGCGCACGCCATTGACGCCGAAGTGCGGCTCTACGACCACCTGTTCACGCTCGAAAACCCGAATGATGTGCCGGAGGGCAAGGACTTCACCGATTTTATCAATCCGGACTCGCTCCAGGTGCTCACCGGCTGCAAGCTGGAACCGTCGCTGGCCGGTGCACAGCCCGGTGATATCTTCCAGTTCGAGCGCAAGGGCTACTTTGTGATGGACCCGGACTCCACCGAGGGCAACCCGGTCTTCAACCGCACCGTCTCGCTGCGCGATACATGGGCCAGGATTCAGAAG
>CAZSXY010000180.1:0-5291 GCA_964611395.1 uncultured Anaerolineaceae bacterium | reverse complement strand
GGCACATCTGGCAGGTTGCCCGTAACATCGACCTGTGCGCGCAGAATCCACCCCTGCCGGTCCTCGACCTGGATCAGCAGGTAGGCGCTGTTGCTCGTCCGACCGAGCACCGGAAAGCGCTCGCGTTCGTACGCGTAGGTGAGCGGCTCGGCGTTGCGGTCAGGCGCGGGGAAAACGACCGCGCGTTCGACGGCTACCACAGCTTCGACGACGGCGCTGGTAGGGGACGGCTCCTGGGCCGTCGCGCTATGCCCCCCTGCCGCGCCCACAAGCGCGACGGCCACGCTGCCGATGAGCAATGCCCCCCGCAATAACCGGCACGCCAAACGCATGATCATGGCTCCTTCGACGATTCGCACGCGAGTCCGTATCATGGGAGGGATTCTAGCGCAACGTACCGGACATAACGAACTCAATTGGCTGTTTACCAGTAATGGTGAACCTGGTCGCGGATGGTGTTGTCATAAATCGCCCGGATCGCTTCCATTTGCTCATGCGTCAGGGGCGGCAGATCAGAGGCGCGGGCGTTGTCTTCGATCTGCTCAGGTTTCTTCCCGCCAGGAATTGCGCATGTCACTTCCTCAAACATCAGAATCCAGCGCAGCGCGAATTGCGGCATCGTCCAGCCAGCGGGAAGGAGTTGCTTTAGCTCCTCGACCGCTTGCAGACCGGTTTCATAATCCACGCCGGAGAACGTTTCTCCCCGGTCGAAGGCTTCGCCGTGACGATTGTAGTTTCGGTGATCGTTGGCCTGGAAAGTTGTGCTGCGCGTCATTTTGCCGGTTAACAGGCCACTGGCCAGTGGCACACGCGCCAGAATCCCAACCTGCCGGCGTTGCGCTTCGCGAAAGAATAGATCGGCAGGGCGGTGGCGGAACATGTTGAAGATGATCTGCACCGACTGTACGTTAGGGTACTCGATGGCTTTCAGTGCTTCTTCAACTTTCTCAACGCTCACGCCATAGAAACGGAGCTTGCCTGCCTGCACGAGATCATCAAGCACGCCGAAGACTTCCGGACGGTAGTAGACCTCGGTGGGTGGGCAGTGGAGTTGCAACAGGTCGATGCAATTAGTTTCCAGGTTCTTGAGACTGCGCTCGACAAACTGTGTGAGATTCTCCCGGTTGTAGCCGTCCGCCGTATGCGGCGACAGGCGACGTCCGGCTTTTGTGGCGACAAAGATGGTTTCGGTACGCTCTTTTTTGAGTTGCGCTACCAGCCGCTCACTGCGCCCATCGCCATACACGTCTGCCGTGTCGATGAAGTTAATCCCCATATCAACGGCCTTGTGCAGTGCCGCCAGTGATTCGCGGTTGTCGGTGGTGCCCCAGTCCCCGCCGATAGCCCATGCCCCAAAGCTCACTTCGGATACCTGCCAGCCAGTCCTACCCAGTGATCGATAACGCATGGATTCGCTCCTTTTTCTCCGGTATGATTTTGTTATTGCAGAAAGATGGGCATTCGCTCAGGGGGAACAGCTTCGATCTGCAGCCACCGGCATGACCGCGCGTTATTAGCATTTTGCAGCCCCCTAAAGATCATGAACAGACTATGGCCGCCGCCCGATTGCCTCGTTTGTGGGCGCATTGGTGCGGCCCATGTTCCACGCATACCATACGTTGCCAGTCCAGCATGCGCAGCAGCGCGATCCAGATGATGGCTCCAGGGATCGGGATCAGTCTTCGGGGAACGGTTCCCCGGTCAGGGCGGCATGGATGACCTCCACGAGAGTCTTTGGCGTGACCGGCTTCACCAGGAATTGGTCGGCCTGCAAGAACTGGGCCGATTCCTTAAAACGCGGATAAGCCGTCAGCACGATGATGCGCACATCGTTCAACGCGGGCATTTGCTGGATGCGCTGCATGACGGCTTCGCCGCCGAGCATGGGCATCAACATGTCCATGATGATCACATCGGGCGTGTGGCTCATGAGGTACTTGAGGGCTTCAGCGCCGTTGGTTGCTTCGTCAACGGCATACCCCTCGCGCTCAAGAATCAACCGGTAGAGCGCGCGCAGTTCGGCATCGTCATCAACGATAAGGATAGAATTTGCCATATCATCCCCCCACCTGCGGATTTCCCCTCTACGATGATAATGGTTGCAACGTGAACGTCTGTCACTCATTATAACATGATTGTAATTGATTGTGAGAACAAGGATTTGTAGGATCATGAGGTCGAAAATAAGAAAAGCGGCCCGCTGGTGCAGGGGCCGCTTTAGATATTCGTGAGGATGCAAGGAAGCTAGGCCGGTTCTCCCACCGGGCCTTCGGGTTGCGCTTCGGTGAACGTCAACTCGTCCTTCCCCGCGTCGTAGTCAACGATAACGGCGCTGCCAAGCTTGATTTCTCCGGCCAGGATTACATCGGACAGGCGATCTTCAACCAGGCTGGTGATCAACCGCCGCAACGGGCGCGCGCCATAATCTGGATCGTAGCCCTCGTCGGCCAGGTGTTGCCGCGCAGCGTCGGTCAACGTGATGGATATCGCGCGTTCGGACAGCCGGTCGTTGACCTTCTTGATTTCCAGATCGACGATGGCCGCGATTTCCTCTTTGCTGAGGGCGCGGAACACGATGGTCGCGTCCACCCGGTTGAGGAACTCCGGACGGAAGGCTTTGCGCATGCTTTCCATGAGGGTTTTGCGCATCTCGTCGTAGTCTTGTTCCAGCGTGGTTCCCTCTTCATCCGGAAGCCCAAAGCCGAGCGTGGTCCCGCGTTTGATGAGGTCGGCCCCGATGTTGCTGGTCATGATGATGATGGCGTTGCGGAAGTCCACGCGCCGCCCGCGTGCATCCGACAGGTGACCTTCTTCCATGATCTGGAGCAGCATGTTGAAGGTTTCGGGGTGCGCTTTTTCGATCTCGTCGAACACGACGATGCTGTAGGGGCGGCGGCGCAGCGCTTCGGTGAGTTGCCCGGCGTCTTCGTACCCGACATAGCCGGGCGGCGCACCGGTCAACCGTGCGACATTGTGCCGCTCCATGAATTCGCTCATATCAAGCTGGATTAGGGCTTCTTCACTGCCGAACATAAACTCAGCGAGTGCTTTGGTTAGCTCGGTCTTGCCGACACCCGTCGGGCCGAGGAAGATAAACGAACCGATGGGACGGCGCGGGTCTTTCAATCCGGCGCGGGCGCGGCGTACCGCCTTGCTGATCGCTGTGATGGCTTCGTCTTGCCCGACGATGCGCTTGTGCAGTTCTTCTTCCATCTGCAACAGCCGCTCGGATTCTTCCTGAGCGATGGCAGTTACGGGGATGCCCGTCCACATGCCGACGACTTCAGCAACGTCCTCAGCCGTCAGGCGGGCACGCTGGGTTTCGGGGTCCCAGTGCGCCTTGTAACCGTTCAGCTCTTCTTCCATTTCGGCGATGCGCTCTTCGATGCTGGCCCGCTCGTCGTCGGAAATTTCGTCGCCCAACATCTCAAGGTCCTCGCGGGCGATGCGCAGGTCGGCTTCCAGCCGCTTCACGCGTGACGCTTCCGGCGATTTATACATGCGCACGCGGCTTGCGCCCTCGTCGATCAGGTCGATGGCCTTGTCTGGCAGGAAGCGATCCGGCACATAGCGAGCCGACAGGTTCGCGGCGGCATCGATCGCTTCGTCGGTGATGTCGAGGTTGTGATGATCCTCGTAGGGCTTGCGAATGCCGTGCAGGATTTCGATGGTTTCCTCGATGGTCGGCTCTTCGATCATGACCTTCTGGAAGCGACGTTCGAGGGCCGCGTCGTTTTCGATATGCCGGCGGTATTCGTCGAGGGTGGTCGCACCGATGCACTGCAACTCGCCGCGAGCAAGCGCCGGTTTGAGGATGTTGGCCGCGTCCACGCTGCTTCCTGCCGATCCGGCGCCCACCAGCATATGAACCTCGTCGATGAAAAGGATGGCGTCGGACTGCTTCAGTTCCTCGATGACGCGCTTGAGCCGTTCTTCGAACTGCCCGCGATACATCGTACCGGCCACCAGCGAGCCAACATCAAGCTGCAACACGCGCTTGCCCAATAGCGGGGCGGGGGCGTCGCGCTCGATGATGCGCTGGGCAAGTCCTTCGACAATCGCCGTCTTGCCAACGCCCGGTTCGCCAATGAGGGCCGGGTTGTTCTTCTGGCGGCGGCTGAGAATCTGGATCACGCGCTCGATTTCCATCTGCCGCCCAATCACCGGGTCGAGCTTGCCTTGCTCGGCCAGCGAGGTGAGATCGGTTGCCAGTTGGTCAACCATGGGGGTCTTGGCCCCTGCGCGGCTGGATCGCTCTTGAGAAGACTCGGATGAGCGGCGCGTCGGTTGGAGGGGGTTTTCCTGCAAGACGCGGCGCGTCTGACGCCGGACTTCATCCGGCGAGATCTTCAACTCTTTGAACACGTTGACGGCCACCCCATCGGTCGTCCGCACCAGCCCCAAGAGCAGGTGTTCGGTGCCAATGTAATGGTGGCCCATCCGGCGGGCTTCGTCCACAGCCAGCTCAAGTACTTTTTTGGTCGCCGGAGATAAGTCCATGCGTGTGACGCCCAGGGTCTTGTTGGCGCTGGTCAGGCGCTCCACAACATCCGCGACCTGGTTGGGACGTAGCCCCAGTTCGCGCAGGACTTTACCGGCCACCCCACCTTCTTCGCGCATCAGGCCCAACAGAAGGTGCTCGGTACCGATATGGCTATGCTGCATTCGTTCGGCTTCTTCCTGAGCGAGGCTCAGGACACGCCGGGCACGCTGCGTAAAGCGCTCCATTTTATTTGACATCGTTTGGTTTCTCCTAGCCCCGTTCCTGGCGGTGCGGTGCTACGCGGCGCAAGAGCGGGTCGTTGGTATCGGACTAGTGCAGCAGCACCCTGGCCCGCAACAACGTCTAATACCCTGACCCTATTTTAGTTGACTCTCCAGTGGATCAACCAATGATTTTCATCAACATTACGTAAAAATCGGCCTCTAGACGGTTTTTCTTCGTGATTTCTCATGTTACCGGGTGGAGCGCTCGCCTTGCTTGGGCGAGTCTGGCGATGGGCGGTCAGGTGATGGTGGAGTGCCTGCTCCTGACTCCTCAGACGCCCCCAATGGCTTTCTGTCTTTATTGTAGCACGTTCGGCCATTTGTGTGACCATCAGGCGCGAATGTTTGGCACAAGAATACAAAAAGTCCCACCCCATACGCAGGGGGGCAGGACCTCGTGTTTGCTAACCAATACGCCAGAAGGTGACCGAGACGCCCGGCTATTCCGCGTCCGATTCGACTTCGACGGTCGCCTCTTGCTCAGCTTCCTCAGCTTCTTCTGCTGCGGCTTCTGGCGTGTCGGT
>CAZSXY010000179.1:0-5421 GCA_964611395.1 uncultured Anaerolineaceae bacterium | reverse complement strand
TACCGTCCCGAAACTGCAGGGGGGTGTTGCAAACGATAATTGCTATGATTAGTATAGTGACCACGCTGGCACACAGCGCGACCAGCCCCACAGAAGGCAGCCGTCAAGGCCTGGTAAACGACGACGACAAGGGAAACAACATATATGCCCAAGGGGAACCCCCGCAGGGTAAAGGAGAAGTCATGACGGAGTATCAACTAGGTATGGTTGGGCTGGGGGTCATGGGCAGCAACCTCGCCCGCAACCTGGCAGCGCACGGTTTCAAGGTCGCGGGATACGATCTGGACGAGGATAAACGCGCCGCATTTGATCACTATGCCCAAGGCGAAGAACTCAAGAGTTTCCCTGATGCCGCACACTTCCTGGCCGCGCTCGAACAGCCGCGCCGCGTCATTTTGCTGGTGCCGTCACATGTAGTTGACAACGCCATCGCGTCCCTGAAACCACATCTTGACCGGGGCGACCTGCTGATCGACCTGGGAAACAGCTTCTTCGCTGAAACAGAACGACGCTCTGCGGAACTGGAGGCGGATGGTTTGTTGTTCATCGGCAGCGGGGTATCGGGCGGGGAAAAAGGCACACTACACGGTCCATCGATCATGCCGGGTGGTCAGCGCGAAGCGTATACCCTGATCCAGCAAGCATTCGAAGCAATCGCCGCCAGGGTCAACGGCGAACCTTGCGTGACATATATCGGGCCACGCGGCGCGGGTCACTATGTGAAAATGGTGCACAACGGGATCGAGTACGGCATCATGCAAGTGATCGCCGAGGCATACGACCTGCTTCGGCGCGGCGCAGGCGCAACAGTCCAGGAATTGCACGAAGCCTTCCATCGCTGGAACGAAGCCGAGCTAAACTCCTACCTGGTCGAAATCACCGCCGAAATTTTCAAGCGTAGCGATCCGGAAACGGGGCAACCGTTGATCGACATCATCCTTGACGAGGCGAAACAAAAGGGCACCGGCAAATGGACCAGCCAGAATGCGCTGGATTTAGGTGTGCCAACGCACACCATCAACGCCGCGGTCGAAGCCCGTATTATCTCCGGCCTCAAAGATCAGCGCCTCGTCGCCGCAGAGGTCTTCAGCGGCCCCCCGGCGCAGTTCAACGGAGACCGCTACACCCTGTTTGAACACGTCCGGCAGGCGCTATATGCCTCGGTCTTGACCACCTATGCTCAGGGAATGGCCCTGATGCAGGCCGCCAGCCACCAGTACGACTACAACCTCAACATGGAAGCCATCGCCCGAATCTGGCGCGGCGGGTGCATCATTCGCGCGGCGCTTCTGGAAGACGTCCGGCAGGTCTATACCACCCGCCCTGATCTCGCTAACATGCTGCTTGCCGAGCCGTTCAGATCGGACATTCAGGCGCGGCAAGACGCCTGGCGGAAAACGATTCAGACTGCCGTCGGGTTGGGGATACCCGTCCCCGCCATGAGCGCTTCACTGGCCTATTTTGATGCCTATCGCACCGCGCGTCTGCCGGCTAACCTGACCCAGGCCCAACGTGATTTCTTCGGTTCGCACACCTACCGGCGAACTGACAAAGAAGGTATCTTCCATACCGAGTGGGAAGCTTAAAGACCAATTGGGCAAAGGCGCATCCGCGGGCGCATTAAAGCAGCGTTGAACGCTGAGTTTGATACCTGTTTACGCTACATATCACCCTGGAAACAGTAAGGAGGTTCGCTTGATGGCACGCATCGGCTATATCGGTCTGGGTCTAATGGGTTCTGGCATGGCACGCAACCTGATGAAGGCAGGCCACACGCTTGTGGTGCATAACCGCAGCCGCACCATCGTCGATCAGTTCGCCGGTGAAGGCGCTATCCCGGCATCATCGCCCCGCGAAGTGGCCAAACAGTGTGAGTGGGTATTCACCAACCTGCCCGACTCCCCCGACGTTGAAGCCGTCGCCCTTGGCCCCAACGGTATCATCGAAGGGGCGCACGAAGGCATGATTTTTGTCGACCATAGCACGATCAAACCCGAAACGGCCCGACGCATCGCCGAGGCATTCGCCCAGGTCGGCGTGATGGCGCTCGACGCTCCCGTCAGCGGTGGGGATATTGGGGCGCGGGCCGGAACGCTCAGCATCATGGTCGGCGGCTCCCAAGAGGCGTTCAACAAAACCCTGCCCCTGTTTGAAGCCATGGGCAAAACGATTACATGGGTAGGCGAAAGCGGCGCAGGCCAGATCGCCAAAGCCGCCAACCAGGTCGTTGTCGCCGGAACGATGGTCGCCATGGCCGAAGCGCTGGTATTGGCGCAAAAAGCGGGGGTTGATCCTGCGCGGGTTGTGCAAGCCATCAGTCGCGGCGCAGCCCAGTGTTGGGCGCTGGATAACAAGCCCCAAAAGCTCCTCAAGCGCGATCTCTCGCCGGGGTTCAAAGCCTATATGCAAGCAAAAGACCTCAAGATCGTCATCGACACAGGGCGCACCTATAACGTGCCTGTTCCGCTGACGGCTGTGGCACACCAACTGTACGAGGCGATGGTCGCAATGGGCAACGGCGAACTGGACAACAGTGCCGTTGTGACCGTGTTGGAGGCGCTGGCCGGCGTGATGATCGGAGCAGCCCCGCAAACGAACTAACGGGGTGCACAGACAGACCTTGTGCGCTCAACACGGGTGATGCGTGAGAAGTCATGAGTTCAACATAAATGAGATGTGCCGGTTCTTTCTCATAACTCTAAACGCCAAACTCATAACTTTCAGTTCATGCAAAGTTGCAATGGCTTTCCCATAAGCCATACCCGCGCCGAACCTGTGAGTGACGCGACCCCCGGCGGGACTGCGGATCGCGAGTTAAATCATGGGTGCCGTTCCCGGCATCGTCCTGGTACAATATGCGCTGGAACGCGAGAAAGCACATAGGGCTAACCACCAGTACTAACTGGGAGGATTCTATTGAATGCCTTTTCCATCGAAATTCTTCTAGGCCGGGTGATCGGTCTGGTAATCGGGTTCACGCTGCACGAATGGGCGCACGCCTGGACTGCCTACCGCCTGGGTGACAACACGGCCTACTACCAGGGGCGGTTGACGCTCAACCCCCGCGCTCACATCGAGCCAGTGGGCATCATCCTGGCCTTGATTGCGGGCTTTGGCTGGGCCAAACCCGTGCCGGTCAATCCTCGCGCGTTTTATCCCAATGAAAAACGCGGCCTGGTGATCGTTTCGCTGGCTGGGCCGGTGATGAACCTCCTCATCGCGCTGGGCATTGGCCTGGTGATCCGCATGCTGGCGGTGGGCGGTCTGCTCGAAGGACAAACGCGTATCCTCGTCAACAGCGGCGAGCTGATCCAAAAAGGCATTGGATCGTTTGGCATGATGACGTTCGTGTACAACGTCCTGGGAACCGTCGTGCTGTTCAACCTGGTGTTGTTTCTATTCAACCTTCTGCCTCTGTCGCCCCTGGATGGCTACAAGATCGCCGTTGGGACCCTGCCGCCACAACACGCCAGCACGCTTGTCAAATACGAGCGCGAAACCACGCTGGCGCTGATGCTGCTCATTTTGCTGGGCGCGATGTCTGCCGGGCGCGTCAACGTGCTTTGGGCGGTGCTTGGCCCGCCTTTGCGATTCTTGTATGAGCTATCCACGAGCTTCTATCCAGTTTTCTGAGCCATGAGCGCCTCCTATCGCTTTCGGCAGGGCATGCGCGCCCTGGTGGTCTGGGTGCGCCCGGTTAACGACGCCCTGGCGCAGCAACATCTATCGCCCAACCTGTACACCCTGTACCGGTCAATGCGCCGCGCCGAACGGCTGCACAGTTTGCGCGTGCTGCAGGACCTCACAGCCGCAGGACACTCCGATCCCGATCTGCTGGCCGCGGCGTTGCTCCATGATGTCGGCAAGACACGGGTACGCTTCACGCTGCCGGATAAAGTGCTCGTCGTGCTGGTCAAAGCGTTCGCCCCTGCCCTGTACCAGCGCTGGGGCCAGGGGCCACCGCGCGGCTGGCTGCGACCGTTTGCCGTAAGCGTGCAACACCCTGCCTGGGGAGCCGATATGGTGGCGACTGCCGGGGGCAACGCGCGCATGGTTGAGCTTATTCGCCGCCACGCCGATCCCGTTCCGCATCCGCCCGCCACAGACATCGATCGCTTACTGGCCATTTTGCAAGCTGTGGACAACCGGAATTGACGGCGCACTACCCGTTTGTGTGCCCGACCACGTAGAATAAGATAAACACGATAAACCATCAGCCGTGTGCCAACGGAAAAGGACCTGACCATGCATGTCAATGTGAGTATTATTGGATTAGACCGTATCAGCACCTCGTTTGCGCTGGCACTGAAGCGTTACCAGTCACAACCCAAAGCCCGCCACACGTTTACGATCATCGGTAACGACATTCGCGCCCAGCCGATGAAAGACGCGCACAAGCTAGGAGCCGTTGATAACTTCGACCGCAAACTGCTCAAAGCCACCGAAAACGCCGATTTGATCGTCATCAAAAACTCGCCTAGCATGCTTGAGGAAACCTACGAGCGCCTGGGCCCCACCCTCAAGCCAGGGGCTGTCGTTCTCGATATGGGACATCTCAAGACGGCATCGATCGCCCTTGCCGGGCAGCACTTCCCCACCAATGAGCAAGGCGCACAACTGGCCTACCTCGTAGGCATGACTCCCATTATCAACGCATCGGGACTGTACACCGGAGACATCGAAGCCAGCGCCGCCACGCCGAACCTGTTCGACCAGGCAGAAATCTTGTTAACGCCCAACCCGCAATGCCCCAGCGAAGCGATTGCCCTGGCAGAAGACATCGTCGGGCTGATAGGCGGGGTGCCACGCTTTATGGATCCGGACGAGCATGACGGCCTGATCGCCGCCACCGAAAGCTTGCCGGTGCTGCTTGGCGCATCTCTATTTTACGCCCTGCAACAGTCCGAGGGGTGGATGGAGCTTCGCCGCATGGTGAACCCCACGCTGGCGCTATCGTTCCAGAGCCTGCGCTACCTGACCCCCGTCGATCTCCTGGCCGCGTTTTCGGAGAATCACGAAAACCTGGCGCGTCACCTGGGTAGCTTGATCGATGTGCTCGACGAACTGCATGACGCCCTGACCAATGACGATTTAGAAAAGCTCGAAGCGTTTTTGTCGGTCGTTGGCAAAGAATGGGAAAAATGGGATGTCAAGCGTCACAGTGGCAAGTGGGAGGAAGTGGCCAAATTCGAAACGCTCCCTGGGCCGCTAGGTTCGATAGGCGGCTTCTTGACCATGCGCCGCACAAAAGATGAAGATGAGGACGAGGATTGAAAAAGAAGCAGGCGGGAGTGTATGGGAGTCGAACCCATCGCGGCCCGCGCTGTGCGACCCGCCGCCGATTTTGAAGACCGGGAAGCCCACCGGGACTCATACACTCCCAGCGCAACTATAGCGCAAACGGGAGCGTCCTGCTAGGGG
>CAZSXY010000178.1:0-5499 GCA_964611395.1 uncultured Anaerolineaceae bacterium | reverse complement strand
ATGTTCGATTGGCTCAGGCTGGTGGCTATGTCAGTAAATGTTGGAGTTAGGGCGGCAATCCAGACGTATAAGCGCGAGGCGCTTGTGCCGACGGGCTTGTCCAGCATGTCTCCTGTGCTGGACTCCGATTGGGAAAGCTACCAGTCGCGCTTGTTCCGCTACTTCCATCACGACCTGTACTACTTCAACCAGGTGTTCAGCGCACTTGAGCAGTACGCCAACGACCACAAGAAGATGGATGGCCTGTACAAGTACACGCGGGGCATTTATAACCCGGTGTTTCGGCTGGTCAACATCACCGCCAGCAAGTGTTATGGCGGCAATCTGGACTGGCAGACGTTGGAGCAGGGGGCCGTGCCCCTTACTGGCATTGACGACAAACTGGCTGATGCTATCCGCCAACTGTGGAAGTGGAGCAATTTCGGCCAGTTGAAGATGCGCTATGCGCGGTCGCTGGCCCGCTACGGCGATGGCGTGCTGAAGGTGGTCGATGATCCGCTACGGGGCAAGGTGCGGATCGAAGTGCTGCATCCCGGCGTCATTCGTGAAGCCGACATTGATGCAGTCGGGCACGTCAAGCGCATCGTCATCGAGTACGAGCGCGAAGACCCTGAAAAGCCTGACGAAACCTGCATCTACCGGGAAGTTATTGACCAGTTTAGGTTCGCCACCTATCGGGTCAAGAACGACAAAGAAGAACTGTATCCCTGGCACGTCGATCCGGATGGCGTTCCGACTCCAGAATGGGGCAATCCATACGGATTTGTGCCGGTGGCATTGGGGCAAGCCTCAGACATTGGGCGCAGGTGGGGTGCAGTGACGTATCACGGCGGCACGCTGAGCAAGATCGATCAGGTGAATGATCTCGCTGCATTGACGCTCGACCACATCCGGCAGTCGGTTGATGCGATGTGGTACATCGCTGGCGCACGGTCTGTTGAGGAATTAAGCACTGAAGAAGCAGACGCGGACAGCGACAGTGACGCCGAACGGTCAACGATCCAGATCATGACCGGCCCGGAGAACAGCAAACCGCTTGCTATGGTTGCCAATATCGACTTCAGCGGTGCGCTGGCGCAGATCGAGAGTATGTTGCTTGAAATCGAGAAAGATTGCCCTGAGCTTGCCTTTGCGAAGCTGCGCGAATACCAGCAGCACAGCGCCCCGGCAGTCCGTACCGTATTAGGTGACGCCATAGATCGCCTGTCGGAGTTCAACGGCAATGCCGATGCCGCCCTGCTACGGGCGATGCAGATGGCGATCACCATCGGCGGTATCGGGAGCTATGCCAACTTCGAGCCGTTTGGCATCGACGATTACGACAAAGGCAATCTCGATTTTGAGATCAAGCCACGCGACATTGTGCTGGACGAGTTGAGCAAGCGCGAACGGTTGGAGTTCTGGCGCGACACAGAAGCACCGCCGCGCTGGATTTGGGAAGAAACCGGCAAGGACGCCGAAGAAATTGATCTGGCTGAGCTTGACGCCTATGAACGGGAACGGGCGGTGGCCGCTGATGTGGCGCGGGCACTGGCAACCGGCATAGCCGACAGTGAGGGCGAGAATGGTTAAGCATTCATTTGCAGGGTTGCGGTCTAAAATGCCGGGACTGTTGGGGAAAGTCCTTGTGTTCTTGCTCAAAGCGGACTTCGCCGGGCCAGACCTCGCGGCGGGCGAAGTGCCCGCGTCGTTGGGTGCGCCGTATGTGAGCGTGGGCGAGTTGACGGTGTATGACCCGGATGGTGATTTTGAAATTACCAGTGGAGCATTGCAACGGCTCAGCACAGGCGCAAGTGCTTCCTATGCTGCACACGTGCAATATAACATGCGGGCCGGACTAACGATTTACGGAAAAATCAAGCATGTAAATAACTCATACATTGGCTGGTTTTCAAATGCCCCCAGCTTGCAGTGCGGCACATTTGTAATTGAATATGTCCGAAACCTGAAAGCGATCCTCATAAATCTAGGGCTAAACCTGAACGATAAGGATGCCTTCGTGATTTTGGGCAATATTGGCAAAGCCATATATGTGCTCAACAATGAAATCGTGTGGATAGACAACTACGATGATGTTGATGTTCTTGTAGCGCCGGCGTTTACCGCAGGTAATCTAGCAACAGGGGCGTTTTGCGATTCAATCCGCGTAGCCTGCCTGTCGGACGCACAGGCAGATGATGTGTTTGTTTCCCTGCCGTCTGGTAAGTTCAAATCCGGCGATCAGGTTGGCAACGGTTACAACGTGTGGGGCCACCGCGACCTGGACGTGACGGATAGTATTGCGAGTCCGGCAGCGGGGAACACGTTTGAGCATACGGCGGATGCGCTCATAACATTGACTGCTGACACCATTCCCACCCCTGGCAATATTTTAATACACTTTCGCGTGCAGGATAGCACAAATTTCTGGCGTTATCGTATTTTTGACACCGGTTCACAAATACTATATGAGGTTGTTGATAATATTGCCACAGCTAGGGGAAGCGGCGCGGTTTTATCTGGTGGCGAGGATATTGCAATCCTTTGTAATAATGAGCAGATTGATGTTTATGTTGATGGTACTCTCGATTTTTCCTATGCCTCTGCCACAAATTTCAAAACTGAAACAGCTGGCGAAGTAAATTCTCTGGGCACAGGCGGCGTAATCTCCGGCCTCACCACCCGCACCCTCGACGGTGTTAAGCGGTTTTCCTCGGCCAGCGGATCGGCTCCTACAGCCAGTCTGCCATCTGGCAAACGGCGCATCATATTCACGCCGACCGTTTTGGCCGGAGTAAACAATTTCTACACGGTGCGCTACATAGATGACTCAAATAGGCTGTATTTCATACTTGGTAGTTATTCGGCAGCGCTCTCGCTTTATATGCCATCTGGAAAGTTGCAACAATGGACACTATCAAGGCCTTTACAGGAGGGAGAACCTCTCGTTATCACGGATGATGGAAATCACATTGTTGCAGAGTTCGGCGACGATATTATCACCTACAGCACAGACCTCTACAGCAATGCTACACAGTGTAGGGCGGGAGGCTCAGGCGACCCGGTTGGGACTTATCGTATTGACGTTGACGACCTAAGTACACCGGGCATTGCCACAAGTGTACTGCCGGGGCCGCTGAGCGTGGGTGACACGTTCACGCATGAGGCGGATTGTGTGTTGGAGTGGCAGTTGGATGCGTTGGCGAGTGCGGGTGATACAGATATTCAGTTTCGTTGGCAGGATACCAACAATTATTGGGCTATTCAAATTTCGCCTAGCGGCGGTTTTGCGTTATTTGAAATAGTGGCCTCAGTCGCAACATTGCGGGCAAGTGTTGGGGGGGCATTGGTTGGTGGAGAACGCCTTGTAATTGTTTGTGACGATGAAACGATCATCGGCTACTATGACACCACAAAGGCGTGGGAATATGCCAGCGCCGCGAATTTTAAGACTGAAACCAGTGGTGAAATCACAGGAATCGGAACCGATGGTCGCATCTCCAACCTCATCGCCTGGCCGCGCGACCTGAGCAACGCCCCCAACACACCGGGAGCGCGGGAAGCCAAACGCGCCCTGGATGCACTAGCACGTTAGGAGTTACACGATGACTTGGAACTTCAAGCAAATCCAACAATTCGCCAGAGGTTTTGCGAAAGAGGGTAAACGAGATAACCATGAAATAGCCTTTGTTCTGAGCGAGTGGAGCGCAGAAACGGGCTTTGGGCCGCTAAAAGCAGCATACCCGACGACATTTGTGGATATGCCGCCGGAGAACGAATTACCAAGCGGACAGGTAGATCGCCTGTGGCTTGACAACGGTTCTGGTTGGCAAAAGTTCCGCGACGTCTTACCAACTGAGCGTATCGGCAAAGGTGACCGTAAGCTCGTTGGGGGTATCGAGTCTGAAGTGATCATCGCGGGCTGGAAAGCCAAAGGGATCGGTGTGGGTTACATCCTAGCGCCGAGTGCCACCATCGACCAGATCAACATGGATCGTACCGCAGGCATTGCGCTTATCCGCGTGATGGTGGACTCAGAGGCGGGCGCGAACCCGCTTGCGCCAGAAGAACCGTTTACAACAGGGCAGGTATCGGCGTTGTCGGCGTGGCTCAACGCGCACGGCGTCACCAATGCGGAGTTTGCGGCGCTATTTGGTGTCAGTGCGGCGGAGCTAGGCGACTGGCTTACCAGCAACCCGCGCTGGCGATTTGCTGAAGTCACTCATGAACAATTCGCATAGAGCGATAACGTAAAGACACGACACATTCCGAACATCAGTTGTCGTTTTACAGGTGGAGAAAACCATGAGCGCAGTTAAAGGATTGTTGACCATTGCATCCGGTGCAAACGAAAGCGATCTGTTTGACAAACGAGACAATGCTGGCGGCATTGCCATACGTATACCGGCTGGCATTGAGGGGATTATCTCGGTACGGGTCGCTGATGAGCCGGATGGCAGTCTTGAAGCGGTGTACAACACTGATGGCGCTTTGATCCAGATCGATCCGTCTGCCCTGTCGCTTCCGGCGTGGCATGTGCTGGACGCTGACCTGTTTCCTGGTCACTACATCGGTGTGGCGACGTTCACCGACAGCACGGAAGCGACTCCGCAGAATCAGAGCGCGGAACGCCAGTTGCGGATCATGGGTATCTCTCAGTAATGGCGAAGCGAAAACACGTCCCGGCACTGAGTGGTTCG
This sequence comes from uncultured Anaerolineaceae bacterium, assembly GCA_964611395.1. Taxonomy (GTDB): domain Bacteria; phylum Chloroflexota; class Anaerolineae; order Aggregatilineales; family Aggregatilineaceae; genus CAZSXY01. Next base: position 820 of record CAZSXY010000178.1, on the reverse strand, counting down.
CAGTTGCGCCTTGCGCTCGTAGCCATTGACAAGCTTCCGATTAACGGGCGGAGCAAGAAGGCGCTGCAAGACATGCTGCTTGAAGCCGCGTCCCCTGATGAGTCGGATACCCGACACCAGGGGAAGCACGGCCAGCAAATACGGGCAACAGAGTCCCGTTTAATCTCACGCGAGTTGCAGCGCATCGCACGGGTGAACGCAACGGTGAACGCTACTGACCTTGATGATGAGGAATGGATGGATCGCATTGAGCAGTTGTTTGCTGATGATGATCCAGGGGAGACCGCATAACGTGACATGGAACTCACCCGGCTATTACGGATTATGCGCCTGCTGTACCGGCAGGGCGAAGATGAGGTTCAGAGGATCACGAATGACCTGATTGCGGCTCGAAAGCGGGCATGGGTCGAAGCCATACGGAATGAAGCGCGTCAGTTTGGCTACACCGGCCCGGTGAACCCGCCCCGCTTTCAGGATTTGGAGTGGATCAAGCACGAGTCGCGCCTGGACGCAGAAAGCATTGTACGAACATGGAACCGGGACGTAGAGAACCAGTTGAGGCGGTTGTACCAGCAAAACGTTCGCGGCAACCGGCATTACTACGCAAAGCACATGGAAGCGTGGGCAGAAAAACGCGCCGTATGGAAGGCACGCCAGATTTCCACGCAAACGGAGTACAGCACGATTGGCTACGCGCAGCGCCGCTTTCGCCAGGAGAACGGGCTAAGGGGTGCGCGTTATGTCTTCATTGGCCCGCCGCCCGTTTGCCCGGTCTGCGTCGATCACTTTGCGCGGGGTGTAGTTGATCAGTTGTTCGTAG
>CAZSXY010000177.1:3643-5538 GCA_964611395.1 uncultured Anaerolineaceae bacterium | reverse complement strand
AGCCCTGGCCTGCCGCCGGCGGCGCAGATATTTCTCAACCTCGACCGCCGGGAAAATCGATGCGGCCAGGAGCCATGAGACGATGAGTTCGGTTGCGTCCAGCGATGTAGTCTTGAGAATTTCCTGCGCGAAGGGGCTGTAAACAACGATCATTTGCAGGACAGCCGTCAACAAGACCGCCAGCCACAACAACGGGTTGCGATGCAGCGGCATTTGCCAGAACGAGGCATCGCCGCCATGAATGGCCGATACTTCAAACACCTGCGACAGCGCCAGGATGCTGAAAGCGACCGTGCGGGCGACCAACAAGGCCTCGTCCGACGGATCAAACAATTCCCCGCCGTGCCGGTTTAGCGCCCAGAGCAACCCCAGCAGCGTGCTGATACCAATCCACAGGCCAACCCACAAAACATGTAACCCGACCCCCTGCGCAAAGATGCTCTCACGCGGGGAGCGGGGCTTGCGCTTCATCACGTCAGGCTCGCCCGGCTCGAACCCCAGCGCGACCGCAGGCAACCCATCCGTCACCAGGTTAATCCACAGAATGTGGATCGCAAGCAACGGCACGCGCAAACCGATGACCAGCGCGGCAAACATGGCGATAATCTCGCCGGTGTTCGTGCTGAGCAGGTAGCGAATGAACTTGCGAATGTTGTCGTAAATCGTGCGGCCTTCTTCGACGGCGGCCACAATGGTGGCGAAGTTGTCGTCGGTGAGCACCATGTCCGCCGCGCCCTTGCTGACATCCGTACCGGTGATCCCCATCGCTACGCCGATATTGGCCTGTTTGAGCGCCGGCGCATCGTTCACCCCATCGCCGGTCATGGCCACAATCTGGCCGTGTGATTGCAGCGCCTCGACGATGCGCAGCTTGTGTTCCGGCGACACACGGGCGTACACACACACCTCCAGCACCACGTCGCGTAGCTCATCAGCAGACAGGCGATCCAGTTCCACCCCTGTCAGGGCGCGGTCGCGCGGTCCCATGATGCCAAGCTGCCGGGCAATGGCGATGGCCGTCATCTTGTGGTCGCCGGTGATCATCACTGCGCGAATGCCGGCTTCAGCCGCGACCTGCACCGCAGCCTTTGCTTCGGGTCGCGGCGGATCGACGATGCCGATCAAGCCAAGCAAGCGCAATTCACGCTCCAGGTGTTCGGGTTCAAGCGTATCAGGGATCGCATCAAGTGGCCGGTAGCCAATGCCGATCACGCGCAGCCCCTGGCCTGCCATTTCCTCGATTTTGTCGCTCCACGCCCGGCGGCGTTCCGGCGTCAGCGGCACCGGGCCATCGGGCATGACTTCTTGCGAGGCCCAACTCACAAGCTGGTCAGGAGCGCCCTTCGTAAAAGCCACATACGCCTTCTCGCCAAACAATGCCTCGGCGAAGCTCCCCACCGGTTCATGGATAGTTGTCATGGCTTTACGCTCGGACGAGAAGGGAAGCTCAGCGCGGCGCGGCAGGTCACCTTCGAGGATGGAGCGACTCCACCCGGCTTTGCGGGCAGCAACCAGCAGCGCGCCCTCCGTCGTATCACCGACGATAACCCAGCGTCCGTCCTCAGCCGACTGTTCCAGAAACGCATCGGTGCACAAGGCCGCCGCCTTCAGCATGCGGGCCAGCACCGCGTCATCCACCACATTGATCGCGCGTTTGCCCTCGTAAAAACTCCCGACCGGTTCGTAACCGATGCCGCTTACGGTTACATCGTCGCGGCCCGGCAATCCGATCAGGGTCACGGTCATTTCGTTGCGAGTCAGCGTGCCGGTTTTGTCCGAGCAGATCACCGACACCGATCCCAGCGTTTCGACGGCGGGCAGTTTGCGGATGAGGGCGCGGCGGCGAATCATGCGGCGCGCACCCAATGCCAGCGCGATGGTGATGACGGCGGGCA
>CAZSXY010000177.1:0-3543 GCA_964611395.1 uncultured Anaerolineaceae bacterium | reverse complement strand
CGCCCATCGGCAGGGATGCGATCACCGGCCTCCAACAGCACAATGTCACCCGGCACGAGATCGGCGGCGCTCACTTCCTGCACATGGCCATTCCGCCGCACGCGCACCGTTGGGGTCTGCATGGCGCTCAGCGCGGCGAGGGCTTGCTCCGCCTGGTATTCCTGAAAGAAGCCAAGCGCCGCGTTCAGCCCCACAATCGCCAGGATGACGACCGCATCTTTTATATCCCCGATGAGAACGGAAATAACGGCTGCTGCCAGCAATACAACGACCATGATCTCGGTAAACTGCGCCACCAGCAGTTTCCATGCGCTTGTACCGGCTTCAGTTGGCAATTCATTCAGCCCGTGCTGAGCCTGTCGCTGCTGCACGTCTGTCGGCTTGAGACCCTGCTCAGGATCGGTCTCAAGCCGTTCCAGCACTTCGCTTTCGGAGAGTGCGTACCAGGGTAGGGTTTCCTGGGTGGGCATGGCGCACGTTCCTTTCCCTCAACTGTTCCGCCGGAAGCTTCCGGCGGACATGGTTCGTTTATAGTCCAGGTCAGATTGTAGGACAATTGGGAACGCCTGTATACCAATCCCCCCAAACTTTAGGGGATGCACGGTTGAGTCCGTAACCGTCACGGTGCTATAATGCGCTCATTGGCGCGTCACGGAGTCCTGTCAGAAAGACGATCACGTCTCACATGTCAAAAGCCACTCTCATCGCCGATTTGCGCGCAGCACGCGCACGCCTGCTGGATGCCATCGACGGGTTAAGTCCCGATGACATGCTGCGTGTGGGTGCAGCAGGCATCTGGTCCGTAAAGGATGTGCTGGCGCACCTGGTGGCGTGGGAAGCCGAATTGATAACGACGCTCTCGCGACTGCCGCAACATGGCCAACACCCGCCGCATATCGTCGAAATAGAAGACATTGACGCATGGAACGCCGAGCAATACCGGATGAGCGTGCCACGCGCCCTCGATAGCATTCTGGAGGATTTTCACGGTGTTCACAAGCATCTGATCCAGGCAATTGAGGCGTTAGACAACCGCACGCTTGAGGACAACCGGCGCTTTCCCTGGCTGGAAGGGGAGACGCTCAGCTACCTGATTCTGGAAAACGCCATCTGGCACGAAGAAGAACACGCCGAAGATATCCGGCTATGGCGAGAAGAGCAGGGGCTATAATGACCGGCGACCAGCCCTCATCCACATCGCAGCCTGCGCGGGTGATTCGACCGCTGGGGTTGACCATCGCCTTGCTGGCGACAGCGGTGCTTTATGGCGTGCTGCCGTTGCTTGAGATCTACTTCCTCAAGCGGCTGGACGCTACCGCCGAAGAAGCCTACCTGCTGGGCGGCGTCACCATCGATACCTGGAAGTGGTTCCAGGGCGGGTTCGGCGCGATCATGCTTGCCATATGTACGCTGGCATGGTGGGGACGCCCGCGCGGGATTCGCCTGGCGCTGATCGTGTTGCTGCTGGTTCTGACGGCAACCAACCTGTATCGCATCGTCGAGGCCTGGATGTCCGCCGTTGATCCGATCTTCGGAGGGCCGACGCAGGAAGCGCTGCGGGGCTATTTACGGTGCCAGTTTCCGGCGATGGTGCTGGTTCCGCTCTACGTCGTGTGGTATCTCAGCCGCGCCCCGGCCCGCGCATTTTACCGCCAGGTTCCGCTGGAATGGCTGAGCCGTGACGGCGACCGGGAACTCGAACGACCGCCCGGTGAGGAAACGAACACGTGAACCTGTAGAATGTAATGCACATTGTGCAAGCATAAACGAGCGGTGACGGAAACAACTTTTCGCCATTTGCGGAAGGTATTGGTACACTCAATTGTTCGGTTTCGCAGGCTTCCACACCGTTCCGATTCATGCTATAATTTGATGACGTTCTCCTATTTTTATAGGCTGATGCGGTGGTGCATTGTGCCTTGTCACCATGTCACCGCACCGGAACCCCCGTTCCGGTCAGCAAGACCTCAGGAGGCATCGGAACACACGTGATCCAGGAATTGATGAATCGCGCAGACCTACAGGGATATGTCACGTTCGAAGATGTGTTGGAGTTACTGGATGAAGATAGCGACGATGTAGTAGCCATTGAAGCTGTACTGGATGAGCTTGACGAGCTGGGAATTGAGTTGCGCCAGGATGATGAAGTTGAGGCACGCAACACCCTGGACGACTCGGACAACGCATTCGAATCCGCAGAGGTTTCTCATGATCCGGGCGTTGGCGACATCAACGCCGTCTCCGCAGACGACCCCGTGGGGCTGTACTTCCGCCAGATGGCCCAGGAACCCCTGCTAACCGCTGCCGAAGAAATCGACCTCGCCAAACGAATCGAATTGGGCCGTAACGCCGCAGAGCGCCTGAATAACGAGGCATTGCCTGAAAGTGAGCGCGAGTGGTTGCTCAAGCTGGTGGAAGACGGTCAGGAAGCGCGCGAGCATCTGGGCCGGGCCAATACGCGGCTGGTGGTGAGCATCGCCAAGCGGTACATGGGCCAGGGGCTTCCCTTCCCAGACCTGATCCAGGAGGGGAACGTCGGGTTGATGCGTGCGGTGGATAAGTACGACCACACGCGCGGCAACCGCTTCAGCACGTATGCCACCTGGTGGATCCGCCAGGCCATTACGCGCGCGCTCGCGCAGAAAACGCGCACGATCCGCATCCCCCTGCACATGACCGAGCGCATCCGCCAGATGTACCGCACGGCGCAGGTGCTGGAACAGACGCTCGGCCATCGCCCCACGCCGGAAGAAATCGCCAAGGAGATGGAATTGCCGCCGGAAAGCGTGCGCGGCATGATGGACGCCAGCCAGCACGCCATCGCGCTTGAGCGCCCGGTGGGCGATGATGGCGACAGCGAGTTTGGGGACTTCATCGAAGACCAGGACTCGCCCAGCCCGGTAGAAGCCGCCACGCAACACTTGTTGCAGGAAACCATCGAAGAAGTGCTGAGCGAGCTAACACCGCGCCAGAGCCATATTCTGCGCTTGCGCTTCGGGCTAGGGGGCGGGGAACCCCACACGCTGGAAGAAATCGCCAACAAATTCGGCCTCAGCCGCGAGCGCATCCGCCAGTTGGAGAAAGAAGCGCTCCGCCGCTTGCGGCACCCACGCCTGGCGCACAATCTGCGGGACTACCTCAGCTAAGTCGGGCACTACAATCGAATAGCACAAGGGGCCAGGGCATCATCGCCCTGGTCTTTTTTATGCGACCGGGTGGTCAGCGGGCGACAGATCACCTCAAGGAATGAGCGACCTTGCACCGCGCCACACAGCCAACGACCGGCCCGCCTGCTGCGCCCGCCATCCTCACGATTAAAAAAGATTAAACGTATTCCCCCTTCCCTTTAACCCCCCCTTTCATACGCCTTTACTTACTGCGCCTATTATTCGTATGGGTCGGGCACCTTAATCTTTCATCATGTGCCCGGCAACATGAAACGCGCAAGGAGAAAGACAACCTATGTTCAACAACTCCTGGAAGAAATGGCTCGCGCTGTTGCTGGTCTTGGCGCTCGCGCTGCCGGTGGCAGGCACGCTGGCC
>CAZSXY010000176.1:0-5662 GCA_964611395.1 uncultured Anaerolineaceae bacterium | reverse complement strand
ACTAAAAACAATACTTGGTTCGAGGAGTGGATCCGCTATGACCAACAGCACAAAGCCCACACTGACGATTGAGAATATCCTCAAGAGCAAACGCGAGCAGGTGCTGGCACTGGCAGCTAAGCACGGCGCTTATAACGTGCGCGTGTTTGGCAGCGTCGCACGGGGAGAAGCAGGGCCAGCAAGCGATATTGATTTTCTGATCGAGCCAAATCCCTCCTGGAGCCTGCTCGACCACATCCGGTTTAAGCAGGCGCTGGAAGAATTGCTAGGTATACGGGTGGATGTGGTCACCGACAAAACCCTGCATCCACGCATCCGCGCGCGGGTGCTGAAAGAAGCGGTAAAGCTATGAAGAATGTGCTCATTTACCTCGACCACATTTTGGACGCCATTCAACGTATTGAAACCTATACCCGGGAAGGGCGTGAAGCCTTCATGAATTCACCTATGGCCCAGGATGCAGTCAGCCGTAACTTCGAGATCATCGGTGAGGCAACCAAGCGCCTGCCCACGTCAATACGATCTCGCTACCCTGATATTCCTTGGACAGAGATGGCAGGTTTCCGTGACATATTGATCCACGAATACCACCACATCGACTTAAACGAAGTCTGGTTGACAGTTGAACGCGACTTACCGTCGCTCACTTCTCAAATCATGGCCGTTCGGGCAGCGTTGGAAAACGAAGCGGGAAACGAAACGCAGTGACTGTAGCTGTCAATGTGGAAGCATACCGCCAGCGGGGGGTAGCGCGGATGTAATCCCACGACCTACCAAACACTCCACGGCACTACTCAGTTTTTCAAATGATGCCAAAACAATCGTGATAAATCATTCTTTGCGTCCCTTTGCCCGGACAATCATATCTGCCAGCACACACACAAGTTCATACAGCATTGTGGCACCGACGAGGGCAGTGTTCCCGGTCGGGTCAAAAGGAGGTGATACTTCCACGACATCACCCCCTGTAAGATTAAGACCAGCAAGCCCCCGGATCAGAGCCTGGGCTTGAATTGGCGTCAAACCACCAATTTCTGGTGTTCCTGTGCCAGGTGCAAAGGCAGGGTCAAGACTATCAATATCAAAGGAAACATAGGTTGGGCCCTGCCCAACGACTCGCCTGATCTCGTCAAGAGTAGACTCAACCCCCAACGATGTAAATTCCTCCATGTACATGACGCGTATGCCTGCGTCTTCAGATGCCTGCCAGCTTTCTTCCGAGTTCTGCGCCCCCCGAATGCCAATTTGAATCGTCCTCTTTGGATCAAGGAGATTTTCTTCTATTGCCCGGCGGAATGGGGTCCCATGAGTGAACTTATGCCCAAACTCGTGATCGCTCATATCGGTATGCGCATCTATATGCACCAGACCCACCGGGCGTTCTGCGGCAACAGCACGTAATATCGGGAGGGTAATCGAGTGATCGCCGCCTACACTCAGCGGCACAGCACCAGCCGCACAAATCTTGAGGTAAAATTCTGTGATGTCGGCAAAGCACTGTTGCAGGTCAAACGGATTCGAGAAATTGACATCGCCCAGATCGGCGATGTTGCAAAGTTCATACGGATTCACCCGCGTCACATGATGAATGGAACGGGTAAAACTCGACATATTGCGTATTTCGCGTGGGCCATGTCGTGGTCCCGGTCTATTTTCGGTTGCGCCATCATATGGCACCCCGATCAACGCTATATCCACACCTGAAGGATCGGTTAATAACGGCCTTCTCAATAAGGTTGCTACACCAGCATAACGGAGTGCTGCTGCGTCAAACGGGTTTCTATCTTCCATAATCTCCCATCCTTTTTTCATATGTGTTATCCCTGACACAAATATGCTCCATTGTATCCCCGTGTTTGCCAGAGGAGAAGTTTTATATTTTCTATCAGGGTTAGCTCACGATGTCATGCCAAGAGTTCGATCGCTGGAAGCGCATAGCCCGCGACTCCCCCTGTGCTATTTGCCCAAATCAGCATCTCCCCAAATTGTCACGTTCGCACGATGCGCTGGTTCATCCGAATCGGGTAAAGTAGTAAAGTGACGATTTTCTCAATTTATTGGGAGTGAAGGCGATGTCCACTGAATTTGACAACATTCTCTGGGAAGACCTTGCCAGAGCACAACAACAGCTCCGTCGCTCGCTAGTTGCCCTTGAACGTTTAGCGCATGCAATTCAGCAAGGACAAATCGACCAACCCACCCGCCCAGATGATCATCACCTGAACCGCCTGTTGGTGCTGGCCGATCTGTTACTGAACGAAATCCAGCCCTGGGTCAATGAGCGCGTGGCCGTTCGTCGCAATGGGCACCACATTCCACAGACCGCCAGGTGAGCGCCACGGGGCAACAGATAGGCCAGTGAGTGAAACACAGCACACTATGATCCCGCACAGCTACCCCTGGGCAGCGTCAAGGCTGGCGATGGCATCGCGTACAACCTGGGCGCTCGCACGCAGCCCAGCATACTCCTGCTCGCTCAACTCAAACAAACAGGTGGAAATGACCCCCAAACCGCCAACTAAGTTCGGCAAAGCAACCGTCACATCGGGAATACCTGCCACCTCCTCCTGGCGTGAACAGACGGTCAGAATCGCCCGTTGATCGCGCAAGATCACGTTGACAATCCGCGCGAGCGCGCTGCCGATTCCGTAGAATGTCGCACCTTTTCCCTCAATGATGCGATAGGCTGCGTTGCGCACCTGATCGTCAATCCGGGCTTTCACTGCTTCAGTGACCTCGCCCCCCTGCTCCACGCAAAACTCCTCAAGCGGAATGCCGCCAATGCTCACTCCCGACCAGGCGAGCACTTCGGAATCGCCATGTTCTCCCATGACATAGGCATGCACATGATGCGGATCGACCCCAAGATGCCGTCCCAACAGCGCCCGGAACCGCGCCGTGTCCAATGTCGTGCCAGATCCAATCACCCGGTGACTGGGCACACCAAAATTGGCAGCGTAGCGTGCGGTTAAATGGGTCATGATGTCAACCGGATTCGTCGCAACAATCAACACACTGTCCGGCGCATAGTCCAGCACAGCCGGAACGATATCCCGAAATACCGCCGCGTTGCGTTCCAACAGTTGCAAGCGCGTCTCGCCCGGACGTTGCCCAACTCCCGCGGCCAGAATGACGATTCTCGAATCGGCCAGGGCAGCATAATCACCTGCCCACACATCGAGTGGATGGGCAAACGGCACAGCATGCAAAATATCATCAGCTTCAGCCTGCGCGCGCGCCTGGTTCAGATCAACCAACACGATCTCGCGGCCAATGCCCTGCATAACCAACGCGTAGGCGGCTGTTGCGCCAACTGCGCCACTGCCAACAATTCCAATCTTCATCGCTACTCCCGTCAACACCTGCCGCCAATGCTCATATTTGAATTGTTGCAAGAACTTGTCCCGACGCCCACAGTAACTACCAGGATCGCGATAGTTCCCAGGTCATACAGCGTAAAAACGACGCCCGACATATAATCGAAAAGAGAATCACGCATCAAGTCGAGGGATATCATGCGCACGAAATCACGAAGGGCAGTGCTCACATTACTGCTGATTCCGATCGTTGCGGCGGCGTGTGGCAGCAGTTCCGACAATCCATCACCACTTGACAGCGCTTTCGAAAATGCCCCCCGTCTGACTCAGACCGCCCAGGCCCAACGCCCCACTCACACGCCCTGGCCAACAGCGTGGCCGACGCCCACAGAACGCCCGCGCCGGACGCCACGCCCCTCACCTACGCCCTACCCAACGCGCGATCGCAGCAACGCCACCGAAGAACCTATTGGCGATTACGTCGTGCCCGGTGAGTGGCAAATGCTGCCATTTGAAGACGATAGCGGGCACACGCACACCCTCCAGGACTACCTGGGGCGTGCCGTCGTCCTGCATACCCTATCCGCTTCCTGCGAACTCTGCATCGAGCAACAGCAGATGATCGTAAAGGCCGCACAGGATCGAATTGATTATCAGCTACTAACCGATACGGTGTTCATTGCGCTCGACGTAATCCCGCAGGAATCTCCCGACCGTCTGAAATCGAGCATCCACGCGGCCCTGGGCGACGCATGGGCGACAGTAGAGCACATCATGAGCGATGAAAGCCCGGCCGATTACGTGTTCGGCTCGGCCAGTCGTGAGCTTTTGGCCGCTTTGGAACGCGAAATTGGCCCGGAGGTAACGATACCGGAATCTGTGACAGTGATTGTTATCGAACCTGACGGCATCGCCCACCTGATGGTTGAGGGATTGGTCGATTGGCACGATCTGCGGGACGCGATCACACTTTATGGCAATCCGCCACCAGATTCCGACGAATAGGGTTGTGGACGCACGCACGACGCCTGCCCTTCGTCCCCCCAATGATTGGGTAACGTTGTACGGCAGGCGTTGACGTTTGACCGGCAACCGTCATAGACTGGAAATACACACCAACAACGACATCAACATTTGCTTCCTCATATCCCTGGCTGGCAGCGTTTCTTCGGCAGGAGGCACCGATGACACAGGGCACACGTGCACATCTCAGAGGTTGGCCGCTTATACTTCCGCTTCTTCTCCTGCTAGGAGCAGCACTCGCCTGTAACCTGACCCGAGAGGGCGATGACAAGGGCAAGAAGCAGGAAACCCCTACAACATCAGTAAGCGAGGCTACACAACCGAGCGTTATCATTCAGGCCCCCGACGACGGTGCACAGGTTTTGCTTGGAACCGACGTGCTGATCTATGCCATCGCCAGTGACATAATCGGTGTCACCCGCGTTGAACTCATCCAAAACGGAACGGTTGTTGCTTCACAAGCCTCTCCTAACCTGGAAACCGGCGATACGGAGTTTCAAGTGCTCATCCGCTGGCGACCAACAGCGGTTGGGGAACAGACATTGGAAATAGTTCCCTGGCGGGGCAACGTGCGAGGCACACCGGCCACATTGACTCTCGTGGTACGCGATGCGGCTAGTCTGATCACACCGACTCCAGGCGTAACAGCAATCCTCCCTCTGCCAACCAGCACGCCAGAAGATCGCACCTGCCGAGTGCAGGTCGCGGTTGGAGCGCTTAATGTACGCAGCGGCCCCGGCCTTGTGTATAACGTAATCGACTCGGCCACGATCGGCCAGGAATTATTCGTAACCGGACGGCAACTGTACCCCGCCGCCTGGTGGCAAGTATTTTATCGGGGGCGCACAGGGTGGGTCAGCGATTACTATGTGAATGTCCTCGGTGATTGCTCACGTATCGGGATCGTGCTTCCGCCACCCACCCCGGTACCGCCTGCTAATTTGCTCCCACCCACGCTTCCGCCCACTAATACACCGTTGCCGCCATCGCCAACGCCATTCATCCCAACAAGTACGCCGCTTCCTCCCGGCACACCTACGCCCACGCCCACATTGCAGCCATGTACCGTTCGCATCATCCAAAATGGAGTGTCCATCTATACCGGGCCCGGTCCGACCTATGCTTTGATGACAATTCTCTCAGTAAATCAACAGTTTGCTGTCGTGGGCCGCGATCCATCGGGCCAATGGTGGCACATCAGCATCGCCGGAACCTTTGGCTGGGTCGAAGCTCGCTTCATGCAATCCAGTGGGGCCTGTGCGCTCGTGGGCGTCAGCCCTATTCCACCAACGCCAACATTCACGCCGAGCAGTACGCCATCG
>CAZSXY010000175.1:0-6044 GCA_964611395.1 uncultured Anaerolineaceae bacterium | reverse complement strand
CCGCCCTAACTCCAACATTTACTGACATAGCCACCAGCCTGAGCCAATCGAACATCGGTTAGATTCCTGCCCGTTTACGGGTTACCTTGCCTCTGCGGGCGCGTTTACTATGTCCGAAAGCGCGAAACGCCAGTGCCAACGCGTTCGCGTCCGCGCGGTCGTCGTGTTCCCCTTCCGGCGCACGCAACGTGCTCCCCTCGATGCTCGCCAGTTGCGTGTAGGTGGCGAAGTCATGCAACGTCGTCTCCCCGTGCCGATAGGCGTCCGCTGCCGCGTCGTAGAGCAACGCCTTACCTCGTACCGTGTTGTGCCACCCTGCTTTGCCGTCGTGTCCGCGCACCAGGTACAGCCGTGAATGCTCCCGCAGCCACAACAGCACCGCATGCCCATGGTTGTTGCGCTCCACCAGCACGTCCGCTCCATTGTAGTACCGCCCCACCGCGTCGATGTGCGCGGCAAACGTGCTCGGCTGGAACTTACCCGCCAGCGTCGCCACCTGCTCCCCTGTCTCTCGACACACCACGTCCAGCGCGCTGTCGTCGCTGGTCGGGTTGCCCTCGGCGGGGTCGGCCCCAATGACGTAATGCGCGCCCGTCTCCGACTCGCAGTACACCCGCAACCCGGGGACGGAAGGTGCTCCGCTCGGCAGCGGGTCGAGCGCTTCCAGGGCCACGTAACACTGCTCCAGCCAAGCCGGTGCCAGCCGCTTGTCCAGCGTGCGCGGGGCCAGCGCCTCGGTATCGGTCGCCGGGTACTGCTCATGCAGTTCATCTTCGGAACCCGTGCTGCTCACGATGTCGGCCCGAATCCGCTCGTACCACACCTGGTCCCGGCCCGGATGCGCCCACCACGGCAAGAAAACTGCCGTCCAGTCGTTCTCGCCGTTCTTCGCCGCTCGGTAAATCTGCTTGAACCGCGTTTGTGGACGACTCTTGTCCGGACGTGAGAGCAGGATCATCTGTGCCCCGTTGTCGATCGTTGGCTTGACGCTGGCTATGAGCCGATCCTGATTCGGCACCAGGTCGAACTCGTCACCGATGACCAGCGTCGCCGTATACGAGTCGCCCGCCGTCGTCGGGAAGGCCAGCGCACGTGAGCCGTTGCTCAGCTCGAATTCGTGCGCGTTGTCGCCGTCGATGTTTCGCGCCTGGAGCCAGGCGGGCAGCCTGGCGTGCATATCCTTGACGCGGCTCAATAGTTCCATCGCCTCATCGTCGCGCTTCGAAAACAACAGCACAGTGCTGATCGGGCGAAACAATAGCTTGTGCAGCGCATACGCCAGGGCTAACCAGGTCATACCGATCTGCCGCGCCTTCAAGTGAATCGATAGTCGACAGTTCACCATGACCCGCAGCGGCTCAAGCTGCGATCGCCACAGCTTGAACGGAATCCAGCGCTCCTGGACGGCATCGTAAATCTGGACGTAGGTATCGATGAAGTACGCCTCGTCCTCGTAACACTTGAGCCACTCCAACCGCTGGCGCGCGGTGATCTGCTTGCGCTCACTCTCCGTCAGCGGGGTTAGGGCCGGTGTCGTAGCTACTGCTCCCAAAGCGTTCCTGCCTCCACTCATCCAGCTCGCGCTGCGCCCGCTGCCAGGCTGCCGCCCAATCATCCGCCGTCCCGCCGATGTCGGTCACACGCACATCGGTCTGGTCTTTGAATAGCCCGTGCGCCCTGCCGATTTGCACCAGCGCCGTCTGGGCGTCGTAGAACTCGATCTCCGGGTTGCCGTCCTTGTCGTACTTCAGCTTTTTGATCAAGTGCAGCTTGTGGTCACGCTGCATGGCCTCAAAATCGACCCCTGGCCTCCCGTCGCGCACCTCGATGTAGTTGGCGATCTCGCCGCGCGCCTGCTCTGCCAGCCGCAGCAGCACCTCGTCGGTACTCATCTGCAGCTCGGCGAGCCGCGCCTGAATCGCTGCCTCGATTTCAGGTTTTTTCAGGTTTTCGTGCCCGATGCTTCCTGCCGTTCGCTCCGAATAGCCCGCGCGCCGGGCCGCCTCGCTGGCATTCCAGCATTGGAGGTAATGCTCCACAAACGCGCGCTGCTTTTTCGATAACGCCACACCAGGCACCCCAAACAACAAAAACGGCAGAAGCACACGCGCTCTGCCGCCTGTGGTCACTCGCCGCCCGCAGAGAGGCAGCGTCTCAGTTGTCTCCCTTCGAAGGCGTCCCCTCGAAGTATTAGCGGACCCAGGAGGATTCGAACCTCCACCCACCCCGACCTTAGACGGAGCGCCGGACCACCCGGCTATGGGCCCCTTTCTCACTGGTTCTCACTGGAAATATTTCCAGTGATATTCTGGCGCTCGGGGCCGCTCGAGGTGAGGTGGGGGAGGAATACCCTGCGCGGCCCCTACTGCGCGCCTTAGCCCGGTCTCTGGCGACTGCCGTTTACCGGGCGGTCCCGCCGCCCTGTGTTCTGAACACCAGGACGCGGGAATGGACTTCATCAATTTCAGTTTAGCATGGACTCAATAGGAAATTTAGGACGTTTTTAGGAATTTCCATTCACCACCAGCCGGTAATGGTAATACTTCCCGCCGGTACGTTTGGGAATCGCCTGCACCAGCCCGCGCCGCGCCAGGTTGCGCACGTGGTACAGCGCCGTTGTCGGGTGGCAACCGGTCAAGTCTCCTAGCAGTGTGGTGCCCATCGGCGCGCCCGACAGGAAGCTCAGCGGCGCGCTCTCGATCCAGGCTTTGGTGGCGCGTGACAGCGCCTGCACACGGGGATCGGCCAGCACTTCATCGCGGCGCTTTTCTGCGAAAGTGCTTAGCGAATCACGGAACCCGCAACGCGGGCATTGCGCCTCGACCTCGTCCCAGTCGAATAGCGATAGCTGAATGGCACCCAACGGTTTCCTCCTCAGTGGATTTGTATTCTTACTCGCGTCCTCGCTCTCTCCACCACTCGAAATAATCGAGGATTGCTCTCATTTTGCGGTCTGCATCGCGCTTCCCAAACTTGCGAACCAACCAGCTATACCCATCTTCAGCACTTTTGTCGTTGTTGCACTCGGCGCATAAAGGAATGATATTGGTCACACTGGTTATAAATGTCCCCGTAAAAGCGCGCGGAACCCAATGGTCTTGCTGCAATACCTCCCCGTCACCGTCACTACCACACCCCGCGCAACGATGATGCCAATATTCTAGACACTCTTTCCAATCTTCAGGTGTTAAGTGCTCACCCCTCGGCGGCGGAAGCTGGATGATGTCATCTATAACGCCTAATTCAAGGAGTTTTCTGGAAAGGGACTTGTGAACAACAGGCGTTAGGCGCGCAACATTTCGCACTTCGCCACTGGCCCAATTGACAAGGAATGCCTGCAATCGTTCAATATTGTAAATGCCAGCTTGCATCAGCGCTATGTATTCTCGGCACCCCAACTGAAGCAACTCAACTATCTCTCGGCTTTCATCTACAACCTCATCGCCAAACTTTTGGCGGTTAATCTCATTCCTAAGCAGAATTGTCCGCACAGCACTGACGGATATGCCAAACCTATCCGCAATCTTTTTACAGGATAATCCTTGCTTGCGTAAATCATCAATCAGAAAAGCTCGTACCTGCGTTGGTTTCGAATCACGTTTTTCCTCTTTTGCCAATTGTGCCTCCTGCCACATCTTGATTCTCTTCAAATCCGACAACGTTTCGGACGCCAGCACGTCATGCATCCGCGTCCTCTTCATCCGGCCTCCCCCTCGCCCTTCCGGGGCACGCAGTCCGGCAGGCTGTCCACCAGCATGACCAGCCGCTCGACCTGCTGCCGCCGGGGCTTCTTCCTCGCTTCCAGGGATTGGGCGATTTCCAGGGCCTGGATCGCCACGTCCAGCAGGGTGTCCGAGAACGCCCGCCAGCGCGCCGGGGTGGTGATGGGTTCCAGCGTCTTGAGCGTTTCGAGCTGCTGCCGGTGATGCGCCATCGGTTTGACGCGGTTCTTGCGTTTTGCCATAAGCCCTCTCTTTCACTGCACCTAACTCCCCCTCAATTATAGCGGCGATGCCGCTGCTCCTGCAGCCTCATCGTCCCGCGCCATCCCGCGCAGCCTTCCGCACCCACGTAAACGCCCGTGCCAGCGATGAGACCACGCGCTCTTCGTGATCCGCGTTGTCGCTGCGCCCGCCAATGGCCAACTCGTTGACCAGCACGTGGGCCAACTCGTGCACGACCGCGCGCTCCAACTCGTCGTCGCTCATATGCCGCACGCGCGGCACATTGACGTAGATGCTCGCGTCCAGGTATTTCCACGAGACATAGGTGATCATGGCGCTGTTGGCGCTGGCATCGTGCTCGCGGCGGTAGTCGCTCCCGCGCTGATATAGCACATCAATCGACCACACGCTGAGGCCCAGACGCGGTATCCACCAATCGAAGTAGCGCCGACAACGCGCGCGGTGCTTCTTGAACACCTTACGCTTCACCGATCTGTGCCTCCCACTTCTCCGTCAGCCGCAATCTCCGCCGTGCCACCACGTACCGCTTCCCCTGCCCGTCCACGACCAGCGCCGAGGCCATCTTCACGCTGACGATACACTTGCCGTCAGGACGCCGCACGGGATCACAGGACAACCCGCGCAGCGCGGGATCGGCCAGCTTGTCTCCCAGGTACACGTAGCGCATCTCACACCGCCTCGAACAAGGCCTGTTGCTCCACCCCGGCGCGCTGCTCCGCGATCATGCGCTTGTCGTCTCCGCCATAGCGGAGGCGCTTGTTGGCCAACGCGACATACTCCGCGTTGATGTCACATCCGATGAAATGCCGACCCAACCGCCGCGCCACCAATGCCACCGTGCCGCTGCCCATGAACGGATCGATCACGATGCCGGGGCTTATAGGCGCGTCACAGTGGCAAGTGGGCGCAAATCCAACCGTTCGTGATGTGGGCGGCTTGATCATCGTTCCGCTGGTTGCTGTGCGATTTCCTGCCTTCTCGCCCCAATCAGTTCTGCGAATTTCCATTGGCGCTCGCTCTACAATGCGCTCATACGGTGCGCCGCACTCTGCACACACTTGCGCTGGACACCCCGCCAAGATCATTGGCTCGACCAGTTTTCGCGGGAACATGGCGAAGTGCTGGAACGGTTTGGATTCGGTCGCAATCGTCCACACCGTACGGCGATTACGGCCAAGGTCTGCAAAATCACAGTTTTTCAGTCCATGATGTTTCAACAACGGGTCTGCCGTTCCGCCCCGAAGATGATGGCGATCCCTGGTGCCCCAATCACGCGCTGGCTCTCGGATCGCTTCCGCGTCGTAGTAATAGCGCTCCGATTTCGCCAGCAGGAAGACGTACTCGTGCGCGCCGGTGGGCCGGTCGGTGACGCTTTCCGGCATCGGGTTGGGCTTGTGCCAAATGATGTCGCTGCGCAGCCACCATCCGTCTGCCTGCAGCGCCAGCGCCACACGCCAGGGGATGCCCACGAGGTCTTTAGGCTTGAGGCCAGCAGGTACGGGCTGTCCTGGCGCCAATGAGCCTGCATTGGTAGCTTGTTTTTTGTGCGGAGATTCGCTGGGATTTCCCCCACGACCTCCGCCTGCATACGTGTCCCCCAAATTGAGCCACAGCGTGCCGTCTTCGCGCAGCACCCGCCGCACCTCCGCGAATATGCTCACCAGCCGCGCGATGTAACGCTCCGGCGTCTCCTCGAGTCCGATCTGTCCTGCTGCGCCGTAATCGCGCAAGCCGTAGTAAGGCGGGCTGGTTACGACACAGTGAACGAAACCGGCTGGCAGCGCACGCAAGAACTGCAAGGCATCCATGGGGTGGATCGTATCCAACGTCGTCACGCTGCGAGCTGCCAGTAAATTCACCCTCCTCCCTCCATCTCGAACAACGGCAGCCGCAGCTGCCCATTCGGAACATAGTCTAGGTCCCGCACCCTGATCCACGCCGGGGGCTGCGGCCAGTGGGCGGGCAGCACACCCCCAGGTCGCCAAACCGCCTGGATGTGCAGGTGGCAGCGCTGGCACACAGCCACCAGGTTCTCCCATGCACAGTTGGCCGGGTTGCCGTCCAGGTGGTGCACCGTCA
>CAZSXY010000174.1:0-6063 GCA_964611395.1 uncultured Anaerolineaceae bacterium | reverse complement strand
GGCAAGACGATGGATTGCTGGCCCTGGTACTTGCCCTTCTTGTCCGCGTAGGAGGACTCGCAGACCTCGTCGGACTCGAAGAACAACACCTGGGCGATCCCCTCGTTGGCGTAGATTTTGGCGGGTAGGGGGGTGGTGTTGCTGATCTCCAGCGTCACGAACCCTTCCCACTCCGGCTCGAACGGCGTGACGTTGACGATCAGGCCGCAGCGGGCATAGGTGCTCTTGCCCACGCAGATCGTCAGCACGTTGCGCGGGATGCGAAAGTACTCCACCGTCCGCGCCAGCACGAACGAGTTCGGAGGGATGATGCACACCTCGCCCGTGAAATCGACCATCGAGCGGGGGTCGAAATTTTTGGGGTCAACGATGGCGCTGAAGACGTTGGTGAAAATCTTGAACTCGTCGGCGACACGGATGTCGTAGCCGTAGGACGACACGCCATAGCTGATCACGCCGTTGCGCACTTGCGAATCGACGAACGGATCGATCATGCCGTGTTCGCGCGCCATTTTGCGAATCCAGTGGTCGGGTTTGATCGCCATACGTGGTGTTGCTCCTCGCTAAAATGACCGGGTCCGGAAAGCGGTTACATGACCTCAGGCGCGGACATGCCCATCAGCGTCAACACGCGGCGAAAGACCACCTGTGCCGCGCGATACAGCCGCAGCCGGGCTTTGGCCACGTCTGGGGGGACTTCACTGTGCAGAACGCGCACTTCGTCGTACATGGGGTGGAACTGGCGAGCGAGTTCGAGCGCGTAGAACGCCAGCTTGTGGGGAGCCAGTTCTTCGTAGCTCTGGGCCAGCACTTCCGGCAATTCCAGCATTTTCCGCACGAAGTCGCGCTCGCGCTGGCCGAGCAACGCCAGATTGGCCCCCTCGTCGGTCAGGCCGCGCTCCGCCGCCTGCCGGAAGATGCCCGCGCAGCGCACGTGCGCGTTCTGGATGTAGTAGACCGGGTTCTCGTTGGACTGCTTGCGGGCTTCCACCAGGTCGAATTCGAGGTGGCTGTTGGGGCTGCGGGCCAGGATGAAATAGCGCACGACGTCCGCGCCCACGTCATCGACCAGTTCATCCTGCGTGACGAATTCGCCCCGGCGCGTACTCATTTTCTTCTGCTCGCCGCCTTCATAGAGCGTCACGAACTGGTAGAGGATGACATGGACCGGTTCCGGGTTGTAGCCAAGCGCTTCCAGGCCGCGTGCGACGGTCTGCGCCTCGATGATGTGGTCGGTCCCCAGCACGTTGATCAGGAAGTCGAACCCGCGATCCAGCTTGTTCTTGTGGTAGGCGATGTCCGGCAGCACGTAGGTGGGTTCGCCGCTGGACTTGACCAGGACGCGGTCTTCTTCGTCGCCGAGCGCGGTCGAACGGAACCAGACGGCCTCTTCCGCATCGGGCGGGTACTTGGCCCGTTCTTCGTCGCTGGCTCCTTCGCGGGTCACGGCGCGGTAAACGTACCCGCGCCTGTCCAGTTCTTCCAGCACGGCCCACACGGAACCGCCTTCGTACAGGCTGTTCTCGTTGAAGAAGTTGTCGATATGAATGTTCAGGCGGGCGAGGCTTTGCTCGATCCACTTAAACATGGCGGCTTCTGCTTCGGCTTTGAACCGCTCCCAGGGTTCGTCTTTGAGGGAATCGCCGTATTGGTCTACCAGTTGGGCGGCGATGTCGGCCAGGTATTCGCCCTGGTAGCCTTCTTCCGGCAACGGCACATCCTGTCCGAGCGCCTGCAGATAGCGTGCCCGAAGGCTGTGGCCGAGGATGCGCATCTGGCGGCCCGCATTGTTGAAGTAATACTCCATTGCCACGTCGTAGCCGAGGGCGCGGAGAATGTTGGCCATCGTGCTGCCGATGACGCCGTTGCGGGTGTGTCCGACGGTGAGCGGGCCGGTAGGGTTGGCGCTGACGCATTCCACCTGGGCGCGTTTGCCGCGCCCCGTGTCGAGCGTGAACACGTCATCACCCGCCGCGATAATGGCCTCGATCTGGGACAGCAGCCAGTCTTCATCCAGGCGGATGTTGAGGAATCCTGGCGGCGCGACCTCAACAGCGCCGACGAACGGCGCGGGTTTGACATGCCGCACGATGGCTTCGGCCACGTCAAGTGGCTTGCGCCGGGCGAGCCGGGCGAGTTGCAGGGATACCGGGCTGGCATATTCGCCCAGGTCGGGCTTGCCGCTGCGCTGCACGACGATGGACTGGGGAATCTCAAAGGTGGGCAGGTCACCGGCGGCCTGCGCTGCCGCGATAGCTTCGCGGAGAAGTGCTGCTAATTGGGGCGGAAGAGGCTTCACAACCATAACTCCTCGACGGTCAACGTGTTATTTCCACTGTGAATTCCGCGCCATTGTAGCACATTTTGGGCGTGCTGCAGCCGTCAGAGTGCCCAATGAGCCGCGCCAGGCGCGCTCGCCGTGTTACACAAGGCTTGAAAGCACGCTCTAGCTGAGGAGAAGGCTACGCATGATGACATACGCTGATCTTGTTCGTCCGGCGGCAAAATGGCCCGCGCTGGCCTACGATCTAGCCCTGATCACCGGCGGATCGTTGGTCGTGGCGTTGAGCGCCCAGGTCGCGATCCGCCTGCCGTTCAGCCCGGTGCCGATCACGGCGCAAACGCTGGCGGTGTTGCTGGTGGGCGTTCTGCTGGGGAGCAGGCGCGGTGGGGCCGCGCTGCTGGCCTACCTCGCCGAGGGCGCGGCGGGCATGCCCGTCTTTGCCGGTGGAACCGGCGGAGCGGCGGTGCTGAGCGGGCCAACCGGCGGCTATTTGCTAGGTTTCGTCGTGGCGGCTACTGTGACCGGCGTCCTGGCCGAGCGCGGCTGGGATCGCCGGGTGGTGACGGCGCTGGCGGCGATGGCGCTCGGCAACCTGGTGATTTACGCGTTTGGGCTGAGCTGGCTGGGCACATTCGTGGGCGCGGGCCGGGCGCTAGACCTGGGGTTGTGGCCATTCGTGCCCGGCGACCTGGCCAAGCTGGCCCTGGCGACGGCGCTGCTGCCGTCTGGGTGGTGGTTGATTGCCAGCGCCGGGATACACAGGCCGGTAGGGGGAAACGACAACTAATCCTGGGGCTGTGCGGCAGAGGAACCGGTAGCGCCGCTCAACCAACAAACGCGGCTAACCGGGCAGGCTCGCGGTTTCGATCACCCCATCGTCACCCAGTGGCACGAGCGCCTCACAGGTCAGGCAGCGCCAGCCGCCTGCTACTGGAACCAGGTCGATGGCGTTGCACTGCGGGCATTGCCACACCTCTTCGAGGGGGCGCGGCCCGGCGGGCAGGCTTTGCCCGGTCTTGACCGCGTAAGCGATGCGGTAATCCACCTGCCACAACAGAACCTCAACATGCTGCATTCCCAGGTCATCGCGCAGGATGCGTTCTAGTGCATCATGGGTGAAGGTGTGGCCGGGCATCAACCGGGCATCGAGACCCTGGCGGTTGGTCAACACGAGCAGACCGCCGGGCCGCAGCACACGCCCTAACTCGTCCAGCACCCGGCGCGGGTGCATCATGAATTCGAGCGCTTCCAGGCAGGTCACGAGATCGAATGTGTCGTCAGGGAAGGGCAGCGATTCGGCGGGGTGATGCATCAGGCGCACGCGCTCGCCGAATGGGGCGAGCTTGCGAGACGCTATCGCAAGCATTTTCCGGCTGAGATCAAGGGCGATGATGCGCCCTTGAAAACTGGGTTGCTCCAGTAGGGCAAGCGGGAGCCTCCCGGTGCCGGTGGCCACATCCAGCACCAGCGGCGCGCGCACGTGCGGCAGGCGCTGCAGGATCGGCTGCGCCAGGTACAGGTCTTCGTTGACCGGGTTGGACTGCTTGATCGCATCGTAGCGGTTGGCGTACCGGTCGTATAGCCAGATGACCACCCCGCGTCCCAGGTAGACGCCCTCCGTCTTGACCAGCAGATACCACAGCGCGAAGACGATACCGAAGGTGATCAGTGCGATCCAGACAAGCCACGTCATGCGGAACTCTCAAACGGAGCGCATTACTGCGAAACCACGCTGGCGATCTCGCTGGTGATCGCCTGCCCGTTGGGCATGGTGGCCGTCGCCTGGACATGCCCTGAGAGTCCGGCGGGGACGGTCCAGGTCATGGTTGCGCCGTCGATCGGGGTGTGATCGACCCCGATGTTGGTCGCGGTAGCGCCCGTGCCGGTGGGCGCGAGCGAAAAATCGACGCGCACCGCACCCCTCGGCACATCGGGCCACGCGATGGTCACCGTTGCGCCCGCCTGAAGCGCGATCCAGCCATCTTGCACACCCAGGTTTGGCGTAAACGTGAGCGTGTTGTACTGGTGACTGTCCGGCGGCACAAAGTTGGGATCGTAGCGTACCGTGAAAACCGGGCTATTCAGGCGCATGAACTCGTTTTCGGCGACGGCCTGGAACGTATAGGTGCCCGGCACGGGGAATGAGTAATCGACGAACGCGCCATCCCAGGGATCGGCATCTTGCCCGATGAAGATCGCAGCGCCACCCGCCGGATTGTTCACATAAAAATCGACGAGATCGGCGTTAGTGACCTCGCCCACCGTGACGCGGACCGCCTGGTAATAGGTCACGGCCTGCCCTGTGGCGTCGCGCCAGTGCTGATCCGCCGAGAGCGCCTGCCCGAAGACCGGCGCGTTGGCGTTCTGCGTCGCGGCGGCGGTGTTGGTTGGAGCCGGTGTCACCGTCGCCGGAATCTGCGGCACGAATAGCTGTTGTCCCACGTAGATCAGGTTGGAGTTTGCAAGGCAATTGGCCGCGGCAAGCTGGTTAATGGTCGTGTTGGCGCGCGCTGCGATGTTGCCCAGCGTATCCCCGGCGATGACCGTGTAAACCGGCCACGTGGTATAGGGCGTGCAGTCTGGCTGGGTGGGAATCACCTGGGTGGGCGGGAGCGTGGGGTATGGCGTCGCCGTGATGAGCAAAACCGGCTGGGTGGGAAATGGCGTGAAGAGAAAAGGCGTTCCGCCAACCGGCGGGGATTTGGTCGGCGGCCTGTCCCCGGTGCCCAGGTTACACGCTAGCGCCGCCATCAGCAACAGCGCCAGCGGCAACGTGCTGCGCCATGTGTGTGCGTAACTCCGTCGCATGTGCCTGACTCCTCGGCGAATGAATGCCGGTCATCCGGCCCGCCCCATGATCCCGACCCCGTGCGCCGATTATAACAGACGCTCGTTGGGGGCACAGGTCGCATGGTTGCCGTTCGCACTGCGCCTTGCCTACAATCCGAATGAGAGACACGCATGGAGGGAATCGCTTGGCACAGACACCGCACCAATCCCTGATGGGGTATAGCGAAGCGCGCAGCAGCGCGGCAGTTTTTCGCGTCCCCGCACCCGGATGCCTGCAGATCGCCGGGGCGGATCGCGTTGATTTCGTCCAGCGCCAGACGACTAACGATGTGCGCGATCTCACGCCGGAGCGCTCGCAATTGACCGTGCTGACCTCGGCCACGGCCCGCATCCTGGATGTGTGGCGGCTGGTGGCAAACCCGGCGGGCGAATCGATCGATGTGATCACGCTGCCGGGGCGGGGCGCAACGACCGCGGCGTACCTGCAGCGACGGATTTTCTTTATGGACAAGGTCACCGTGACCGATTGCAGCGGCGATATAGCCCTTTTTGAGGTATTTGGACCGGCGGCGGGCGACGTGCTGCGGGGCTGCGGCATGGCTGCGGAACTGGATCAGGGGGCGTGCGCGTCGCTGGACTGCGCGGGCGTGAGCGTGCGCGTAGTGGCGCTCGAAGGGATCATCGGGCGCGGGTACTGGTTGCTGGCTCCGGCAGATGGGGCAGATGCCCTGCAGGACGCTCTGGCCGCAAACGGGGCCACGGTGCTTGAGGCGGATGTTTACACTGGGCTGCGCGTCGAAGCGGGACTACCGGGGCCTGGTGAGTTGACCGAGACTTACACGCCGCTTGAAGTGAACCTGAAGCGTGCGGTGGCCGGTGCCAAAGGCTGCTACACGGGCCAGGAGATCATCGCCCGCCAGATTACATATGACAAAGTCACGCGCCGCCTCGTCGGGTTGCGCCTGGATGCGCCGGTTGTGCCCGGTGCG
>CAZSXY010000173.1:0-6097 GCA_964611395.1 uncultured Anaerolineaceae bacterium | reverse complement strand
ACAATATCGAAAAGAGATCGCCCTGGCCCGGCTTCCATTCCCGGATCGCGTTTAGCGCATCGGCAACGGTGGTGCGGCGGCGCAAGGCCAGAAAAGCCGATGTCATCAACCCGCCGGCGCTGTCATCGGGGTGCATGAGCAGCGGGCGGATTTCCTCCGGCTCTTCCAACTCGCCCAGCACGGCCTGAGCCTGTTCGGGGGGAATATCACCGAGCAGGTCGGCGGCCTCGTCCGGTTCCATTTCATCGACGATGCGCACCAACGTCTCGGTCGGTAGATCGACGGCCAGCTCAGCCGCTTCGGCCTCGTCCAGCCGTTCCAGAATATCGGCGCTATCGCCGGGATCGAGTTCGTGCAGTAGATCGCGCTGCAGATCATCATCCAGATCGGCAAACACATCGGCCTGATCAGCAGGGCGCAGCTTTTCGAGGATGGCAACGGCAGTGCCCAGATCATCGCGCTCCAGCGCATCACGCAGTTGCGCTAGAATGACATCAAGCAGGATCGGCTCCATGAAGAACGCCTCCTTGAGTGTTACCCTCTCGGAGGCGGAGAAAGATTAGCAGGGGTGAGGAAGCGGCTTATTCGCCTACCGGGAGGGGTAAACGTATACGGTTGGTAGATGGTGGTTCCTGGGCCTCAGTGCCCAGGCCAGATAAGACTGTGTCGTCCATTTCATCCTTCACATTGCAATTGGCATGACAGCAAAATTATAGCCTTCGCGCAGAAAGTGTCAATTGCCAACATCCCCCCAATTCTTAGAGGGTTCTCATCAATTTCGTGCTCCAGCCCCCCGCTATCCGGCGTAATTTGCCACAAAAGCCACGCTACAGGCAAAATAGAGTCACACGGTGTGGGGCTGCGCCAAACCGCCGGAGCCAGCACGCTACGAGTCACAACGGAGGCGATCATGCCTGGCGAAGTGTTCATTTCCTACGCGCGTGAAGACAAAGACTTCGTGCGAGCGGTACACGACGCGCTCACCGCGCGGGGGCGCGACACCTGGGTCGATTGGGAAGACATTCCCCTGTCGGCAGACTGGTGGAAAGAAATTTGCATCGGGATCGAAGGGGCCGACGCCTTTGTCTTTGTCATCAGCCCGGACTCGGCGCGCTCGGTGACGTGTTTCAAAGAGATCGATTACGCCGCCCAGCACAACAAGCGGATGATGCCAATCTTGCACCGCGAAGTGACCGATGAGGCCGACCAGCAGCGCATGCACCCGGCGATCAACGCCCACAACTGGATTTACATCCGCGAAGAAGACGATTTCGACGCAGCGCTTGAGGCGCTGCTACAGGCGCTCGACACCGACCTCGCCTATGCCCGCGAGCATACGCTCCTGTTGGTGCGTGCCCGGCACTGGGAAAACCGCCAGCGTGACCGCAGCCTGCTGCTCAGTGGCAACGCCCTCAAGGAAGCCGAAGCCTGGCTGAAACAGGGACTGGAAAAAGATCATAACCGGCCCACCTCCCTGCACAGCGACTACATCCGCACCAGTCGCCGCGCCCAAAACCGGCGCACCCAACGCAACATCGCGATAGGGGCCGTCGTGACCGTGATCCTCGCGTTGCTCATCCTCTCGCTGGTGCTGTTCGTGCAGGCCGAGGATGCCCGCCAGGAAGCCAACGCCAACGCCAACGCCGCGCTCCTCGCGCAGAACGCCGCCGAAGAGCAGCGCAACATAGCGCAGGCCATTGGGCTGGCGGCACAGGCCCAACTGGAACTGTTCGGCGTCTTCCCCGAACGCGGCGTGCTGCTGGCGCTGGAAGCCCTGGAAAATTTCCCCTATGTGTGGCAGGCCGACCGCGCCCTGGGCACAGCCGTGCTGGCCAGCCGCGCCCGCCAAATCCTGAGCGGCCACACCAACGCGGTCAACCGCGCGAGCTGGTCGCCGGATGGCTCGCACATCGCGACGGCCAGCACCGATATGACCG
Source organism: uncultured Anaerolineaceae bacterium (assembly GCA_964611395.1). Lineage (GTDB taxonomy): Bacteria > Chloroflexota > Anaerolineae > Aggregatilineales > Aggregatilineaceae > CAZSXY01. Next base: position 4,160 of record CAZSXY010000173.1, on the reverse strand, counting down.
CCATTATCTGGGATGCGGACACAGGCGAACAGGCCCTGACTCTCGTCGGGCACACCGGGGCCGTCTCCAGTATTGCCTGGTCGCCGGATGGCTCGCAGGTCGTGACCGCAAGCTGGGACAAGACCGCCCGCGTCTGGAATACCACCACGGGCGAGCCGCTGCGCACGCTGCAGGGGCACACCGACTGGGCAACCGATGCCGCCTGGTCGCCCGACGGGTCACGCATCGCGACGGCGAGCGTGGACGGCACCGCGATTATCTGGAATGCGACCAATGGCTCGCTGTTGTTCACGCTGGCCCGGCACGAAAACTGGGTGAGCAGTGTTGCGTGGTCGCCGGATGGCAAGTGGCTGCTGACCGCCAGCCGCGACGGGACGGCTCGTGTCTGGGATACAGCGACCGGTGTCGAGCAAGCCGTACTCAGCGGGCATGACGCCGCCGTGAATCGCGCCGCCTGGTCGCCCGACGGCTCACAGATCGCCACCGCCGGGGCCGACGAAACGGTCGTCATCTGGGACGCCAGCACGGGCGCTATAGAACATGTCCTCGAAGGCCACACAAACAGCGTGAAAAGCGTGGCGTGGTCGCCCGACGGAAGCCTGATCGCCACCGCCGGACAAGATCATGCCGTGTATGTGTGGGATGCCGTGACCGGCCAGGTCGTGTTCAATGCCAGCGGGCATACCGCCACCGTCAACGACGTCGCCTGGTCGCCGGGTGGTCAACGGCTGCTGACCGCGAGCGCAGACACGGCAGCCCGCACCTGGGACGCCCGCCCCGGCAACGATCAGCATACGTTGCGCCACGACAATTGGGTGAACGGCGCGGTGTGGAGCGCCGATGGATCGCGCGTGCTGACCTGGTCACGCGATCAGACGGCCCAGATCTGGGATGCCAAAACCGGTGATGCCCTGGTGATGCTGACCGGCCACGAGGCATGGCTGAGCGGCGCACAGTGGAGTCCGAACGAGGCGCACGTGCTCACCTGGTCGTGGGACACCACCGCGCGTATCTGGGACGCGACATACGGCACCCAACTGCTGGTTCTGCCCCATACGGAGCGCGTCAACGGGGCGCGGTGGAATGAGGACGGCTCCCGCGTGCTGACCTGGTCGAGCGACGGGAGCGTACGCGTGTGGGACGCGGCCACCGGAGCCTCGCTGGTCGTGCTGGAAGGGGTCGGCGGCGATATTACCACCGCCGCCTGGTCGCCCGACGAAACGCAAATCGTCACGGCGGCACGACGCACGGTGAAGGTATGGGACGCTTCCGGCCAGACATACGGCGAATTGCTGGCGCTCACCGGCCACACGGGTACGGTCGAGGTTGCGACCTGGTCGCCGGACGGCACGCGCCTGATCACCGCTGCGCGTGACGGCACGCTGCGGGTCTGGGATGCCGGAAGCGGCGCATCCATGCAGGTCATTGAAGCGCATACGGGCGCGGTGACCGGCGTCATTCCCGCCCCGGACGGCGCGCGCCTGCTGACAACCGGCGACGACGGCCTGGCGCGTATCTGGGATGCGGACACCGGCGATCCGTTGGTGACGATGGCCGGGCACACCGACACGATCACTGGCGCGGCGTGGTCGCCCAACGGCACGCGGGTCATCACCGCCAGCGACGACCGCACCGCCCGCGTATGGGACGCCCAATCGGGCAACGAATTACTGGCGCTTGAGGGACACGGAGACGGACTGACAGCCGTCGCGTGGTCGCCGGACGGCGTGCGCAGCGTCACCACGAGCACCGACGGCACGGCCCGCATCTGGTCGACGTGGCAGGCCACCAGCGACCTGGTCGCCCATGCCAACGCCTGCTGCCGCGTCCGCGAACTGACCGCCGCCGAACGCACGCAATTCAACCTGTCGTCTTCCCCGTGAATTTTTTGGGGTTGCGGGGAACCTGTCGTTATAGTTATGAGTTGGGAGTTATGAGTTTGCAGTTGCCCCTCCCTGGGCGGGCGTAAAACTGAACACCGATCACTGTGAACTGACAACTCTGACCCGACCAACGGGATCGAAAACGCAGGACGTGGCGCGTGAGTCGTGCTGCCAGACGGCAGCAGGTGCGGCATCCTGAGGCAGGGAAGGCATGAACGAAGACCTGAGAAAACGAGCCGCCGCGTGGCTTGAAGCGGGCGACCGTGTCGCGGTGGCGACCATTGTGCGCATACGCGGCTCATCGAGCCAGCCCCTCGGTGCGCGTATGATCATGACGACCGGCAACCGCTTCTTGGGCGCGGTCAGCGGCGGGTGCGTTGAAACAGACGTTTACGAGGCCGGGCTGGACGTGATCGCCGGGGGCGACCCGCTCATGCTCCATTACAAGCACGTCGAAAACCCGCTCGTCGAAATCGGCCTCAACTGCGACGGGCAGATCGACGTGCTGGTTGAGCGCCTGGAACGCACGCTGCTCGATCACCTGGCGGCGAACGAAGACCGCGTCCTGGTCACGTATTGCGCCCCGAACCAGCCGCTCAACCCCGAACCGGTTCACGCCGCAGTCACGCCATCCGGTGAAGCGAGTGTTTCCTTACCCCCTGCCGTCGTCGCCGACGCGGTCGCGGCGCTCAAGTCCGATCACCCCGCCTCGATCACGTATCCGAACGGGTGCGTCGCCCTGTTCGAGCCACAATTGCCGCCGCCCCTGCTGTTGATCTTCGGCGCGGAACCGATTGCCGCGCCGCTGGTGCGCATGGCGCGGATCATGGGGTTCCGCACGGTGGTGACAGATGCCCGCCCCGCGTTCGCCACGCGGGACAACTACCCGGACGCGGACGAGGTCATCGCCGCGTGGCCGGAGGAGGTCGTGCGGCAGATCGGCGTTAACGAGCGCACGTATGTTGTGTCGCTGAATCACGAGCCGCGCTTCGAAGACGCCATGCTGCGGGCGCTGGCCGGGCGTCCCATCGCCTACCTGGGAGCCATCGGCAAGCGCCAGCGCCATGCCGAGCGCATCGCCCGCGCCCAGGAAGCCGGTTTCGACCTGGGCCAACTGCCCCCCATCCACACTCCGGTCGGGCTGGACATCGGCGGCAAGTCGCAGGAAGAAACGGCGCTGAGCATCATCGCCGAAATCATCGCCGTGAAAAACAGGCGCAGTGGCGGCATGCTGGCCGCCGCTAATCAACCCTAGATTTTGCCCCTGGATTGCGGTATGATTGCGCCTTGCAACGCTAACGTTGAGGAAACTGAAGATGAAGGTCATACTCAAAGAATATATCTACAAGCACGGGGTAGCCGGAGACGTGGTGGATGTGGCCGATGGGTTTGCCCGCAACTACCTGATCCCTCGTGGCTTGGCGGTTAAGGCGACACCGGGCGCACTGCGCCAAAACCAAACCCTGATCGAAAAGTCTGTCGAGCGGCGCGAAGAACTGCGCAGCCTGGAAAACGAAGCAGCCCAGAAGATTCACGGTGTTGAGTTGGTCTTCGGTGTCAAGGCCGGCAAGAGCAACAAGCTCTACGGCTCGATTACCACCCGCGATATTGCCGCCGCGCTGCTGGAAGAGACCGGCGTGGACATCAACCGCCGCCGCATCAGCGAGCGCCCGCTGCGCGAACTGGGCGTGCACGAAGTTCCGGTGCGTATCGCCGCCAACATCTCGCCCGTGGTCAAGGTCGTGATCGTGCGCGAAGAAGAGGTCGAAGCATACCTGCGCGGCGAGATGGTCGATAGCCTGGCCGAGCAGCAGGCCGCCGAAGAGGTCGAGAGCGAAGAAGCAACGACCGACGTCGAGGCGGCTGAGGCCGAGACGGCTGGCGAAGCTGCCGAAGCAACCGAAGCGGCAGTCGATGCAGAAGAGGCGGCTGAGTAGACCGCCTAGCACGCGGCTCACAGGCATGCCACGCCATACGCAGGACACCGGCACGGCCAGCGATCTGATCGCCTTCGTTACGCGACACTTCGTCTGTATGATCTGTGGCACATCCTACCACGCGGAGGATGTGCGCGTTGTATGGCGTCGCGGCTCCGCATGGCAACTGATGGCATCATGCTCGCGCTGCCAGGCGCACCAGGCCATTGACGCCTACGATGCGCCGCCGTACCTGGGGCTTGAGCCGCCCCGCTTGCCGTTGCGGGAAGCGATTACGGTCGATGAGGTGCGGGCGTGGGCCGTGTTCCTGGCCCATTTCACCGGCAATATGCGCGACCTT
>CAZSXY010000172.1:0-6310 GCA_964611395.1 uncultured Anaerolineaceae bacterium | reverse complement strand
CGCCAGCGCCCAACAACCCGCTCCAACACGTCCACGACCACATAGAGCAGCAATCCCAACAGTGACATCGCCAGAATGCCCGCGTACATCTTCTCGTAGCGCAGGCGCTGCCACGTCAGCGTGACGATGTAGTAGCCGAGTCCCTGCCGCGTGGAGTACTGCTCGGCGATGAACAACACCGCAATGGACGTTCCCACCGACACGCGCAGCGCGGTCAGCACGGCGGGCAGCGACGCGGGCAGGTATACAAAGCGGAACAACGCCCGCCGCCCCGCGCCCAGCGAGCGCACCGACTGGATCAACTCCGGGCGCAGGCTGGCGGCTTCGTCGCGCACCACGACGAGAATCTGGAAGAACAGGATCAGCGCGATCAGGAAGACTTTCGACATTTCGCCGATGCCCAGCACGACCAGGATCACCGGCAAGAACACGATCTTGGGAATGGGGTGCACCAGCCCGATCAGCGGGGCGAAGAGCCGGTTCAGGACGCGGATTTGCCCCAGCCCCATGCCGACCGGCGTGGCGACCAGCGTGGCCACGATGATCGCTTTCAGCACGCGTGTTGCGCTGGCGACCATGTGATCCCACAGGTCGCCTTGAATCTCCTCCACGAACACGGGCAGCACGTCCCAGGGGTAGGGCATGATGTTGCGCTGCAAATAGGCGGCCAGCGCCGTCCAGCACGCGAGGAAGATCGCCAGCGCCAGCGCCAGGTTGAGCAGGCGTGCGGCCAGCGTCCACGCGGCTTCGCGCATGATGCCATTGGGGGCAAAAATCGTTGGCTGGCCGGGCGTGGTCATGACCGGATCAGCCCCATCAGCTTGCGTAGCTCGTTGCATTTGTCCAAAAACTCGGTTGTGCGGCGATAGTCGGGCGCATCTGCGCCGGGATTGTCTACCATGACCGGCGCAGTGTTCGGCGGCTCGCCCAGCACCAGGATTTTACGCCCCAGGATAGCGGCTTCTTCGATGGCGTGCGTTACGATCACGCTGGTCAGGCGCATCTCCTCACGCAGCCGCAGGATCAGGTTTTGCAGGTCTTCGCGGGTGGGAGCGTCCAGGCTGCTGAACGGCTCGTCCATCAGTAGTAAATCCGGTTGCAGCGCCAGGGTGCGTGCGATGGCCGTCCGCTGCCGCTGCCCGCCGCTGATTGCGCCGGGGTATTTGTTCCGTTGCTCGTAGATATTAAGCCGCTTGAGCCAGTGCTCGACACTGGCGCGGGCTTCTTTGCGGGAAGGCGGTGGTTCGCTGCGGGGGGCATGTTTGCCGTCTGGCCCGTAGAAGCGGCGCACGCGCAGTCCCAGCGCCACGTTATCCCACACCGTCGCCCAGGGCAGCAACCCATAATCTTGCAGGATCAGGCCCGTTTCGGGGCGGGGACGCTGGATGATCGTATCTCCCACGCGAATGATTCCGGCGGTCGCCCGCCGCAGCCCCGCGATCAGCATCAGCAGCGTGGTCTTGCCGCAGCCCGACGGCCCGATGATTGACCACGCCTCGCCCGGCGCGACATGCCAGGTGAAGCGGTCGAACACGGGTGTGCTACGCGGCCCGTAGCGAAAGGTCAGGTTTTCGATGGTGATCATGGCGCTCACATATCAGGCCGGTCGGTTTGCCGGATTCCGGTCAAAACCGGTGCTGCGTAGGGGAACACGGAGGTTTACCCCCACGCAGCATAAGTCAGGCCTGTGCTCTAGTCCAGAGTCATGAGATAGCCGACCAGGGCATCCAGGTCGTCGTCGCTCAGCGTGTCGTAGGCGGGCATGATCGGGGCGAAGCCCTCGGCAACGAACACACCGGGATCGACAAGCGCCAGCCGGAGGTAATCCCCGGCGCTCTGCCCGTCAACGGTTTCACCCGCGCGGCTGGCCAGCCCCGCCAGCGATGGCCCGGCACCGGGCGTGCCGTCGAGCGAGTGGCAGCCCGCGCAGCCCAGCGAGGCGAAAAGCTGCTCGCCCAACGCCGTATCCGGTGCTCCGTCCACCGGCGCGATGGCCTCCAGGAACGAATTGTTAACGCTGTCCTCGTAGCTGGCGGCGCTATCGACGATGTCCAGCGCTTCCATCCACGCGACGGTGTCGTCCCACGCCAGTTCTTGCGTGATGGCGTAGACCGGGAACGGCGGCAGCACGTAGCTGTCCTTCACGCTGTCCGGCACGTTGGTTTTTTCCAGCCACAGGTCGCGGTAGGCGTCCGGCGCGGCGTTGATGTCCTCGGCAGCGCGCATCCACGCGGCCAGGAAGGCTTCGATCGCTTCGGGATGCTCTTCGATGGCGCTGACGCGGAATGCCAGTATGCTCTGGCTGAATTCCTGCTCCACCAGGGCCGTATCATCGGCGATCAGGATCGCACCGGCGACAACCGCCGCCTGCGCCAGTGGATCGGGCAGGGTGGCGACCTTGATCTGGCCTTCCATCAACAGTTGGAAGCGCACCGGAATGTTCGGCTCTGGGCGGAATTTGAGGTCGGCGGCGCTCACACCCGCGTCTTCCATCATGCGTTGGGTGATGTAGTGGATGATCGTGTTCTCGCTGATGGCGATCTCGAAGTTGGCGGCTTCGGCGGGCAGCGTGATGTTGCTGCGCGGCGCGGCCAGCACGCGGAACATGGGCGCATCTTCATAGGCGCGGCGGGCTTGTGCCACGATCTGCAAGAACGGTTCGTCCTGGTTGAAGATGGCGATGCTTTGCAGGTCGGCCAGCATGCCATCGATCGCACTGGCCATGAGCAGTTGGTCGCGCTCTAACGCGCTGCTGACCGGAATCAGCTCGACCTCAAGGCCCGCGTCGGCAAAATACCCGGCTTGCTCCGCGACGAACGCCGGTAGCACATCCAGGATAGGCAGCACCGCGACTTTCAGCTTGAGTTCGTCGTGGGCTTCGACACGCTCCATCAGGGGCGCGGCGGTGACGACGAAAAGCACTGCGATCAATACCAGTGAAACGATAACTTTGCGCATAGTATGTAGGTTCTCCTTGTAGAAACATCCGGTTTGTGATGGCACGGGGCCATCAGCGGTGAGCATTCGGCCAGCGCGGGCTGAGTGCTCACCGCTGATCGCTACAGCATCACCGCGAGCAACGTCCCGGCGAACAACGTGATCGCGATATACGAGTTCATGTTGAAGAATGCCACATTCACGCGGCTGAGGTCGTCCGGCGAGACCAGCGCGTGTTCGTAAGCCAGCATCATCCCCGCCAGCGCCGCCGCCAGGAAGTACGGCCATGCCAGCGGCACGCTCAGCCCGGCCAGCACCAGGGTGATCATGAACACAGCATGGTTCAGTCTGGCCAATCGCAACGCGCTGGCGATCCCATAACGGGCAGGCCAGGCATGCAACCCTTCCCGGCGGTCGTGTTCCACGTCCTGGCAGGCATAGATCAGGTCAAACCCGGCGATCCAGAACATCACCGCGCCGATCAACAACCACGCGGGCAGGTCTTCCGGCGCGAAGAACGAGCCGCGCACGGCGATCCAGCCACCGCCGACGGCCAGCGCATCGGTGAAGCCCAGCACCCAGTGCGACATCACCGTAAAGCGCTTGGTGAAGCTATAGCCCACCAAAAACAGCACCGCGACCGGCGCGAGTTTCAGCGCCAGCGGATCGAGCAGCGCGGCGGCGGCGAGCAACACCACCAGCGACACCCCCGCGTAGAACTGCACCGTCCGCGCGTCGATAGCGCCGGTGACGGTCGGGCGATTCATGGTGCGCGGGTTGGTCGCGTCATAGGCGCGGTCGGCCAGGCGATTCACGGCAAACGCCAGCGTCCGGGCGGCGGCCATTGCCATCGATACCCAAATGAACTGCCACAGCGTCGGCAACCCGCCCGCCGCCAGCACCATCCCGATATAAGCGAACGGCAGCGCGAACACCGTGTGTTCGAAGCGCACCAGGTCGAGGAACACGCGCGATTTGTACGCGAAGGTTCCCGGTGTCAGGCCGCGATCCCGTGCGGCGTCCTGTGCCCGTCGTGTCGATGATCCCATGCCTGTCTCTCGTTGGTTGCTCCGCTCCAACACTCGCATTGCCAGGGGAGGGGGCGCGGTTATATCCCGTACTGCTCCCACTTTTCGTCTACCAGCCGCGCAATATCTTCGCTCATGACGATCTCTTGCGGCCAGCCGCGTGGATGCCCATCGCCCGGGCCTTTCGCCGTCGCGTCGATGGCGATCTGGCCGCGCGGCACATCTGGCGTGGCGAAGTGATCGACCGGGCCAGTGTTGATCATGATGTCGTGTTGCCAGTCCACGTTACCCAGCACGCGCCACGCGACATCCGACAGGTTGCGCACATTCACGTGGTGGTCGAGCACGATCAAGTTGGTGTCCGGGCAGATCGCCCACAGCGCCCCGAACACGTCCCGCACCGGTCGCCTGGTCTTATCCACACCGGCGATCAGCACGCCGTCCAGCGGGCAGTGCCAGTTGTCGCCGATCAAGGCCGTGATGCGCTCGCCTGCGACCGAGATGCAGTCACGCAGCGCCTCACGATCCGGTTTGCGCGTGGCATCTATCCCGATCTTACCACCATACGAGTCCTGGATGGCCGAATGATCGAGCTGGTCAACCGGGCCATCGACCAGCGTCACATCGCGCCGCCAGTCGACGTTTTCCATCACGCATCGGGCGACGGCGTTCAGGTCGTGGACGTCAATAGCCTCATCCACGACGACGATGGCCTTGGCCAGCATCATCAGGCCCAGCCCCCACAACCCGTACATGACCTTTTGCGCGTGGCCTGGATAGCGTGGCTTGATGCTGACGATGATCAGGTTGTGGAACACGCCTTCGGCGGGCATGTTCACATCCACAATTTCGCCGAGGAACAACTGCATCAACGGCAGGAACAGCCGCTCGGTGGCCTTGCCCATCCAGTAATCTTCCATCGGCGGCTTGCCCACGACGGTTGTCGGGTAGATCGCGTCCTTTCGGTGCGTGATGGCCGTCACGTGGAAGACCGGGAACAGGTCTGGCGGCGTGTAAAAGCCGGTGTGATCGCCGAATGGACCTTCCGGGCGACGCTCGCTCAGGTCGACGTACCCTTCAATCACGATCTCGGCGTTGGCGGGCACTTCGAGGTCTTGCGTCACGCAGGAGACGAAAGGTACCGGCTTCCGGCGTAGCCAGCTTGCCAGCAGGTACTCGTCGATGCCCGGCGGCAGTGGCGCGGAACTGCACCACATCTGCGCCGGATCGCCGCCGAGGACAATCGCGCACGGGATGCGGTGTTGCTGCCGGTCGAGGGCTTCGCGTTCGTGGTCGGCCCCGCCTTTGTGACGCTGCCAGTGCATGCCCAGCGTCTGCTCGTCAAATTTTTGCAGGCGATACATGCCCACATTGCGCGCGCCCGTCACCGGGTCGCGGGTGATGACCTGCGGCAGGGTGATATACGGCCCGCCGTCGTCCGGCCAGCAGGTCAGAAGCGGCAGCACATCGAGCGACGGGGAGTCGGTGATCACAACATCCTGGCAGGGGGCGCGGCGCACGCGGTTTGGCCCCAACCCGATGCTGCGCAGCACGCCCAACAACTCGCTGCCGCGCTTCATCAGCGCGCTCATGCCCTGGGGTAGTTTGGGGTCGATGATGTGGGCGAGGTTCCGGTGCAGATCGTCGAGGTCGTCAACGCCGAGCGCCAGCGCCATACGCCGCGCCGACCCGAAAGCGTTGATCAGCACCGGCATGGCGCTACCCTCGACGTTTTCAAAGAGCAATGCCTTGTTGCGGTCGTCCGGCCCCTTGCTGATGCGGTCGGTGATCGCGGTGATTTCAAGGTGCGGGCTGACGGGTGTTGTGATGCGGATCAGTTCGCCTGCGGCTTCCAGACGCGCGATGAACTCGCGCAGGTCGGCAAAGGCCATGTAGTTATACTCCGGAATTTAGGGCGTTCAGAATCATCTGAAACACTGCTGATTTTATCGCAAGGAGCCACGCCAGCCCACTGTTTTTCCGGAGCATATCTTACCCGTGGCCCGCATGGCTGACAATAGTAGTTTGTTGTCAGAACGGGGGAGCGATTATTGTATAATGAAAGTAGGGTATCAACCCCGCTTGCTGCGCGATCCGGCGCACCAAGTCTCTCCGTTCGTCCTGTTGTCAGGTCGTGTGGAGGGATAGACGATGAATACAAAAACCGCAGCAACGCTTCCCGAAGGCTATGTGCTCGCGTGCTCGCTGGACGAAGTCCCGGCCCGGGGGAAGAAAACCGTTCACGTGGGCGATACGACGGTGTTGATCATTGCGTGCGGCGAAGATCTGCACGCCGTCGAAGATCGCTGCCCGCAGACCGGCGGATCGATTGCGCATGGCGAGGT
>CAZSXY010000171.1:4020-6546 GCA_964611395.1 uncultured Anaerolineaceae bacterium | reverse complement strand
CCGGATTCGCGCTATACTGGAGGCATCACTCACTCACCGGCCAAGCTGAGAGGGGATCGCATGACCGCACGCGACACCTACACGCCTGAAGAACAACGCCTGCTGCTCGCCCTGTCCCGCGAGACATTGGAGCGCATCACCACCAACCAGGCCCCGCCCGCCGTCGATCATGCGGTGCTGCCACCTGCCCTGGTCGAAGAACGGGGCTGTTTCATCACGCTGCAGCGCCGCGCCGATGGATCGCTGCGCGGGTGCATCGGCACGCTGGTGGCACGCCGCCCGCTCGCCGAAGAGGTGGTGCACATGACGGTGCAGACCGCCTTCTACGATCCGCGCTTCCCGCCGGTGCAGGCTCCGGAAGTGCCCAACCTGCACATCGAGATCAGCGTGCTGACGCCCTCGCAACCGCTCGCCTTCAACGGGCCGGACGACCTGCTGCGCAAGCTGCATCCCGGCGTGGACGGGGTCACGCTGCGGTTGGGCGACCGTCGCGCGACGTTCCTGCCCCGCGTATGGGAAAGCCACCCCGACCCGCGCGTGTTCCTCAGCCTGCTGGCGCAAAAAATGGGCTGCGAGCCGGATGCGTGGCGCGACCCGGCGATCCAGGTCGAGACGTACCAGGCCATCACCTTCGAAGAGGATCGCTGAGCGCACCGCCCGACCACCTATCGGCTGACGCCTGCCCACTGGTCGGCGAATCGCGCTTTGCAGCGCCCCTTCGCTTTGCTACAATCGGGGGCGTCTTTCATTGATGAAGACTTGAAATCATTGGAGTAACCTGTATGCGCACATACGCGATGGTGTTTGCCCTGGTGGCAGCCGCGTTGATCCTGGCGGCCTGTGGCGATGACCCGCCGCCGACCCAAATTGTGATCGTCGTGTCTCCGACACCCGAAACTGAAACGCCCGAACCGCCGGTCACAGCGACGGCGGACGCAACGGCTGAGCCGCAGCCGACTGCCATCTCACCGACGGAAGCAGCCCCCGAAACTGATACGCCGGAACCGCCCCCTGCCCCCTCGGCCACGCCGCGCCCGGACATCTTCCCCACCGACGCCGTCGCCGAGGTGCAGCTTGCCGAGCAGGTCTTCGAGCACGGGCGCATGTTCTGGATTCGCCACACGCGGCAAATCTGGGTGATGGTCAGTGCGTCCCCGGATACCCCCGGCGGCGACTGGTTCTGCTACAACGACACCTTCCAGGAAGGCGAACCGGAGATCGACGAGAGCCTGATCCCGCCGGAAGGCATGTACCAGCCACGGCGCGGCTTCGGCAAGCTGTGGCGCAGTCACGCGGAACTGAAAGACGCGCTCGGCTGGGCGCTCACGCCGGAGTTCGAGCTAACCAGCCAGTACACCTACGTCGCCGGCGGCTACGTGCAGGACGGGCAATACTTCCCCGGCCCCGGCGAGCACCGCCTGACCACGCTCTATGATGAGAGCATCTCGTTCTTCGAGAGCGACATTCGCGGCGACTGCCTGGGCGGAACCTGGCGCATGACCGCCGCCCCATAACACGCACTGGCATCGATCACCGCTTGAACCACCCGCAGGCAGGCCGCTTCATGCGCCTGCCTGTCGCTTTGCTCCCCGCTGCCTGACAGTTCGCCGACAAATGCACGAACGCGCTTTCGTCACACCCTGATCCGTAATATGGTTAGAGGGAACGACCTTCACTCGGAACGGAACTGACGAGGAATCTCATGCGCGAATGGCACCTGACCTATAGCGACCCGATGGCCCCCCGCATCGCCGCCGACGCGCGATCCGGGCGCACCGTTTATGAGGATGACCAGGTCTGGCAGCTTCACCTGGGCGCGCCGGACGAACCGGCGGTCAGCCTGGAAACGCGCTACGGCGGGCGCGTCGGACTGGCGCGCATCGTGCCGGTGTGGATTGTCGGGCGGCGGCAGGTGCTCGAAGCGCAGGCATATCACGCGCCGCCGGTGTTGGTCGCGTTCGCGCCGGACTACCTGCGCCTGCACGCCGACCTGACTCCGGCACTGGCTCTCACGATTGAGTTCTGGACGATGGAATCGCAGGCGGTCGGCGGGCGCTTTGTCGTGCGCAACACGGGCGAACAGCCCCAAACCGTGCGCCTCGATCTCAGCCCGCAGATGGCACGCGAGCGGGAGACGCTGCCCATGCTGTTTCTCACGCTGGACAGCGGGCAGGTCGCGCTCCAGATGGGGCAGCTGCCGCACCTGCAACCGGTGCTGCTGCTCGATGACGCGCAGGGATCGAGCGCATCGGCCCGGCTGAGCCATTCCCAAAACGTGCCACCGGGCGAATCGGTTGCATTCCGCTGGACGCTGGCCTCGCTGCCGGATCGTGATGCGAGCCTGCGGCTGGCCCATCGCTGGCTGGCTCAGGAAGACTGGGATCACCACATCGCGACCATCGAGCGGCAGTTGGAAATCGCGCCGCAGGTCGAAACGGGGCATCCGGACTGGGACCTTGCGCTCGCCTGGAGCCAGCAGCTTGTTCTGCGCAGCTTCCTGGCAGCGACCGGTCACCTGCCGCACCC
>CAZSXY010000171.1:0-3920 GCA_964611395.1 uncultured Anaerolineaceae bacterium | reverse complement strand
GCCAGCAGCTTGTTCTGCGCAGCTTCCTGGCAGCGACCGGTCACCTGCCGCACCCGTCCTTCGTGCTGTCCCGCCGCCCGAACCAGGGCTACGCCGTCAGCAGCGCCCACGGGGGCGGCTTCGCGCATCCCTGGGGCGGGCAGGCGTTGCCCGACGCGCTGGCAATCGCGGGGACGGTCGCGCTCGCCGCGCCGGAGCTGGCGCAGGGAATCGTGCGTAACTTCTGCGCCGTCCAGCACGCGGATGGCTGGATCGACGCCCGGCCCGGTCTCGGCGGACAGCGGGCCGGTGTGCTTGCGCCCCCATTGCTGGCGACACTCGCCTACGAAGTGTACACCTTCACCCGCGACCGCGACTTTCTGGCGGCGTGCCTGGAACCGCTCGCGGCGTTCTTCGCGCGCTGGTTTCACCCGGACGTGGACGCAGACGGCGACGGCGTGCCAGAATGGAGCGTGAGCGGGCAAGGAGCCTTTGCCGAAGGGCCTGCCCTCGCCGGGCAGCACCGGCGGGGCCAGGGCGTGGATATCACCACCATCGAAGCGCCGGACTTGCTTGCCTACCTGGTGCGCGAGGCGCGTACCCTGCTCGGCATCTGCAAAATCCTGGCACGCGAAGACGTGGCCCGCGCGATCAAGCCGCGTTTTGACGCCCTAACCGCAGCCCTGGACGCCTTTTGGAACGCGGAACAGGGCGCGTTTTTCTACCGTGACCGCGACACGCACGTGTGCCCCACCGGGGAGATCGTGTTTGCCGGCAAAGGCGATGACGCGCTGCGCGATCGCGTGACGCTCGTGCAGCCGGGCCGCCTGATCGTGCGGGCCACCGGGGGTTCGAGCCGCAAACCCGCCCTGTCCTGCTCCATCGAAGGCATCGACGCCGCCGGAAACGCCACCAACGAGCAGATTCCCGCCGGGGCTTTCGACTGGTATCGCGGTAGCGGAGCCGCCACGACCCGCACCGTCTGGCGCGCGATCACCTATTTGCGCTTTGAGGGGCTGAGCCGCGTCTTCAAAGTGGAGGCGCGGACGGTCGACCTGTCGGCGCACGACCAGGCGCTGTTCATGCCGTTGTGGTCGGGCGTATTGGACGAGGAACGCGCCCGCCGCATGGTCGCTCACCTCACCGATCCGGCCCACTACTGGCGCGAATTCGGCGTGTCCGGTTGCCCGGCAAGCGCTCCACACTATGACGCCACCATGCGGAATGGCTGCGGCGGCATGTGGCCGGACTGGAACGCGCGGCTTGGGCTGGCGCTGCTGGAACGAGGGTATCGCCGCGAGTCGGCGGACTTGTTCCGGCGCGTGCTGGCGGCGCAAATCCGCAGCCTGTCCAATGACACAACGTTCCGTTCGCTCTATAACGCGGATACCGGCGCGGGTATAGGCGAGGTTGACTCGATCCTGGGCGTTGTATCGCTCGGCTGGTTTGCGCGGTTGTTCGGCGCGTTCGTGCTGGATGCGGAGCGCGTGGCCATCATCGAACCGTTCGCCTTCAACGGCGAAACGATGACCTGGACGCAGCACGGCGTGCGCATCACCCGCAGCGACGCCGAGACGGTGATCACCTTCCCCGGCGAGCGCACCGTCACCCTGCCGCCTGATGCGGAGCCGGGGGTGGTGGGGAGTGATTGAGGCCAAAAGTTGAGCAAGAAAACGGTAAACCCTATTTGGAATTGCTGATCGCCTTATCCGTCAGCGGTTGATTTTGACTTTCCAGCGCAGCGTTAATATACTCAATATAGATTATGGTGCTCCCGGATAGGAATCGGCGGTTGTACGCGAAAAATCACAGAATCGCATCAGTGGGATTGGATTTAATATGGATGACTATATCATTCTTGAGAAAACCAACTTGGGCAGGAAGTTAATCGATGAATTTTTTGATAAGTTTACCCCTTACGAGACAAGGCGGGGTATTCCAATAATCGTACATCATGATCAGAAGAGTCAAACGTGGTACATAACATGCCACTTAGAGGGAAAAACATTAAGCGACTGCAGCGATTTGGAAGCCACGCTGGACCAACCTGAAGATGATATTATCTACAAGCTGAACAGGGAAATCGTTGAAGATAAGACAGCTTACAAACAAATGGAAGCTGATGCTCGCGAAGGTAGAAGCTTTGAAGATATAGTCATCGAATTTGATACATCGTATCGTCCCAAAAAACCTCTGAAGATATATGGGGGGCAGCATAGGATACAGGCAATTTCCAAAGCGTATCGAGAAGATGGGGTTTCGGTGAATCACGGGGTAAGAGTGGATTTCGGTTTAACAAGGGAGCAAAAAGTCGAGATTGCTACCGTTAATAACACATCCATTGCAGTACCTAATGATTTGTTAGATAGAATGCAAGAACAGATGATAGGTCCGAATTTGAGAGATTGGTGTCAAAACGTCGGACTATTGCAGCCTGGACAAGACTTCGCTGATCGTAGAAAACCAGACGTTCCTACTGTACGTATTGCTCGCACTCTCGTCACTAATTATTTCAGAGGGCTACAGGCGGATTTCGATGATTTTCATCAGCCTATAATTTGTAAATCCGGTGGGCTTGATGAGGAATATGAAAAGATACGAAAGAGTATTACTTGGGAAGATTCTAATTTCCTGGAAATGGGCAGGCAATTTGCCAGGCTACACGAAACTCAACGTATGCGAATTCAGCAAAGAGATTTTGATAATTATGCGGAGTTTGCACGAAGAGCCTTTTCTCATGCAGTGGTAGCAGCATGGGGATATGCGGCTGGACTGTTCCAGCAAAATCAGGAATACCTGGATGCTCTTTATGGGTTACCCGATTCTGTGGATGAACCAGATGATCCTTTGCAGGCTAAAGTGTTATCTGAGGCTCGCTTGAAAGGCATGGACCCAGACACTTATCGCGGACTTGGTACGCGAAGCAATAGCAAAGAGCTGGGGCGCGTGTTAGAAGTTTTTATAGTACTAGCAACAAAAGCCAAGAAAAAAGTTATTACTAAGAAACTCGCGAATGCTGCTATCCAATCGTATGAGGCAAAACTAGCTAGACATCAAGCGGATAAGGCGTTGGAGAGAATTTGATCATGTTTGAAGATTATCTCGTTGACGCCAAGGAATTCTATGATATGGCTGAAGCAAACCGAAATAACGAGCAGCTAGCGAAACGTTATTATAGAGTTGCTGTATTTTGTACACTTAGTGCGGCCGAGGCATATGTTAACTATTTAGCAACAGGCTTTTTAGTCTCCGATAAATTATTGTCAGATCAAGAAATTGCTTTTCTGAATGATAAAGAAATTATATTCGATGCACAAAAAGGAAAAGTGCGCGAAAAAACACGATATTTCTCTATTGAAGATAAAGTTAAATTTCTCCTAACGAAATTTCCGGCAAATCTATCTTTTGATGTAGGCAGTGACAAGCGATGGTCATACTTCTCAGAAATTAAAGATCTTCGTAATACATTAATACATCCTAGAGAAATTAGCGATGACATTCCAATAGAACAATATAGAAATACACTATTTAACGGATTAAAAAGTATTATTGAGATAATAAATATAATATCCCAAAAAGTATACAATAAGTCCCTTCGGCGTAAGGTTTTGGACTTGATACCTGAGTAGGGATGAAAACCATTTCCACATGCTCTTCACATCTCACACGTGTCAAAACCTACCCCAACGGCTCCAACGGCTGCGGGCGGTGGCCGAACGCCTGCGGCTCGACGGCATCCGGCGCGGCCCACTGCACCGCGTTGGCGATGATCTGCTGGACTTCCGGCTGGTAATAGATCGGGTACGTCTCGTGGCCGGGTCGGAAGTAGAAGATTTTGCCCCGCCCACGCCGGAAGGTGCACCCGCTGCGGAAGACCTCACCGCCCGCAAACCAGCTCACGAAGACCAGCGTTTCGGGGGCGGGAATGTCGAACCGCTCGC
>CAZSXY010000170.1:4669-6693 GCA_964611395.1 uncultured Anaerolineaceae bacterium | reverse complement strand
CGTCCCAGTTCCACCAGCCGGGCGCTGGGAGCGTTAAAACATGCGCTCCCAGTGACCGGATGCCAGCACGCGTTCATCGCCCTTGCGCCTGGTGATCCCCAAAGCATCCAATCGCTCCAGAAAATCGAGAGCATAGCGCCGCGTCGTTTGAAAACGATCCCGCACAATGGCGACCGTAAGCGGTTTGCCTTGTTCGAGTGTTTCCCGCGCAAAATCCAGCCAGCGACGCAGTGTGTCAGGCGTCAGCAGCACATCGTCGCTGATTCGCACGAGATCACCTCGCTCGACCAGGCTGGTGAGCACATCATCCGATACAATCTCGCGGGCTTGCCCGGCTGTTGGGGGCGTGTGGGGCGAGCGTTCGAACTCGCGCATAAGCCGCTTGATCGCTTCCTGCTGTGCGCCCGTGTATCGCACGTCGTGGGAGGGGAGACGCAACGCGCCATTCGCGGCCACTGCAAGGTGGTTGCCTGCCACCAATTGCGCGAGAACCGCCTCGAAAGCATCAGGGTCTAACCGCAGCCGCCCCCGCAGCGCTTCACGGGGCATTCCTGTGCGAAGCGGCTCCTCCCGGTGGAAGACGCCAAGAACCCGCTCAACGCGTTCCACGATCCGCTGCCAGCTCTGTTCGTGAATGATCCACTGTCCGTCGCCCAATGCGAGCAGGTGTCCGCCGGCCAGCGCCGCGCTCAGATCGTCCGGCGAAAGCCCCGCTTCACGCACTGTGACCGGTTTGGGCTGGCGAGCTAAATCGAGCAGCGCCACCTGAAGCGGGTTACCGCGAAGAAGCGTCTGCAGACGTTCAATCACTTCGGGTTTGAAGCGCTTCCATCGACGGCCCGGCGCGGTATCGAGAATGATGCCGCCGCCGATCGTTTCCGGTGGAGACGCCCGCCGGAGAATATAGCGATCGCCATGCGTGGCAACAACGGGGTGCTCCAGGCGAAGCTGTATCCAGGCTTCGTCGCCCGGCAATACGCGCTCACGATCAAGAACACGCACGCGCCCCATGACTTCTGCAGCGCCCACAAAAAACTTGATCGGAGCATTGTGCTCAAGCGGCAGGTTCGCGCCTGGCAGGTAACGCAGCCAGGCATCGATCAGCGTGGTGGGATGCCAGGCGTCGGGCAGCCCAAGCACATCCCCGCGTTTGATATGCGCCTTGTCCACGCCGCGCAGGTTCACGGCAAGCCGTCTGCCGGGGAGCGCATGGTCAATTGCTTCTTCGTGAGACTGCAAACCCCGCACCCGTGCCCGAACACCCGCCGGTTGAATATCGACCTCCTGCCCTACCGACAGCGAACCATCCAGCAGCGTGCCGGTGACCACCACGCCGAAGCCGCTGATCGTAAATACGCGGTCGATGGGCAAACGGGGATTGCCGATGTCGGCACGCGCCGGTTGCCGAGTCAGCATGTCGGTCAAGGCCGCGACAAGCGCATCGAGGCCTTCCCCTGTACGGGCCGACACGGGCACAATTGGCTTGCCGTCCAGCACCGTCCCCTGAATCGTCTCCATGATGTCCAACTGCACCAGTTCCAACCAGTCCGGGTCATCCACCACATCAATCTTGGTGAGCGCGATCAGACCGGTGGGGACGGCCAGCAAATCCAGAATAGCCAGATGCTCGCGCGTTTGCGGCATCACTCCTTCGTCGGCAGCGATAACCAACATGGCCGCGTCAATCCCCCCAACGCCCGCGAGCATGTTCTCGATGAAATCGCGATGGCCTGGCACATCCACGATACCTACCCGTTCGCCGTTAGGCAGGTCGAGCCAGGCGAACCCGATATCAATCGTCATCTCGCGCCGCTGTTCCTCTTCGAGGCGATCCGGGTTAATGCCGGTCAGGGCGTGGGTCAGCGTCGATTTACCGTGATCGACATGTCCGGCGGTTCCAATAACATGCATCTCTAAAGCTCTTTCAACGCAGCGAGCACACTATCATCCTGTCCGGGTAACACTGTGCGGGGGTCCAGCACCAGCCGGTCGCTCGCCACACGGGCAATCACCGGCGGCTGGTG